>JANPMB010000028.1:0-43882 GCA_031422615.1 Amoebophilaceae bacterium
GCAGCCAGACGCATTCCATACAGCCACCGATTGCTTACACTACTTCTTCCCCACGGCACTAGCCGTAATTCAGCAAGGCAATCAAATGATGAAGCAGCTCGTAGGAGAAATCAAGGTCAACTACATCGCACCCCAAAGGGCGCTGCTTTCCCTACAAGCTTGCGTTACCACTATTTTAAAAGCCTATGGTACGCGACATCCACAAGACCTGCATACAGACCTTGCGGAAGACTATAGGATCTATACCTCCTTCAATGATCTGGGAGAGCGTGTGAGTCTACGAAGTTTGTGTTAGTGATCCCACCTGCTGAGATTTAAGTGCGAGCAAACGCTGAACCTACGTGAGGCTAGGGGCAAAGGGGAAGAAGCGCAACACCCACCCTACTTATTAGGCCATGCTATTCCCTAGAAAAAGCTAGAAGAAGGCTTCGCACCGCTTGATGGGCGTGTGGGCTTACCTAGTCACCCCATCAGAAAGATGGCTGCCCTTCTTATGCTCAAACACCTCTACAACCTCAGTGATGAGTGTGTAGTAGCTCATTGGGGAACGAATCCCTACTTCCAGTACTTGGCCGGAGAGGCGACCTTCCAGTAGGGCCCACCCTGTGCTGCTAGTGATCTAGTCCACTTGAGACACCGCCTGGGAGAAAAAGGCATCGGTAAGCTATTTGCCCTCTTCATAGCCCTGCATGCAGACAAGGTCAAAAAGTCTAAGGAAGTCATGGTAGACATAGCCGTGCAAGAGAAAAAATCATAGAAAGCCTTGAAGAAGCTTTTAGCAATAGCTAGTTGGCAAAGTTCGGGACCTACAGAGGCACCTGGCCAAACTGGGTCAAGAGAAGCTCTATGCGCCTATAGTAGCCTGATCATGGAACACATTGTTAGTCAACAAAAGGAGATACAAACAAGGTATACACAGCCTCCATGTCCCAGAGGTAAACTGTATAACCAAGGAGAAAGCACATAAGGAGCATGAGTTGGGGAGCAAGATCTCCGTAGCCAGATTGTCGGGGAGTAATGTAGTAGTAGAGATAGCTAACTGTGAGGGAAACCCGCATGATGGTAAAACATGAGAGGCTAGGCTGAATCAGGTAGTGCATGGGACAGGACGTCGGTAGGGGCTTGTGTTGGTAGACCAAGGCGATCGGAGTCATGGGTCAACCCATAGGGCACCTGAAAAGCGAGCACAGGTTGAGTAGGATATCTTAAGGAGAATATTAGGAGCAACGCGTTGTTGGCAGGGATGGGCTTCAACTTGATGCTGCTACTGAGAGAGTTGGTAGGTAATTTTTTGGGCCCTATACTTTGGGCCTTTTTATGTCTAGATCTTCGTAGACAATTACGAATGGCCACCAACTAGCTTTGACTCCGACGGGAGTTATTAAGATTCGACTAGATGACCAAACTACCGCAAAAGTAGAAGTTGAGTATTCTGTCTTTTATAGCCTGAAAATGAACATTTTTTGACATTTTGCGGTACTCTCATTGGGTCAATGCTATGATAGAGGCATATGGACTTTCCTGCGAAAAAATAAAAAGTACAACACACCATCTTGGAAGACGAACACAATCATATAGACAGAGAGCATGGGCTCTTTGAGCACTACGCCATTACGGTAGACCCCAAGCAAACCTTGTTGAGGATCGATAAGTTTTTGATGGACCGCTTGCCTAATACCACGCGCAACAAAATTCAGCTAGCCATGGAGAACCACTTCATCGTGGTTAACCAGCAGCCTACCAAACCTAGCTATAAAGTAAGACCCCATGATGTTATTAAGGTGGTGCTGCCTACCCCCCCACGCCTCACAGAAGTAGTACCTGAGTCTATTCCATTAGATATTTTGTATGAAGATGAAGCACTACTCATTGTTAATAAGCCAGCCGGCATGGTGGTACATCCGGCCCACAACAACTGGACCGGCACTTTGGTCAATGCCCTGGTGCACCACTTTGCACAGCTCCCCACGCAAATGAACAATGAAGGCAGGCCTGGCCTCGTGCACCGAATTGACAAAGACACTTCTGGCTTGCTCGTCGTCGCTAAAACCGAAGCTAGTATGATTGCCCTAGCCAAGCAATTTTACGACCATTCCATAGATCGGACTTACTATGCCTTGGTATGGGGAGAACCTACTGAAGACCCAGGTACCGTTGATATCCACATTGGGCGAAATATTAAAGACAGGCGTGTTATGACCACTTTTCCTGATACAGCCGTGGGTAAACGGGCTGTTACTCATTATCGAGCTATCAAAAAACTACGTTACGTCTCCTTTATAAGATGTAACCTAGAGACAGGCCGTACCCACCAAATCCGTATCCACATGAAACATATAGGCCATCCTATTTTTAACGATGCGGCGTATGGAGGTAACCAGATTCTCAAAGGGCAACGCTTTTCTAAATACAAAGCCTTCGTAGAGAATTGTTTTAAGCTGATGCCTCGCCAGGCCCTTCATGCGTATTCTTTGGGGTTTGTGCACCCTACCACGCAGCTTCCTATGTACTTCGAAGCGCCTTTGCCGACAGACTTCCAGCAGGTACTGAAAAAATGGGAGCAGTACATACAATGGACGTAGTAAAAGCCACGTTGCCCCAATAATACCTTGTCAATACAGCATTTGATTCGGGGTTGTGAGATATTTGGTGGGTGAATGAATAAGTTGTTTAAGTCTAAAAAAGCCTATAAAATGCGCTTCGACACGATTCAAGATAGCACTTTCACTAAATCCTACCATGTTTTCTTGGATGAGCGCCAGACTTCGTAAGAATTTTGGTTTTTCTAGGGCTGAAACCAATGGCACGTTTGTGCTGCTACTATTGACTAGCACTTGTCTACTAGTACCACAAAGCTTGAGGTGGTATTACAGCGGGCAGCCTGAAGCGAGCCATGATCAAGATATTGCGCTGTTAGAGCGCACCCTAACCCTGCTAAAAACCCAAGAGCAAAGACCCAAGCATACCCATAAAAATCCCAAGAACGACCTATATCAACCTCAGCCACCACAATCTTTTGATATCAACACTGCTAGTGAGTCCCAGCTCAGCACTATCAAGGGGATAGGACCGGTGCTGGCGGCTAGGATCGTGAAGTTTCGTAACCATTTAGGCGGATTTGTAAGCCAGACACAGTACCAAGAAGTATATGGGCTTCGACCAGGCGTGGTTGCACACCTTAAAAAACACACTTACATCAGGGCAACCTTCCACCCCACCAGACTAGACATCAATACTGCTGATGCCCAAACACTGGCTGCACATCCTTACATCACTTACCAGCAAGCACGAAACATTGTGTGTTATCGTGCTCAGCACGGTCCGTTGCTGACGCCAGAGTCATTGAGTGCTTTGGCACTTATCGATCAAGCTACTTTAGAGAGGTTAAATCCTTATCTATATGCCACACAATAAAAATAAGTCCTGGCCATAGCCTGTGCATGCACATTTTTGGATGTTTTGCAATGGTCTCATGATCCCACTTGAGGGGCTAATTTCTTCATATCCATGCCATTTTGAGGGAGAGAAAAATTTTTAACAAAAATATTCTGTCAAGCCATCACCAGGCTGTTGAAAGAACCAATAGCTCAAATAGGTATAGATTTGCAGTTGGTACACCAGTCAGAGACGTGCTGCCATGGTGCTAGCTTAGTGCTAAAAAGATTTCATCAAAAATTAGTCTCTAAGTTTTTGAGATGGCTTTGTATACCGACAACATTTTTTTAGCTTTGCACTCCTCGGTCACATAAAAAAGAAAAGAAGCTATTCGCAATAGTGATTATTTCATAAGGTAAGGAGATGCTCGGAATCATTGGAAAGAAAATTGGCATGACCACCTTGTATAACGACGAAGGACGCAGTATCCCCTGTACTGTTATAGAGGGGGGGCCTTGTATCGTTACACAGATAAAAAGCCTAGCAACGGATGGCTACCAAGCCGTACAGCTGGGCTATGCCGATAAAAAAGAAAAAAATACCTCTAAGCCCCTACAAGGCCATTTCAAAAAAGCCAACTGTACTCCTAAAAGAGAACTCGTAGAGTTCAAAAACTTTGCTGAAGAATTAGAAGTAAAGCTCGGCCAGACCATTCGTGTAGAAGACATTTTCACAGTAGGAGAATATGTAGATGCCATTGGAACGTCCAAAGGAAAAGGCTTTCAGGGCGTAGTAAAAAGACATGGATTTAGCGGTGTAGGCGACCGTACCCACGGTCAGCACAACAGAGAACGGGCTCCTGGCTCCATCGGGGGGGCTTCTTATCCCGCACGCGTTTTTAAGGGCATGAGAATGGCTGGTAGAACAGGCGGTCAGCGTGTTAAAGTGGCAAACCTCAAAGTATTGAAAATATTCCCTGAGCATAACCTCATCGTAATCAATGGCGCCGTTCCTGGGCCCCTAAACGCTCATATTATTCTAGAGAAGTAGATCATGGAACTGCCCGTACTACAACATACAGGAGAAGACACCGGTAGAAAGGTCCAATTAGCCAAAGAGGTTTTTGGCATTGAACCCAACGATCACGCCATATACCTAGATGTTAAGCACATCCTGGCCAATAAAAGACAGGGTACCCACAAATCCAAAGAGAGAGCAGAGATTACTGGCTCTACTCGAAAGATAAAAAAACAAAAAGGTACGGGTACTGCCCGTGCAGGCAGTATCAAATCTCCCTTATTCAAGGGTGGAGGACGCGTGTTTGGGCCCAGACCAAAAGATTATGGATTCAAGCTCAATAAAAAGGTTAAAAAGTTAGCAAGAAGATCTACCCTAAGCTACAAAGCCAAGGGGCAGCACATTACCATTCTAGCAGACTTTTCCTTCGAATCCCCAAAGACCAAGCACTATCTCCACATGCTTAATAGCTTGGCTTTGGCGGACAAAAAAACTTTATTCATTCTTTCTGTTGCCGACAAAAATCTGCTACTAGCAGGTAGAAATCTGCAACAGACCAAGATAACTATTGCAGGCCAGATCAATACCTATGACCTGCTCAATGCAAATCGCCTCCTCATCAGCGAAAGTGCCCTAGCAAGCATCACCCAAAATCTAAGTCAAGAATGAGTATCCTGAGGAAACCTTTGATCACCGAGAAAGTATCATCCCTCAATGAAAAAGGGGTATATGGTCTTATCGTTGATGCAAGAGCAAACAAAGTTGAAATCAAAAAAGAAGTCGAAAAGACGTACAGTGTTAGCGTAAATAGTGTGAATACCATGCGCTACGCTGGCAAAAGAAAGACCCGACACACCAAGTCGGGTCTCAGCCGAGGCAAACAGCCTGCCTATAAAAAAGCATTAGTGACGTTGAAAGAAGGAGAAATAATTGATTTTTACAGCAACATGAATTGAGTAGTGAATTATTAGTGATGGATGATTTGTTCAATGACAGTGCATACCTAGCTACTAATCCATAATCTATAAGTAGGCAAATGGGCGTAAAAAAATTAAGACCAATTACACCAGGACAGCGTTTCAGAACTGCCCCTGACTTTGCAGGACTTACCAAAAATAAGCCTGAGAAGTCATTGTTGGTATCTGTAAAGCGAACAGGGGGAAGGAATAACACTGGTAAGATGACCATGCGCTACAGAGGTGGGGGGCACAAGAAGCGTTTGCGCATTATCGATTTTAAGAGAAAGAAATACAACATACCGGGTGTGGTTAAGTCTATAGAGTACGACCCCATGCGCACCGCTCATATTGCATTGCTCTATTACGTAGATGGAGAAAAGGCATACATTCTAGCTCCGGAAGGATTGAAGGTAGGCGATAAGGTACTGGCAGGACAAGACGTTGCGCCTGAAATTGGGCATGCATTGCCTATGAAAGCCATTCCTACAGGCACGATGATACACAATATAGAACTTCATCCAGGAAGGGGAGGGGCCATGGCCAGAGGTGCTGGCGCTTCTGCGCAACTCATTGCTAAAGCAGAGAAATATGTCACGCTCAAACTTCCTTCAGGAGAGCGCCGTCTCGTACTGGGTGAATGTATGGCTACTGTTGGAAAAGTCTCCAACAGCGACCATATGAATGCTGTTCTGGGCAAGGCTGGAAGAAACAGATGGCTTGGCCGGAGGCCGCGTGTTAGGGGTGTGGCCATGAACCCAGTAGACCACCCCATGGGCGGAGGTGAAGGAAAGGCTTCTGGTGGGCATCCTAGGTCCAGGACAGGTTTGTATGCCAAAGGACAGCGCACCAGAAACAAGAAAAAATATTCCCAGAAGTTAATCATTAGCAGGAGGAAAAAATAATGGCTCGATCTATCAAAAAAGGTGCTTATATTGCCCACCACTTGCAGAAAAAGGTCAATAAAGCCAATGAAGCGGGGGAAAAAACAGCTATAAAAACATGGTCAAGGCGTTCCACCATTTCACCAGAGTTCGTAGGACTTACTTTTGGGGTACACAGCGGTAATAAGTTTATCCCCGTGTATGTGACCGAAAACATGGTAGGACATAAGCTCGGTGAATTTGCTCCTACTAGGAGCTTTAAAGGCCACGTCTCCAAAAAAAATAAAGGTAAAAAATAGCCATGCAGGCAGTAGCAAAACTCAAAAACTTACCCATCTCTCCCCGCAAAGTACGGCTCGTAGCTGACTTAATTAGGGGAGCTAGCGCTACACAAGGGTTAGCGATACTCAAGCACACTCCTAAGAAGTGCGCTATACACTTAGAGAAACTGCTCCTTTCTGCAGTCTCTAGTTGGGAACACAAAAACGAAGACATCGTATTAGAAGAAGCAGGTCTCTGCATTAAAGCAGTATGGGTAGATGGCGCAGGCATGTTAAAACGCCTCAGGCCAGCGCCACAAGGCAGAGCGCATAAAATCAGAAAGAGATCCAGTCACGTTACACTCATAGTAGACGGCACAAACAGAGGAGTTCAGCCTGGTGACATAGCTCAAGGAGTACCAGTAAAAACAACTAATCAAACAGAACACAATACTGATGGGGCAAAAAGTTAATCCTATTGGCCTAAGGCTTGGACATATCAGAGGCTGGGACTCCAATTGGTTCGCATCCAAAAAAGACTTCTCTGACAAGTTGATGGAGGACGAAAAGATAAGAAAATACCTGGAGGCAAGAATGGCTAAAGGTGGCATCTCAAGAATTGTCATCGAGCGTACAATCAAAAGAATCACACTCACCATACACACCGCAAGGCCAGGCGTAATAATTGGTAAGGGGGGCACAGAAGTAGATAAAATTAGAGAAGAGCTCAAAAAGCTTACCAACAAAGACGTCCAGATCAATATTTTTGAAATAAAAAGACCGGAACTGGATGCCAAGCTTGTAGCAGAGTCTGTTGTCCAGCAGCTTAAAGCAAGGATCTCTTACCGTAGAGCCATGAAGCAGGCTGTTGTTGCCACTATGCGCGTGGGCTCTCAGGGCATCAAGATCAAAGTATCTGGAAGGTTAGGCGGTGCGGAAATTGCCAGAAGAGAAGAATACAAAGAAGGAAGAGTACCTTTGCATACACTGCGTGCTGAAATTGACTATGCATCGGTAGGTGCCAAGACTATTTACGGAATAATTGGGGTGAAAGTTTGGATCTTCAAAGGCGAGGTGTATGGAAAGCGCGATTTGTCGCCTAATGCAGATCTGGAAGCTCCAGAACCTAGCAGGCCCGAAAAATCTTTTGTTCGGAAAGCAAGAAACACTTTTTAACAAAGTGATACCTTAAAACTATTGAAAAATAAAAGGGTATTGATTTGCAGGCGATAAAAAATGTGCTCTTGCTGTTCGCGATGTTCTGGCGTAATGAGCCATCAGTCGTGGGTTGACGGTAAGGTAATTTTACATCGCACGGGGAATTTTTGTTAATGCCATAAAAGAGTCTCGCTATATATTCTATGACTCATTGTTGAGGTAACAATAGATCGATTGACATGTCATTCCTGGCTAATAAATAATTAAAGCGTTATGTTGCAGCCCAAAAGAACCAAGTACAGAAAAATGCAGAAGGGGCGTGTCAAGGGACTCGCCAATAGAGGTAGTTTATTGACCTTTGGGGATTTTGGCCTGAAAGCACTGGAACCTGTTTGGATTACGGCTAGACAAATTGAGGCAGCGCGTATTGCCATGACCAGGGCGATGAAAAGGCAGGGACAAGTTTGGATTAGAATCTTCCCTGATAAGCCCATCACCAAAAAGCCTGCTGAAGTGCGGATGGGAAAAGGAAAGGGCGCGCCTGAGTACTGGGCAGGAGTTGTTAAACCTGGCAGAATTCTTTTTGAAATAGGCGGTGTAGACATAGAGCTGGCACAGAAAGCTACGCTTTTGGCAGCACAGAAATTGCCAATAAAGGTTAAGTTTGTTGTCCGTAGAGACTACGTTAAAGATTAGAAAAATGAAATACAAAGAGATGAAGTCTTTAGCACCAGAGGAGCACCGTGCAAAGCTTGCTGCTGAAGAAGCAAATCTAAAAAAGCTGCGGTTTGCCCATGCCATCTCGCCTATTGAAAATCCTATGCGTATTAAGCACAGTAGGCAACTCATTGCTAAGCTCAAAACAGCAGAAAACGCCATCGAACCCCCAAAAAATTAGAAGATCGCAATGTTGAGAAACCGCAGAAAAGAAAGGGTAGGTAAAATAGTAAGCGACAAAGGTGACAAAACCATCGTCGTCCTAACAGAGCGCATGGTGAAACATCCTTTCTACGGGAAGTTTATCAAAAGGTCTACCAAATTCATGGCGCATGATGAGAAGAATGAATGCAACATGGGTGATGTTGTCAAAATTATGGAAGTACGCCCCCTCAGTAAAAGAAAGCGGTGGAGATTGCTTCAAATCCTTGAAAGAGCTAATTAGTTATGATACAACAAGAGTCAAGATTAAAAGTTGCAGACAATAGCGGAGCCAAAGAAGTGCTATGTATCCGTGTGCTGGGTGGTACACGAAAACGATATGCTAGCATAGGCGATAAAATTGTCGTGACTGTAAAAACAGCCAATCCCGCTGGTAACCTCAAAAAAGGTACTGTCTCTAAAGCAGTGGTTGTGAGAACCAAGAAAGAGATAAGAAGAAAAGATGGTTCTTATATTCGCTTCGAAGACAATGCTGCTGTGTTACTCAACGAAAAAAGTGAACCTATAGGCACTCGTGTCTTTGGGCCCGTGGGGAGGGAATTACGAGAGAGAGAATTTATGAAAATAGTATCCTTAGCACCTGAAGTACTGTAATCATGCGTAAAAAGAGCCATAGTACATCTAAGCTGCATATCAGAAAAGGAGACACTGTCAAGGTGCTTTCAGGCAATTACAGAAATAAGCAAGGCATAGTCCTCCAAGTATTTACTGAGGCCTACAGAGCTACTGTAGACGCGATCAATATGGTATCGCGGCATAGAAAGCCCTCTGCAAAAAATCCCCAAGGGGGGATAGAGAAAAAAGAAGCTCCTATTCATATCAGCAACCTTATGCTGGTCGATCCTGCTACAGGAGACGCTACGCGGATAGGCAGGAAGCATAATGAATCGGGTAAATTGGAACGATATTCTAAAAAGACTGGAGAGATTATAAAAAATGGCTAGTCCAAGACTTAAAGAGAAGTATACCAAGGAGTTGGTCCTCACGCTTAAGGCGCAAATGCAATACAAGTCTGTCATGCAGGTGCCTAAGCTAGAAAGGATATGCATTAACCAGGGTGTTGGTGCTGCTGTGAGTGACAAAAAGCTCATTGCAACGGCTATCGAAGAGCTGAGTGCAATTGCAGGACAGAGAGCAATCCCTACCAAAGCCAAAAAAGCTATCTCCAACTTCAAGCTGAGGGAAGGTATGCCTATTGGCGCCACAGTCACTTTGCGTGGGAGAAAGATGTATGAATTCCTCGATCGGCTCATCACTCTGGCACTGCCCCGAGTAAGAGACTTTAAGGGAATTAGTACCAAAAGTTTCGACGGACGAGGTAATTATACCTTGGGCGTCAGGGAACAAATTATTTTCCCAGAGATCAGTATTGACAAGGTCAATAAGATGGTAGGTATGAGCATCACTTTTGTAACTAATGCAAATTGTGATCAAGAAGCGTATCAATTGCTGAAAGCCCTAGGAATGCCTTTCAAAGACAAGTAAACCCAAAGAACGGAATAAAACGTGGCAAGATTATCAGTTAAAGTACGAGAAATAAAGCGCCAGAAGTTGGTGGCTAGGTATGCAGCCAAGCGAGCCGAGTTAAAAGCAAAAGGAGACTACGAAGCCCTGGACAAGCTGCCTAAAAATGCCTCTCCTGTGCGCCTACACAATCGATGCAAGGCCACAGGGAGGCCCAAAGGATATATGCGAAAATTTGGGATTTCAAGAATCACCTTCAGAAAGTGGGCGTCAGAAGGAAAAATTCCGGGTATTACTAAAGCCAGCTGGTAGTATATGCTCACAAAAAAACGTAACCTTGCAAGCCTACACATTTGCTAGAGAAATAAAGATATGATTACAGACCCTATAGCCGATTATTTAACCAGAATTAGAAATGCTATCAAGGCGCGGCATGGCATTGTGGAAATTCCTGCGTCGAATACCAAAAAAGAAATTACAAAAGTGCTCCACGAAAAAGGTTATATCAGGCACTATAAATTTGATGACCAAGCGAATGTACAAGGCACTATCAAAATTGCCCTTAAATATAGCCCTGGTACTAAAGAACCCGCTATCGTAAAGCTGCAAAGAGTAAGTAGACCTGGGTTGAGAAAGTATGCTGGTTGTGACAACCTGCCTGAAGTAATTAATGGGTTGGGCATTGCTATCTTGTCTACTTCTAAAGGGGTCATGAGTAACAAAGAGGCAAAAAAGATGAATATTGGCGGGGAAGTATTGTGCTACGTTTACTAAGTCATATAGTATGTCAAGAATAGGAAAAATCCCCGTTAAACTGCCCGAGAATGTAACAGTAACCTTCTCTCATGAGGGGATGGTGCGTGTAAATGGTCCCAAAGGAGTGCTTGATCAGCTCATAGACCCTGCCATCATTGTAAAAATAGAGAAAGACGTAGTGGTACTGGAAAGAAAGTCGGATCAAAAAACACACAAAGCGCTGCATGGTCTTTACAGGTCATTGCTTCAAAACATGGTCATTGGTGTGAGTGAAGGATATAGAAAAACACTAGAACTAGTAGGTGTGGGCTACAAAGCAAGTGTGCAGGATAATGTACTAGAACTAAGCCTAGGGTATTCTCATGGCATATTCTTTGCCGTTCCTACAGAGATCGTTGTCAATGCTGAAATGGTGAAGGGAAAGAACCCCCTTGTTCATCTAGAGGGCACCGACAAGCAACTTGTGGGTCAGATAGCCGCCAAGCTCAGAGCGCTCAGAAAAGTAGAGCCCTACAAAGGCAAAGGCATTAGGTTCTTGGGTGAGATTATCAGACGTAAAGCAGGCAAGTCTACTGCTAAGTAGGTTAATGAGTTATTGCAATAGGCACATGAAAATAAAAAATAAAAAAGCCGAGCGAAGGCTAAAAATTAGAAAAAAGATTAGAAAGACCATCACAGGTACCGCTAAAATACCTAGGCTTTCTGTCTACAAAAGCAACAAGTGCATCTATGTGCAGTTGATTAATGATGAGCAAGGTCGTACGCTACTCGCTACCTCCTCGAGAGCTCTAGGTGACCAAGGTATTGATGTAGATAAGGCACGAAGAGTGGGCGAAAGTATCGCAGAAAAGGCCCTCGAACAAGGAATTAAAACTGTTGTATTTGATCGTTCAGGGTACCTCTATCATGGCAGGGTGAAAGCCTTGGCAGAAGGTGCTAGGGACAGAGGTCTTAAATTTTAGTAAACATGACCCCAAACAAATTAAAGGCGAGCGACTTCAACCTAGAAGAAAAAGTTGTTTCTGTAAACCGAGTCACCAAAGTAGTCAAAGGGGGGCGTAACTTCAGCTTTGCAGCTGTCGTCGTCGTAGGAGATGGCAATGGCGTAGTAGGATATGGGCTAGGTAAAGCAAGAGAAGTAACAAACGCTATTACTAAAGGTGTAGAAGACGCCAAAAAGAACCTCATCAAAGTACCTATCTTGCGCAGTACCGTGCCCCATATATCGGTGGGGAAATTTGGCGGAGGTTCGGTATTTTTGAAACCTGCTGCCCCGGGTACAGGAATCATTGCGGGTGGTGGTGTACGTGTTGTTTTGGAGAGTGCAGGCGTACAAAATGTATTATCTAAATCTAAAGGATCGTCCAACCCCCATAATGTAGTCAAGGCCACTTTTCAGGCGCTATTGCAATTGCGTGATCCTGTTACTGTAGCTTTCCAAAGAGGAGTTACCCTTGATAAAGTATTTAACGGATAGCTATGGCCAGAGTCAGAATTACCCAAATAAAGAGCCTCATTGGCTACCCTAACAAACAACAAAAGTGTACCATGAGGGCCCTGGGATTTGGGCGCCATGGTAAGATCAATAGAAGTATTGAGCACAATCTTACACCGGAAATACAAGGGATGATCAACAGGATCAATCATTTGGTTACCATAGAAAAGCTATAGTCATGCAACTAAATACGCTCAAACCTGCCCCTGGTGCTGTCAAGAACAGAAAGCGTGTGGGCAGAGGACAAGGTTCTGGAAGAGGAGGCACTTCCACAAGGGGCCACAATGGGGCCCAGTCAAGATCAGGATACAAACGAAAAAGAGCCTTTGAAGGTGGACAATTGCCTTTACAAAGGCGACTTCCTAGGTATGGATTTAAGAATCCTAACAGGTCTGTCTATAAGCCCATCAACTTGGAGATACTCCAAAAATTGGCCGAAGAAAGAAAGTTAGTATCTGTAGATGCAGCGATATTGGTCGGGCATGGCTTTGTCAGTAAGCATGACCACTACAAGATATTAGGAACTGGAGTTTTGAAGACCAAGATCGATGTGTGTGCACATGCTTTCTCTGCTTCAGCGCGCACAGCCATAGAAAAATTAGGGGGCCAAGCCACCATTATTAATCTTCATGCCTAAACTCTTTCACACCATAAGGAATATCTTCTCCATTGAAGAACTAAGGGTTCGCATACTCAATACGGTCGGATTCCTGCTGCTATTTCGTATGGGGTCTTATGTCGTTTTGCCAGGTATAGATCCTACTAAGCTAACTGGTGAAGCAAAAGGAATTCTTGGGCTGCTAGATACATTTTTAGGAGGCGCCTTTAGCAATGCTTCTGTGTTAGGGTTGGGAGTAATGCCCTACATCTCTGCCTCTATTGCCATTCAGCTTTTGACCATTGCAGTGCCGTATTTCCAAAGATTGCAAAAAGAAGGGCATTCAGGCAGAAAAATTCTGAATCAGATTACCAAGGTGCTCACTATTTTTATTGCCATGATTCAGGCAGTGGCCTACCTTTCTGCTGCAGTTTCTGAGGAAGTTATTGTGATTAGTAGGCCCTTTTTTACAGGGTCATCCATACTGATTCTTACTGCGGGCACCATGTTCTGTGTATGGCTGGGAGATCGCATTACTGATAAAGGACTTGGTAATGGGGTCTCCATGCTCATTATGATTGGTATTATTTCTTCTTTGCCAGGAGCAATTTTCTCGGAGATTCTTTCCAGAGGCATCCGCGGCGCATTAGTACTCATCATCGAATTCTTTCTCCTTTTCATTATTGTGGTAGGCGTAGTCATGTTCACACAAGCTACTAGAAAAATACCTGTTCAGTATGCCAAACAACTTACTAATAGCAATATATATGGTGGGCAGAGACAGTACATACCCCTCAAGTTGAACACGTCTGGTGTGATGCCTATCATTTTTTCACAAGCTCTTATGTTTCTTCCCGCACTGATTGCAAGTATGTGGTCAGAAAAAAGTAGCATAGCTGCTTCTGTGGGAAGGTCTTTTTCTGACTATACTACCTGGCAGTATAATGTCACCTTCAGCCTTCTTATCATCGTGTTTACTTTTTTCTATACAGCGATCACGATCAACCCTACCCAGATTGCAGATGACATGAAGCGCAATAGTGGCTTTATCCCCGGTATTAAGCCCGGGAAACTCACTGCAGGGGTTATAGACAATATTTTAAGCAGAATAACGCTGCCAGGTTCCTTGTTTCTCGCAGTAATAGCTATCTTGCCGGCCTTTGCTCACATGGCTGGTGTGAGTAGTTCATTCAGTAGATTTTATGGAGGAACTTCGCTACTCATTATGGTGGGTGTGGTGCTAGATACACTTCAGCAAATAGAAAGCCTGTTGCTAATGCGTCGTTATGAGGGCTTGATGAAATCTGGTAGAGTAAAAAATCGTTCTCAAAATACTGCGGTAGGCTAGGTACATGATCTTTGTAAAGAGTGAAGAAGAGATAGCCCTGGTTAAAGAGGGTGCTGAAATTTTAAGTAGAGCGCATGGACAAATTGCGCAGAGAATCAAGCCGGGAATAACGACCCAAAAACTAGATGCCCTGGCAGAAGCATTTATTAGAGATAGTGGTGGGGTGCCCTCTTTTAAGGGCTACAACAAATTTCCCGCCACGCTTTGTACCTCTGTCAATGATTATGTAGTGCACGGGCTTCCCAGCAACTATATACTACAAGAGGGGGACATCATCTCCGTAGACTGTGGAGTCTACTACAAAGGTTTTCACAGTGATGCGGCTTTTACCTATCCTGTAGGTACGGTAAGTAGTGAAGTGATGCGTCTGCTTCAGGTAACCAAAGAGGCGTTGTACCGTGGTATTGAGGAAGCCAAAGTAGGGAATAGGATCGGAGATATTGGCCATGCTATTCAATGTCGTGTGCAACACCACGGCTATTCAGTCGTAAGAGAACTAGTGGGGCATGGTGTGGGGAAAAAATTGCATGAGGAACCACAGGTGCCCAACTATGGCAGGCGAGGCCATGGCACACAGCTTAAACAGGGCATGGTGCTAGCCATAGAACCTATGGTTAACTTAGGAAAACGACAAGTTGTGCAGGAAAAAGGGGGGCAATTTAGAACGTTAGACAGAAAAGCTACCGCGCACTTTGAACATACGGTAGTAGTATTAGAAAAGAAAGCTGAGATCCTGACAACTTACAAGTATATAGAAGAGATCTTCCAATTTTAGTATGGCTAAACAAGAAGCGATCAAACAAGATGGTATTGTAGAGGTAGCTCTTCCCAATGCAATGTTCAGAGTCCGTCTAGAAAATGATCACTTGGTATTGGGACATATCTCTGGAAAAATGAGAAAGTTTTACATCAAGATATTGCCTGGAGATAAGGTTACGTTAGAGATGTCTCCTTATGACTTGACCAAAGGGCGCATCGTTTACAGGTACAAATAACACAACCAGTTATGAAAGTAAGAGCATCTGTCAAAAAACGTAGTAGTGACTGCCAGATCGTCCGTAGGAAAGGAAGGCTTTACGTGATCAATAAAAAGAACCCAAGATTTAAACAAAGACAAGGATAAGCATGGCTAGAGTATTAGGGGTAGACATTCCAGACAATAAACGGGGAGAAATTTCCCTTACCTATATTTTTGGTGTTGGGCGCAGTTTGGCAAACAAAATTCTCGAAGCAGCGAAAGTCAATAAGGATAAGCATCCAGCAGACTGGACCGACGAAGAAGCAAAAAAGATTCGAACAGCCATTAGTGAGCAATACAAAGTAGAAGGAGAGCTGCGTTCTGAAATACGCTTGAATATCAAGCGGTTGATGGACATTGGATCGTACCGAGGCAAAAGGCATAGGGCTGGCTTGCCTGTGAGAGGACAGAAGACAAAAAATAATGCGAGGACACGCAAGGGTAAACGCAAGACAGTTGCAGGTAAGAAGAGAGCCACTAAGTAGGGATCAAGGTAGGGGAGGTTATAAAAATTTTAATGGACTCAGAGGCTGCCTCCCGAAAGTCCAATATTTAGCAAGCATACAGTAAGTACTATGACAAAGACAAAAAAAGACAAGGCAAAGAAGAGGGTCGTCAAAGTCGACAAAACAGGACAGGCGCACATTAAAGCCAGCTTCAACAATATTATTATTTCTATGACTAATGGTGCTGGTCAAGTGATTTCATGGTCTTCTGCTGGTAAGATGGGCTTTAGAGGCTCCAAGAAGAATACTCCCTATGCAGCACAGAAAGCCGCGGAAGACTGTGCTAAAGTAGCCCATGAGCTGGGACTCAGGAAAGTAAATGTGTATATCAAAGGAGCGGGTGTTGGCCGAGAGTCTGCTGTGAGAACTATCCAGGAAGCAGGTATTGAGGTGGCAGCTATCAAAGATGTTACGCCTTTGCCACACAATGGTTGCAGGCCCCCGAAACGTAGACGTCCCTAACCTTATTTAATAAACAGGCACAAGCATGGCAGTATATAGAGGTCCCAGAGCAAAAGTCGAAAGACGATTCAATGATCCCATCTTTGGTCACGGCAAAGCTCTTCAAAAAAAGAACTATCCTCCAGGTCAACATGGAAAGATTCGTAGAAAAAAATCAGAGTATGCACTGCAACTCATGGAAAAACAAAAAGCCAAGTATACCTACGGGTTGTTGGAAAGACAGTTTGCAAACCTTTTCCATAAAGCAGTTAGAAAAAAAGGCGTGACAGGCACAATCTTGTTCCAGCTCTTAGAGGCACGCTTGGACAACACGGTATATCGTTTAGGCATAGCTCCTACAAGAAGGGCTGCTAGACAATTGGTACTACACAAACACATCACCGTCAACGATGCAGTCGTCAATATCCCTTCTTATACCCTAAAGCCAGGTGATTTAATTGGAATACGAGAAAAGTCTAAGTCACTGGAAGTGATTCAAGAAAATATCATTGCACCACACAAAAGCTATACGTGGCTAGAATGGGATGATGCACAAATGAGGGGCAAGCTCACGGCCTTACCACCTAGGGAAGAAATCCCTGAAAAAATTAATGAGCAGAGTATCGTTGAGCTGTACTCTAAGTAGGTATTAGTACTTCTTATTTTTGGAGCTTTTAAAAAGAACAACACAATGTCAGCAATAGCATTTCAAATGCCTGAAAAAGTGTCGATGGAAAAGGTAGACAGCTTTTATAGCACCTTCACTTTTAAGCCCCTTGAAAAAGGATATGGAGTCACCATTGGGAATACCCTGCGAAGGGTGCTTCTCTCTTCGCTGGAGGGTTATGCAATTACATCGATCAAAATCCCTGGCGCACAACACGAATTCTCCACCATCGAGGGTGTAGTAGAAGATATAGTAGAGTTGGTACTCAATTTGAAGCAGGTACGCTTTAAAAAAGTTGCTGACAATGCGAATGACAAGATATGTATCTCAATAAAAAAGCAAGAAGTGTTCAAAGCAGGTGACATTGCCAAGTTCACTCCAGCTTTGGAAATACTGAACCCCGATTTCGTTATTTGCCACTTGGATCCAACTGCCAATATTGAGCTAGAAATCATGGTGGAGAAAGGAAGAGGCTATATCCCTGCAGAGGAGAATAAACCCGCTAATGCAGCCATTGGTCTTATCCCTATTGACGCAATTTTTACACCTATTAGGAAAGTCAGTTATAAAGTGGAGAATATTAGAGTCGAGCAAAAGACAGACTACGAAAAGCTGATCATTGATATACAGACCGATGGCTCTATTCACCCTGAGCAAGCACTTGAGCGTGCTGCCAGTCTTATTATCAAACACTTTCTGCTGTTTTCAGATAATAATATGGTACTAGAAGCATCAAGTGATGAAGAGATAGAAATTGTTGATGAGGAACTGCTGCGCGTGCGAAAATTACTCAAAACTCCACTTGCTGACCTTGGCTTGTCTGTTAGGGCATTTAACTGTCTCAAGGCTGCAGAGGTAAAAACCTTGGGTGATCTAGCGGGGTTAGAAATTTCAGACATGGTAAAATTCAGAAACTTTGGTAAAAAGTCGCTCAAAGAACTCGAGGAATTAATGGTGAGTAGAAACCTAAATTTTGGCATGGATCTGTCCAAATACAAGCTAGATGCAGTATGAACTGATGACCTCTTATCAAGTACTGTCCTAGCAATAATTTTTCAGCTTTCAATAAGATTTGACTATAGAAAAAAATGAGACACGGAAAAAAGTTCAACCATCTGAGCAGGCCATCTGCTCACAGGAAGGCCTTACTAGTCAACCTAGCCAAGGCATTAATTCTACATAAGCGGATTAATACCACCTTGGCCAAGGCCAAAGCATTGAGAAAATTTATAGAACCTATTCTGACAAAAGTCAAGAACGATACTACCCATTCTAGAAGAGTAGTATTCTCTTATTTTCAGGACAAAGTGCCTGTCAAGGAACTGTTCCATGACGTTGCTTCTAAGATTGCAGATAGACCTGGGGGCTACACACGTATTATCAGGCTTGGAAATCGCTTAGGCGACAATGCTGAAATGTGTATGATCGAGCTAGTAGACTATAACGAACTTTTTCAAAAAAGGACCAACCCAGAATCAACCAAGACAAGAAGAAGCAGAAGTAAAGTAAAGGCGGTAGATAGAAAAGAAGAATCCCAAGCTCCGACTAGTGAAGAAGCTGTTGTAGCATCAACACCCAAAGCCAGTATCAAAGACAGTGTAGACAAAGAAGAGCTACTACAAGCAGTAGAAACTTCCCAATTAGACACTAGCGAGCAGGATGAAAGTATGCCTGAAGTCTATCACCAAGGAGCTACTGATGTAGCCAAAGATGACTAGTAACGCACGAGTATGAAGTGAGAACGGGGGGTTAGGCATCAGTGCCTGATCCTTTTTTTATGTTTTTAGTGGCAATAAAAACTACTATTGGGCATCTATACCCCTTTTTTTAGTGAGTATACTCCTACATAGTGAAAAGTCTGTAACCTACAATACCATGAGTAAGATCAAAGACATTCATGCAAGGCATATTTTGGACTCCAGAGGAAATCCCACCATTGAAGTAGTGGTATGGACCAAAGATGGAGCCGTAGGAACGGCTGCTGTTCCCTCAGGAGTATCTATAGGTCGGCATGAAGCAATTGAACTGCGTGATATGGATAACAAACAATACCTAGGGAGAGGTGTCCAAAAAGCTATTCATCATGTTAAAGACATATTAAAAAATGCCCTTGTAGGAATTTCCGTCTTTGAACAAGGCTGCTTAGACCGACTGATGTTAGCCTTAGATGGTACGTCTGATAAATCCAAACTAGGAGCCAATGCCCTATTAGGTGTGTCTCTAGCAATAGCCAAAGCAGCTGCTGCATCAGCCAGGATGCCTTTATACCGTTACTTGGGAGGTATCAATGCCAACACCTTGCCGACACCTATGATCAATGTATTGAATGGGGGTGCGCATGCAGACAATACTATCGATTTTCAGGAATTCATGATTATGCCTGTGAAGGCAGCTAGTTTTTCCGAATCATTGAGAATGGGTGTAGAGGTGTTTCAGCATTTAGGGCAGCTCCTGAAAGCCAACAAGCTTTCTGTTAATATCGGCGATGAGGGTGGTTTTGCTCCCAGCATTGCCTCTAATGAAAAAGCCATAGAATTAGTATTAAAATCCATTGAAAAAGCCGGCTATCGGCCTGGAGAAGATATCTTTATTGCATTGGACTCCGCTGCTTCCGAGTTTTATGATCCACAAGAGAAGTGCTATTATTTTAAAAAGACTTCTGGTAGAAAACGCTCTTCAGAAGAGCTCATAGTGTTTTGGAAAGACTGGTTACAAAAATATCCGATTCTCTCTATTGAAGATGGCATGGCAGAAGATGATTGGGAAGGCTGGCAACAATTGACTGCTGCTGTAGGCGACCGGGTTCAACTTGTGGGAGATGATCTGTTTGCCACCAATGTAGCCAGACTTCAGCAGGGAATTGATACGAAGGTAGCCAATGCCATTCTCATTAAGATGAATCAAGTAGGCACACTCAGTGAGACCATGGAGGCAGTCCAACTAGCCAGTAGGAATGCTTATCATAGTATTGTATCGCACCGTTCTGGAGAGACAGAAGACACGACTATTGCAGATTTGGCCGTGGCTTTAAACACTGGACAGATTAAAACGGGCTCTGTTTCACGCTCTGATAGAACTGCAAAATACAACCAGCTATTACGCATTGAGGAAGCACTGGGTGAGTACGGAAAATTTGCCGGTAAGCCATTTTAAAAAATAACTCAATCCTACGCACACTATGTGGAAAAAATTGCCTCAGTGGGTGAAGAACCCCTACTTTCTACTGGGATTTAGTTTCCTGTTATGGATGCTTCTCTTCGACTCGGAGGATCTCATTACGCAGTATAGGCTACGGAAAAAGCTTAGGAATCTAGAAGTAGAAAAGGCTTACTACTTAGAAAAAATAGAGAAAATACAGCAAGACAGAAGAGAACTGGCAAATAATGAGAACTTATTAGAGAAATTTGCTCGAGAAAAGTATTTCATGAAAAGGAAGACCGAAGACCTTTACGTCATCGTTGATGAATAAGTGAGCCACTGTCCCGCTGTGTAGGCTTAAGCTTATATATTCTTCAAGAAGTTTCCTAACTGACAACTCCCCGCATGATCTATTTCAGTGAATTGCCGGCTATTACAGGAGGAAAAATTATTCAGTACGTTGCAGGCAATCCTATTAAGCACCTCTTACTGGATAGTAGAAGACTCCTTACCGACTCTGGCAGCCTCTTTTTTGCTATGCAGGGCCAGTACCACAACAGCCACCAGTTTCTCCCCATGGTTTACGAGCAAGGCATCAACCAATTTGTGGTGGAGCAGGAAGACCCAGCTATCTATAAGCATCTAAAACACGCCAATATTATCCAAGTAGCCAATAGTATTGCTGCTCTGCAGCAGCTAGCTGCTTATCACAGGAGTCAATATCAATTACCCTTACTAGCTATTACAGGTAGCAATGGCAAGACCATCGTCAAAGAATGGCTCAGCCAGATTTTGGCTTTGAAGTACGCTGTGGTCCGAAGCCCTAAAAGCTATAATTCCCAAATAGGTGTGCCACGTTCGGTGTGGTTAATTAGCACTACACACCAGTATGGTATTTTTGAGGCGGGCATCTCACAGCCTGGAGAAATGGCCAAACTAGAGACCATCCTTAAGCCTACTGTCGGGATGTTTACTAACATAGGCTCGGCGCATGATGAAGGTTTTACTACCCAGCAGCAGAAGATCGAAGAAAAATCCTTGCTGTTCAAAAATTGTCAAACAATTTACTATTGTATAGACCATACGCCTATCCATCAAGTATTGATGGCACTTTACCATAACAAAGCACACTTTGTGACTTGGTCTTTGCTTGATGGTGCTGCTGACTACAAGGTCCAAAAGCGTTTATTAATTACAGATAAGCAAACAGAAATTATAGTAATCACTCGGCAGCAGCAGTACACCTTGATTTTGCCATTTCAAGACGATGTCTCCGTAGAGAATGCCATCCATTGTATTGTTTTTCTACTTCAAGAAGGGTTCAGCCCAGCGATGCTACAAGCATCCCTTATGAAGCTCAGAGCAATACCCATGCGTATGACTTTGAAGCAAGGTGTTAACAATTGCCAGGTGATTGATGATACCTACAACAACGATTTAGTGGGTCTTCGAGTGGCTTTAGATTTTATGGCTCAACAAAAGCATGCTTCTAGAAAAACGGTAGTGCTGTCTGATTTGCTAGAAACTGGTATAGCAGCCGAAAAACTATATCCTCAGATCGCACAACTACTCAAAGCCAAACAGGTAGACCGGATCATTGGCATAGGGGAAGAGATAATCGTACATGCTGCGGCCTTTGCGTCGTTTGATACCCACTTTTTCGATCACACGGAGGAGTTCCTCAAGGAGGACGTCCAGCACCAGTTTAGCAACGAATTAATACTGGTGAAGGGAGCTAGGCGCTTTGGCTTAGAAAGAGTAGTGAATCGGTTGCAGCAAAAAATTCATAATACCGTTCTTGAAGTAGACTTGGATGCTATTACCCATAATTTAAATTTTTTCCAGAGTAGGCTGGCTAGAAACACCCAATTGATGGCCGTAGTAAAAGCCTTGGCATACGGTAGCAGCAGCTTTGAAGTTGCTCACCTCCTGCAGTATCACCGCGTGGATTATCTGGCAGTGGCCTATGCCGATGAAGGCGTTTTGTTACGAAGGCATGGAATTATGCTCCCCATCATGGTGATGAACCCTGCGCCGGAGAGCTTTGATCAGCTGCTTGCGTATGACTTAGCGCCTGAGGTATACAGTCTAAAATTGCTGTGTGCATTGCGTGATTTTCTAGCCAGTCGCAACAAGCACATCAACGTACACTTGAAGCTGGAAACAGGGATGAACCGGCTGGGGTTTGAGGCAAGAGAACTCAGTACACTTGTGCAGGTATTGCGTGCTACACCAGCTCTACATGTAGTAGGGATTATGAGTCACCTGGTTGCTTCTGCAGACCCACAACATGATGCGTATACAAAGCACCAGTTTGCAATTTTTATGAAGCTGGCTACCTCTATAGAACAAAAGCTAGGTATTCATACGATCAAACACTTACTCAATTCTTCAGGAATCTTGCGTTTTCCTGAGTACCAACTAGATATGGTTAGGTTAGGGATTGGCTTGTATGGCGTTGGGGTCAATGAGGAGATGCAGCAATATCTGGAAGTGGCTAGTACACTTAAAACTGTTATTTCTCAAATCAAGATAATTCCTCAAGGAGCGACTGTTGGCTATGGACGACAGGGTGTCGCCAAAAGGAATATACGACTTGCTACCCTTGCTATTGGGTATGCTGATGGCTTTAGCAGATCGTTGGGCAATGGTAAAGGAAGAGTATGGATCAATAATCATCTGGCGCCTACCGTTGGAGATATTTGCATGGATATGAGCATGGTAGATATAACGAATATTCCTGCTGATGAGGGCGATGAGGTCATCATCTTTGGCAGGGAATTGCCTATTGCTGAGGTAGCTGCTGCCATGGCCACTATTCCTTATGAAGTGTTGACCAATGTGAGCGAACGGGTGAAAAGGGTGTATTACACCCGTTGAGTACAATTTTTTTTAAGCAATAAGAAATTCTTTTGATTTTTTTTGCGAACTGTTGCGTAGGTGTCTATCAAGTAGAGTAGCTATTCCCAACTTACCGTTTGCTTATAGTGGTGATGACTCTTGCCAGTACCCAGGCTGTTAGCTAGTAAAGCGCTAGAATGTGCGCAGGTTGTCAAAGTGTTTGAGCTAGGCGTTCCTCTGATCATTCTTCATCATCAACTGCTGCCTGGCCATTATCCAGATTTGCTCCTGTTTTTGTAAGCGTTGAACTCATCCACTAAATCTATGGACTCCATTGCGGGACCTCCAATCCAAGCCGCTTGGTTGCTGACATTGCCTCTGCTCTTGATGAAGATGTTACCAGATCCAAGTAAAATTGCATCCACTAAAACATCACGTCCTTTAACATAATTACTTTTTTCTTGCATGCCCCGATGTACACTTTGAGTGATTAATTCATTATAAATTTTGCTCTCTGGAGTGTCATCTATAACCCCGTGCTCGCATCGCGAAAAGTCAAGATTTAGATCCGATGTACTCATATTAGAGCGGATAGCATCAGTAAAAATAGCGTTTACCCCTGCGTTTTTCATGTGCTCTATAAACGGCTGTTCATCAGTTGCGATAAATGTAACAACATCACTAAGTTGACATTTACTCCTTTTGATCACTTTTTTGACTAAATCTGAGCAAAACTCATAAGGTGGATGTTCAGGTCCGTCCTCATTCCCAGCTGCATGGCCATATTTGTCTGTGCCGCGGTAATGCAAGGTAATGACATATTTGTTGGCGAAATCGTGCTTGCGTTTAAAGTCATCGACCATTTTCTGTATGTGTGGTCGCAATTTAAAATATTGATGCCAGATCCGGTGAAACTCTTGAGCACGGTGCTCCTTGTTCAAGGAAGTATCCAAAGAAGCAGCTTTAAAAACCTTGATAGAGCAGCCTCTCATCCATGATGCTGTGTGTGCAAGCACGGGTTTCGGGTCATCTGGCGTTATTACTTGCGCTAGCGGGTGCCAAATAGCCCATTTTTTCCAATAACTAACGGGTTTATTTGTTTGGTTGATAGGCTCAAAGTAATAACTCAACCAATCATACTTGTTGTAGTAAGGATTATCGGCTGTAAAGTGTGATCGATCTTCTTTGTATAAACCAGAATCGAAGAGAACTACTAATTCCCGCTTGGATCGCTCACATGCATACAGTGCATGGTGGATACAGTACATATTATAATGAAAACCAGCCTGCGGATTGAAATTTCTCAGAACAAGCTTCGGGGAGCCAGAGAGACCTTCATTGCTGTATACTACAAGGATGCCTAGAAAAATCAGGCCAAGTATGCTTATTAAGGCATTAGAGGAAACTATTTTTTATATGAAGGATTCATTTTCTGTTACAGTATGTGAATTTTTTGCAAGGGTACCAATGAATGCAACGAAGAGCCAGTACAGCCACTATAGTTCTTAGTTCACCCCTTCCTATGTTTTTCTAAACAAAAGCAAAGAAGAACCACACCATAGCATCCGCATCGTGTCTAGGCACTTAGTCATCACCAGAGATACTCCTCTTTTTATAAGCATTGAACTCATTGACCAGATCAATAGACTTCATTGTGGGACCTCCGATCCAAGATGCTTGTCTGCTGACATTGCCTCTACGTTTTATAAAAAATTACCAGATCCGAGTAGAACTGCATCCACTAAAACATCGAGCCCTTTGATATAATTACTCTTGTCTGGCATGCCAAGATGAATACTTTGAGTAGATAATCTATGATAGATACTATTTTGGTCATTTCCTGAAGCGGTGGGATCCAGACCAGATGTATTCACATCGGATCGTATAGCATCAATAAAAACAGCACTCACACCCTTTTTTCCTGTGCGCTACGAATCGTTGCTCATCTGTTGCGACGAACGTGACAATATCACTGAGTGAATGTCCACTATCTTTGATCACTTTTTTTACTAAATCCGAACAGAGTTCATAAGGGGAGTGTTCATGATTATCCTCATATACACCAGGTCGATTGTATTTATCTGTTCCGAGATCATGCAAAGTAATGACATATTTGTTGGCAACATTGTGTTTTTGTTTAAAGTCATCGACTATTTTCTGAACATGCGGTCTCAATTTGAAATATTGATTCCAGATACGGTGGAACTCTTGATGATCATGATCTGGATTACTGTCGAAGGCGTAATAGTCTTTTATAGAACGCACAGTAAAAATTTGGGAAGAGTCTCCTCCTAGCGTTCTTGCTAAGAATGGATGCATATCAACCCATTTTTTCCAATACTTCAAAGGTTTGTCTGTTTGGTTAATCGGTTCAAAGTAATAGCTCAACCAATCATACCTGTTGTAGTATAAGGGTTATCGACTATAAAGTGTGATCGATCTTCTTCGTATAGACCAGAATTCAGGAGAATCATTAACTTTTTCTTGGATTGCTCACATGTATGTATTAGATGGTTGATAATGGAGATATTAGCGAAGAAACCGCCGTCTTGGTGGTTTCTAACCATGACGTTCTTTGGTGCGGAAGGATCTCCGTTTCCGCGTTCTATACATGTGACTAGCATCATTGCGCTAAGTATTCCCAAGGCTGTATAGAAAACCACTTTTTTATATAAAGGACTTATTTTTTCTGCAGTGCGTAAATTTTGGGCAAATTTATCAATTATTCTCTCAAGATCGTAAAGTAATGAGCTATCCAACAACTCCCTCCCCTTTGTAAGGGTAAACACACAAAAGTACTACACAACTCAGTAGCGACGAAGGTTCTTTTTAAATCGAATGCATAAGCTAGGGGCCTTCCATATTGCGTTTGAGCAGTTTGGAACCTTCAACCCCATAGTAGGGGCATCATATTTCCGTGCTATACGTAACATGCCCTCTTCAACAACATCTTGATAGATTACTTGGACAACATAGAGGCCATCTGCAGGGATAAGTTTGTGGGGGTTGGTTGGGACTAAGTTGGTGTTCAGGCTACTTTTATAGCTTGTGCCTTTTTGTAGCTTAGAGCAATTGATTTCATAAGGCCATCCCAAATAAGCCTGTGCTTTTTCCACATCGCCTACTAGTAACAGTTGTCTTATTTTAGTGGAACTTACCGTTATATGGCCAACCATGACCTGACGTACTTCAGTGACTGTAAAACCATAATGGAGTCCTGCTTCTTGAAGCAGGGCAATATTCCCCGCTCTGTCCTTGCCAAAACAATGATCATGGCCCACCACAAGCTGTGTTATCCCTACTCGTGCTACCAGAACTTGCTGAACAAATTCTTGTGCACTCAATTGCGAGAAAGCTTGAGTAAACTGTATTTTCAGCAAATGGTCTATGCCCAGTTGGGCCAGCATAGCTGCTTTTTCGTCAAAGGTAGTCAGGAGCTGTATAGGCGCTGGATGGGTGTGCGGAAGGACCAGTCTTGGGTGAGGCCAAAAAGTAACCATGACTACTTCACCACTTACTTCTTGGGCACTGCTGCGAAGTTGTTGGAGCAATTGCTGGTGACCCAAGTGCACTCCATCAAAAATACCCATAGCCACTATTGCTTTGTTGGGCTTTTGGAATGCTGCAATGCTTTCATATATCTTCATGGCAGCAGGTGTGCATTATGTATGCGTTGGTGCCTTGACAAGTTCTTCTAAGTGGTAGGCATTTTCAAGTCTAAAGGACCCAATACGCGTTCTACACAGGGCATGTAGATAAGCTCCTACACCAAGTTGTTTTCCAAAATCGTGCACTAAACTTCGTATGTAGGTGCCTTTCCCACAAGTCACTTCAAACTTAATGTTAGGCAAGTTAATCGAAGTAATTACAAAAGACTGAATGAAAATTTGCCTAGGAGCTAGTATCATTTCTTGGCCTTGCCTTGCCTTTTTATAAGCTCTTTCTCCATGAGACTTGATGGCCGAGTACGCCGGAGGAGTTTGCATAATGTGGCCCACAAAGGTAGGCGCTAGCTTGTAGATCGCTGCTTCTGTAATATGTTCATAAGGTTGTCCGCTATCAAAGTCTGTTTCTAGGTCTATAGAAGGCGTTGTTTTACCAAGCACCATCTCTCCGGTATATACTTTTTCTAAGTCTTGATAATGGCTGATGGTTTTGGTCTTTTTACCTGTGCAAATAAGCAATAACCCTGTGGCCAAAGGGTCTAACGTGCCTGCATGCCCTACCTTCTTCACGTTCAAAATTGAACGTAGTTTTCTCACTACATCAAAAGAAGTCCAATAAAGGGGCTTATTGAGCGCCAAGACAGTACCCTCCTCGCCAGGATTAAGCTGGTCAAAAAGGGGGGTGTGAGGGGGGGATTTTCGAGTTGTCATAGGGTGCTGAATACAATTTAGCGGACCTGTTTTCCTTTGTACATCATGGCAAAAAACTCAATAAAAAAGCTCATCACCACGATGGTGGGACTCCAAAAAGACTTAGCACACCAAAGCTGCACATTTTTTGATTGACGGCGACCAAATCAAAACCCAGAAAAATAACAAGGACGCCTACAACGAGGAGTGAGTAGTTTATTTTTCGAAAAACAAGGAGGCTAGTATTGTGCTATATGTTAGTACAAATCATCTAATGACATATTTAAATATTTATTGATGGCCCGGTAGGTACCCATGAAACTGATGAATACACCTAGTACTAGGATCAGTCCCAGCAGCATAAAAATTCGGATAGGTTCCTGGAGCTTAGCAAGTGCCTCGATTTGTTGATTGGCGGCGTACAATAATAAGATCAGCAAGATATTGGCTATTGTGCTGGCTATGAAGCCAATGAGGACTGCCCTACCCAGGAAAGGCCTTCTGATAAAAGCGGCGGTAGCTCCCACAAGGTGCATGCTTCTGACCAAGAAACGTTGAGAGTAGACGGCCAGCTTGATGGTGTTATTGATCAATACACTGACTACTATCAATAAGATGACGGAAAAAGCAACCAGCACAGTGCCTAGTCTTGCGATATTGCGGTTGACGGAGGCTACAAAACCGGCTACATAATCTACCTCAAAAACTCCGCTCATAGCTTCTATTTCATGCTTGATTGCTTGAAGCTGTTGTTGACCCTGATGGCTGGGTGCAACATTGATCACGTAGACATCTCTTAAAGGGTTTTCATCTAATACCTGTAAAAAACTTTCTCCAGTTGCTTTAGTAAACTCCTGTGCAGCGTCTTCCTTAGCAAGGAATTTGAGTTGGGCGTGACCGTTTTTCTTGAGTACAAAATCTTTCTTACTCAGTAGCTGGCTGATCCGTATGCTTTCACTTTCTGAAATGTTTTTGTGTAGATAAATCTGAATTTTTACATTCCCTTTGATAATATCCGTCAGCCTGGCTGCGTGTAGCATCAGTAACCCAAACAGACCCACGACCAACAAAGCCAGCATGGTGCTAAAGACCATATTGATAATTGGATAACTGCCTAGCTTGCTTTGTCTTTCGTGTTTGTAATGTGCCATGACTCGTTACAATTTATGAGTACTTCACCCTGTCTTCAGCAAACATTGCCTAATCAAAAAATGACCAATTGATTCCTATGTCAAACGCTTTTTTTTGGCCAGGATAGAGTGGCGTCACAAAATAACCAGGGGCGGGTGCGAGCCACGATTCGTTACAGTGGCTGAATTTAAGAAATGCACTAAAGTTTTTGATCCTGAAATTAAGAAACAGGTCGATGACGGGGTAACTGTATACGGTGAATGCATCTTGGAGGTAAAATTGCTGCGTGACGGGGTCGTAAGCATCGGCCGTGTACGAAGACTTCCAGTGTACGTCTATACCTGTTTCAAAGGTTCC
Source organism: Amoebophilaceae bacterium (assembly GCA_031422615.1). Taxonomy (GTDB): domain Bacteria; phylum Bacteroidota; class Bacteroidia; order Cytophagales; family Amoebophilaceae; genus UBA8403. The sequence goes on from JANPMB010000028.1 coordinate 28,705, forward strand.
ATTGCCTTTCGCGGTTGTATCCGTGTAGTATAGTCTAGAGTTGATTAAAAAAGTGGGCATGTTGAAAAGCTTAGTACTAGGCCCCAGGGCTTTAGCCGCAGTAAGTTCACTATCCCAATGAATGTGGGGCCCGAAAGCCAGTCCCAGGTCTGTGCCCAGTGTTGCAATATCAGCATGTTTTTTTGTTTGCTTAGGTACTACAATCGTTGTAACCCTCTGATAAGACTTAGGATATTTTGATTCCTTAAATTTGTGCTCAAAGTAGATGTGATCGTTTATCCTTGTGAGGCTTACATGCGGTTTTAATTGCACTCCACTACCTGCTAGCAGAAAGCCTCCACTTATTCGTGTAGCTGTAGATGGGGTGAATTGCTCATACCAATTGCGGTGATGGCCGTGATAGGATTGTTCTAAAAAAGAGGGCTTGTACCTGCTGCGCTCACAGGCCAGATCAAATATGGCCCCCTCATAAGCCGCGCGCACTTTGTAACATCCTTGGAATAAATATTCTCCTCCTAAGTGCAAAAAGTCTGTATTGGCTGTCAGCCGATATCTGGCGCTTAGGCCTACATAATGTTCATGCAGGTTTTCGTTATTTCCTTTTTGCTGGGGCTTAAATTCAATCTTTTTGTGGCGGTGGTAGCCACAAAAAAAACAGTCTTTCCAATCTCCTTTTACGCCCCATTCATTTTGGGCGCTCCAGAAGGTCGTGGTCGTATCAATGTTATTGCTCCCCAAAAACATCTTAGTGTCTTCAGACCATGCATCTGCTTTGAACTGATGCTTATTTTTCCAAATTCCCAGCTCGTGGTATGCCCAAAGCTGTTCGGCCAATGCCAATTGGTGGTACAAGTGGAAATGCTTTCTAGCATCGCTGCTTTCTGGGTTCTTTTTGGAATCCTTGGACCTAAGCCGGTTATACTTGTCCATCTTCCAAAGCGCATGCTCAGACATGGAATTCGGGCTGAATTCATATTGCTTGGTGTAAATTCCTCCTGTTTCACGTACGCGGTGTTTTGCGATCAAGAAGTGCGCCAAGAGCTGATACCGTTCATTGTCCGTCTTGTAATGCGTGAAAATATCAAACCCATAAGAAATCACATTCCTATCTCCGCTATTGCTGGGGATCCACTCCTTGTCTGTCATCACATGCCGGAAGTTAGCCCCTATGTTCCAGTTAGGTGTTACATTGCGACTGTGGCACACATCAGCATAGAAACTTCCAAAACGGGCTAGTATTACGTACAGTTTAGAATAGGGAGACTTGGTATCATAGTATCTAAACTGATGAGGACTTCTGAAATAAATATCATAAGCATGAAAGCCCGATGTGACGCCTATGTTGTCAGGCAGGACATAAAAAGTGGGCTTGGCAGCTGTCCCATTGTTGCCCAAGTTCTGGAGCTTGTTGCCATGCTGTTGTGTAAACGTGAAGCGATGCATCCCACTGATGCTCATATCGTCTGAAATAGCCTTGTAACCTTGTTGGTTGTGAAGGTCTTCCTGCGTCGTAAATAGGGTAGTGGTAGCGTTATATACATCTTGTGGTTGGGTATCAAGATATTTCTCCTGCTGCGCTTGCGCAGCAGGCACACCCATCAGCAAGGTGATCCAGCTTATGTATTGATGAAACTTCACAGCCAAAATTAGTGACAAAAACAATGTCTACCTCATGGAAGAGTTGTAGAGGCACTTTGCAATGTCTGGAATGCATTCCCAAGGAGTAGCCAATGCTGCGAGGCTGCTAATTTTGCTAGTCAATTCAATGTTTTGAGCCCTCAACAACTAGTAGCATGATCAGGATAAAAGATATCGTGAATTATATAGAGCAGATAGCACCGCTCGCATACCAAGAGGATGATGACAATGCAGGGTTAGTGATTGGAGATTCCTCTATGCTGGTAACAGGTGTGCTCATCTGCCTAGATATTACAGAGCCAGTGCTGCAAGAGGCCAAAGAAAAAAACTGTAATCTTATCATTGCACATCATCCAATTATTTTTCGACCTATTAACCAACTAACTGGAAAAAATTATGTAGAAAGGTGTATCACTTATGCCATCAAGCAAGATATAGCACTTTACACCCTCCATACTAACCTTGATAATGTAGCCCAGGGTGTCAATCGACAAATGGCACAAACGCTGGGGCTCAGCAATCTATCCATTCTACTGCCCAAGTCAGGCACCCTGAGCCAGTTGACTACTTTTGTTCCCCACGCATCTATTGATCCTGTGCTCAAGGCTCTACATGCAGCAGGGGCAGGTCGTATCGGTGATTACACCCACTGTAACTTTGTTACTACAGGCATGGGCTCCTTTCAGCCCACTTTAACAACAAATCTTCATCTAGAAAGGGCTAATCAGCCTGAAAAGGTAGAAGAAAGTAGGATAGAAGTGATTTTTCCCGCACATCTAGAAACGCTTGTACTTCGAGCCCTACAAGCTGCCCATCCTTACGAAGAAGTAGCGTATTATATCCACAAGCTTAAAAATACAGACGCCCGAGTAGGCGCTGGCATGATAGGAGAGTTCCCCCAAGCCCATAGTAGCCAAGCGTTTTTGGAATACCTCAAGGCCAAAATGAGGCTGACTTTTATCAGGCATACAGCACCTGCGGCCCGCCCTATCAAGCGTGTGGCAGTATGTGGTGGATCAGGAAGTTTCCTGATCCAAGAAGCCATCCTCAAGCAGGTAGATGTGTTGGTGACCGCCGATGTGAAGTACCATGACTTTTTTAAGGCCGAGGGCCAAATTCTCATCGTTGATATAGGCCACTATGAAAGTGAAGCAGGTATAAAAGTACTTATCCATACACTACTGTCCGAAAAATTTGCTAGTATTGTACTCCTAAAGTGTGAGACTGTGACCAATCCTATCTACTACCTCTAACATCTTAACAAGGTAACCGCCGCTACCAGCATACATGGAGAATACCATTGAAAAAAAACTCAATGCCCTGCTCGATCTGCAAGCAATTGACTGCCAATTGGATGACATTACTAAGATGAAGGGAGCGCTACCCGAGGAGGTAGAAGACTTAGAAGATGAATTAGCAACCTTACAGACACGTTCACACAATACTCAAGAAGAGCTCGCCAATCTAGAGCAAGAAATTGTCACCCGGCGTGTGAGCATCAAATCACTAGAAGCCCTGGTTAAAAAGTACGAAGAGCAGCAAATGGGCGTACGTAATAACCGAGAGTACGATGCCATTACCAAAGAGATAGATCTGCAAAAACTAGAAATTCAACTTTCAGACAAGAGAATTAAAAGTGCTTACGAACGCATAGAAAAGCAAAGATTAGAATTAGAAAATTGCCAAGTGTTGATAGATAAGAGTCAGCAAGTGTTGGCTGACAAGCAAGGAGTGTTACAGGTACTGATAGGGGAAAGCGAAGGAGAAGAAAAAAAATTGCATGAGCAACGCAGCAAAGTGGTACGACATGTTGAGGAAAGCCTTTTGAGGGTCTATGAGCGTATTCGAAAAAATGTTCGCAACAAACTTGCTGTTGTTGTTGTGAAGAGAGAGGCTTGTGGAGGATGTTTCAATAAAGTACCTCCCCAAAAGCAGGCAGATATTAAGGAGAAGAGAAGCATTATTGTGTGTGAGCACTGTGGAAGAATCATTGCTGACGTTATTGTTCCACCAGAAGAAGGCTGAAAGTACGTACTAAACAGCTTCTGGCTGCTCCCAAGTATCTACTTTTTTCGCCTCGTGTAGATCAGGTAGCCTATCCTATTAAAAATTTATCCAAGAGTGCTTGCGCTGCCGCTAAACTGGTGGGCAAATGATCATTGACAAGGATTGTATCAAATTGTACTGCCAAGTTAGCCTCATCGGTTACTTTATCTAATCTGAGCGCCATACCTTCTTTTGATTCTGTCTTCCTCTTTCTTAATCTTTCTGTTAACAATTGCAGCGAAGGCACTTTGACATAAACTGCCAGGGCGTTCTCTTTAAAGTAGGACTTCAGCTTTAAGCCCCCTTGAACATCTATATCAAAGACCGCGATTCTTTCTTCGGCCCATATATTCGCCACCTCGGCTTTGAACGTACCATAATAGCTCCCTGCATAGACTTCCTCCCACTCAATAAAGGCATCTTGTGCGATCTTACTTTTAAATTCATGCACCGATAAAAAGTAATAATCCTTACCATGTATTTCATAAGGACGCCTGGAGCGTGTGCAGGCTGAAACAGAAAAACTTATCCTTGCATTACTTTTCAATAAATGCTTAGCAATGGTAGTTTTGCCAGCCCCAGAGGGACCGGAGAAGATGATAGCTTTATGTGACTTGTATACCATAGCGTGGGGAAATTCCTTATTCTTTATTTTGGTTGCACGTGAATCTTCACTTACTTCGTCCTCGTCGTGAGTATGTCTAAAGACTTACAGGTATTGAGCGGCTTCATTTTTTGCTGCTTTCTAAATAGTTTGAGGGGGAACTTGCTATTTTTGATATAATCTTTCACGTCTGGGGGGTCAAATCATCTCGGCTTTTCGCTTAAAAACTAAGGAGTTGTCTGTACAAATACAAAAAGTCATGCATCCAAGTAAACAGAAGAGGTATTCATTAGAGGAACTCCAAGTATTTGAAGCAACCATCGTCGACAAATTAGCAAAAGCAAATGGTGAGCTTAAGGCTATTTTGGAGGCATTAAGTAGGAAAAAAGAAAATAGTACTGACACAAATATAAAAATGCTTGAAGACAGTGCTGAGGTAGCTGAGAAAGAAAGCCTCAGCCAACTAGCAGCCCGGCAGAGGAAGTTCGTTGCAGAACTAGAGGCTGCCCTTGTAAGGATCAAGAATGGCACGTATGGCATCTGTATTGTGACAGGAGAGCTCATTGACAAAGCAAGGCTTAGCGTAGTCCCACATACGAGACACTCTCTTGCTGCCAAACTCTCCGATAAGAATGTGGTACGCTAGTAAATGTTCGGAGCAGGGCATAGTAGCTAGCAATCCCCAACTATCTCATCTATAAAACTTTTTTCTAAAGAGACTGTGACACAAGAACCACTTTCTAAAAGTATCCGCCTGAATAAATTTATCAGTAATGCAGGTGTATGTGCTAGAAGAGCTGCTGATATGCTTATTCAGGCAGGGCATATTACTGTCAATGGCCAAAGGGTGAATACGTTGGGGTACAAAGTAACTTCCCAAGATGTAGTCAAATACCGCAATGAAGTGCTGAGCACCAATAAGTGCATCTATATTCTATTGAATAAACCCAAAGATTACATCACTACTACCAAAGACCCGAAAGGAAGAAAAACAGTATTAAATCTTGTCAAGAATGCTTGTCCAGAACGGGTGTATCCAGTGGGCAGGCTCGACCGTAATACTACTGGCCTCTTGCTTTTGACCAACGATGGCGCACTTGCTAAGCACCTGGCCCATCCTACTAGCAATATCCAAAAGCTCTATCACGTTGTGCTCAATAAGCCGATTAGCAAAGCCGATTTCGAAAAAGTAAAAGCAGGTGTGGCATTAGAAGATGGTGTAGCGCACGTAGACCAGCTAGAGATAGTAGACCAAGATCGCAGAAATGTTGGTTTGGCCATCCACATGGGTCGCAACCGAATTATCAGACGCATTTTTGAGCAGTTGCACTACGAAGTAGTGAAGTTAGACAGAGTTATGTATGCACACCTCACCAAGAAAGACTTACCACGTGGTCAATGGCGCATGTTAACTCAGCAAGAAGTCAAGCACTTCAACTGCCCTAAAAACACACAAGTATAAAAAATTTCTAGGTATACAAAGTTCGCGCAACATCCCCTGTGAACTCCTTATAATCTGCGGAAGCACTTTTTATTTTGATGTGAATTTGAAACGGTCAAAGCACAAGTCTAGCCCATTTTCAGAACACATTACCTCCTTTTTTTGTCAGTAGAGAGTTTGTAAATCACCAAGAAGGCTGAGTGCATTAAGTGTTGGAGTTGGATGAAGGACGTGCATGCCCGTCTCTCCAAGTGATCACATAAGTGGCTGTGATGATCAGCATGCTGCCAAGTATGGTATAAAAATTGGGTAGCTCGTAGAAGAATACAAATCCAATCAAAAAAGCAAACAAAAGCCTTGTGTACTCAAAAGGGGCTAAAAAAGAAGGGCTTGCTTTTTTGAGTGCAGCAAGGTAACAATAATGTGTACTCAACCCCAATGCACCACTGGCAGCCAATAAAAACAGGTCTCGCACACTTAATAACTGCCAGTGCGGGTAGCTGAGAAACCCAAAGATACTAGTCAGCCCTAAGTTGGTATAACTTATTATAGTGAGGCTACTATCCTGCTTGGATAGTATTTTAGCAACAACGGTACTACACCCTGCCAAGAAATTCGCTAGCAACGCAGTGATGATGCCCATTTCCACAGTAAGAGAACGTGGTTGAATGATGCATAAGGCGCCCAGGTAACCAACCAAAATACATGCCCACTTGATGCGATCTACCGAATCTTTCAGGATAATGACTGCCAGTACAGTGGTAAAAAGTGCACCCGTCATGCCTAGAGACGTTGCAAGTGTAAGCGGTAGATGGCGATAAGTATAGTAAGTACATAGCATGGCGCTTGCACTCAGAATAATCCGAATGCCATGTAAGGCATATTGATCACTCTTGAAGACCCTCTTAGGATTACTGATGAAAAAGGGAAGCGAGAACAGGAGCCCAAATAGACTTCTAATAAACACAATGAGTGTAGTGGGCATGTCTGGAGTTAATGTTTTAGCAATAGACATAAGGACACTCATGAGAAGAGCCGACAGTGTTGCGAGTATAGCTCCTTGTATAGGGAGAGAAATTATGATGTTTCTATGCATTGCGTTGTTGTTCTTGCTTGGTTCTCAAACCTTGAGAGAGATGATAGCCATTCATCTTAGCAGCATAGTAACCTGTCCCATCATAGGGGCGCTTCTTGGGATGTTTTTGGCAGGTTGAAGAGCAAGCTCCGGCTAGGGTTGTTGCACAGGGCTTGCAGACAGGCACATGGATATTGCATTCCGGATTCGCACAATTCACCATCCGGTCGCAATCAGTATGGCATACATAGCAATTGCCAACAACCGTAGGATTTTTCTTGTTAATGCTGGTAGCAAGGCGGTCGTCAAAGACATAGCATGTTCCTTCAAAATCTTCTCCATCGGTTTCTATTCCATACTGAATGATGCCTCCACGAAGCTGATAAACGTTTTGAAAGCCTTTTTCTAGCAGGTAAGCACTAGCTTTTTCGCACTTGACTCCTCCTGTGCAGTAGGTGATAATCTTCTTGTTTTGGTAAGGTGCTAGTGTGTCTATTTGGTCGGGAAACTCTCTGAAATGGTCAATATCCAATGTCACTGCCCCTTTAAATTTACCGAGCCGGTGCTCGTAGTTGGACCTTACATCCAGCAGTAGTACATCCTCTTCTTCCTGCATGCGTTGCAGCTCCTGAGGGGTTATAGGTTGCCCGGTTTGCTGGTTAGGATGAATGTGGGGTAGGCCAGCATGCACAATCTCTGGTTTTACCCTAACGTGGAGTTTTTGGAAAGCATGCTGGTGGTGAGTTGTTACTTTGAAGTGCATGGGAGCAAATCTAGCATCAGACTTCAGGTCATCCATATATTTTTCACAAACCTCTGTAAGTCCGGAAATAGTGCCATTGATGCCTTCTTGCGCAATGATGATGCGTCCTCGAAGATCATTTTCTACACAATAGCAATGATGGTTTTCTCTGAACTCTTCAGGGTCCTCAATGGGTGTATAACAGTAGTAGAGTAATATGCTGTAAGATTGCTCCATGGTTCTTAGTAAGTTTTAAGACTATTATTAGGCATACAATTTGCCCGGCCACGGCCAAGTATCATGCTCCGCCGTTTTAGTATTCTGAGGCGTAATGCCTGCTTATAGGCACATCACTTATTCGGCATTATTGGGGGCAGTTAATGTACCTCTTTGGAGTAGTCTTGTTTCCCCAAGCCTCATTAACCAAACAGTATTTGGTTGAAAGTTATGTGTTTGTGCTGCTCGTTCAAATCTTTTAATAGGTTCATCTACAGGCTCATCAGATAGATTGAGGGTGCCCCAGTGCATGCCAACGATGTTTTTTGCATTGATATCTAACGCAATTTGCACAGCTTGCTCTGGATTTGTATGGTGTTGTGCTAGTAAGTGCTGAGGTGCATAGGCCCCAATCCCTACAATAGCCAGGTCGCAATGACCTAGGTGGGTCTTAATTTGTTTGAAAATCGTGGGATGATAAGCTGTATCTCCCGAAAAGTAAATGCTAAAATCTTTCGACTTGACACCAAAACCGCACCACAAAGTCTGGTTTTTGTCGAACAACGATCTCCCGGAACCGTGTATGGCAGGTAAGCAATGAATAGCTACTTCTTGATGGCTAACTTCCTCGTGCCACCGCATTTCTCGCACTTCTGTAAAGCCACATTGCCGAAAATATTTTGCCAAGCCCCGTGGGCAGAAGACCTGCACTTTGGCACCAAATTTTTTCTTGATACGCTTCAAGCTTGCGATGTCTAGATGGTCATAGTGGTTATGACTGCAAAGTATGACGTCTAGTTGGGGCAAGTCTTCTATATCGATCGTGAGGGGAATGTATCTGTTAGGTCCGAAGCCAAATTTTCCGGCGGTATCAGAAAAAAAAGGATCCGTTAAGATATAAGTCTCACCTACTTGAATCAAGAAAGTAGCATGGCCAATCCACGTGATAAAATTGGTCCCCTGTAATTGATGAAATGTCTGTAAGGCGTCCTCTCTACTAAGAGCATATTCTTGCAATGTAGCGTGGTAGCCATTGCCAGACTGTAAACACCTTCTGCCTACTAAAATTCTTCTGCTGCCAAACAATAGCCAGTCAACAGGTGAGCTTTTGAGCGTGGGAGACCCTTCTGGGTTTTTAAAACGATGTTGATTTGCACCAATACTCGTGTGCATACAAGCGCATGTAGTAAGAAATAACGTAAAGATAAAAGACTTGAATGTAGACATGGTAGATCAGGTTTACCTAGGTACTCCTTACTAGATCTGTATAGCTTGCTATATCTTGACAGGCGTTGCTGGATTGCCTAGCACGGCCTGTCCTGATTTGACATTTTCCAAAACAACAGCCCCTGCCCCAATGCGTGCTGCTGCACCTATTACCACGCTTGCAACAACAATCGCACCTGCCCCCACAAAGACATGTTCGTTAAGGGTAACACCCGCCCCCACTACACTGCCTGCCCCCACTTGGACAAAATCTTTCATCACCGCATCATGCTCGATAGTTGCTTGGGTGTGCAGGATGCAGTAGCTGCCGAGTGTTGTGTCAGCACCTACGTGAACACTAGCACTGACTAGGTTGCCGCAACCGAGAGTTGCTGATTCAGCGATGATCGCTGAAGGATGAATGGCATTAATAGGGACAACCTGCTTTTGCTTGTGGAGCATGGTTGCCAAGTGTTGGCGCCTGGCTTGCTGCTCTACAGCAATAAAAACGTCACACCGTTTCCCGATGAGGTCTAGGTATTGCTCCTCTGTGGTATTACCTAGTATAGGAACGTGGTTGATGGCCTGCCCCTGGAGTGCATGGTCATCATCTAGAAAGCCATACACGATCAAGCCGGTCTTCTGAAGAATGTCTAATGCAACCTTGCCCAGACCCTGTGCACCCAAGATGATAACCGGCTTTCCCATGTCTTTGTTATTACGGTCTCAAATGTAGTTGAGCAGGCCTAAATGAACAAGCTGGCAGCGACCTACCCGTATCCTGATGCATATGCCAATTTTGGCTTCCAGCTTTGCAGCGCAGCAGGCTAAAAATCATTAGTTTAGTGCGTCTGATGCTAGGGGTATACATTGTCCCCGTATTCAAAGTTACTCATTACGGGCCCCGAATAGGTCACTCGGTTTTACTATGTCTGTTTTCTACTATCTAGAAGAAACCTTCCAGAATCTTCGACAACACAAGTTAAGAAGTGCGCTTACGGGCTTTGGAGTGGCATGGGGTATTTTTATTTTGGTTCTTCTACTGGGAGCAGGAGAAGGATTCTATCATGGAATTTTTAGAAAGTTTGCAGGATATGCAAAAAATAGTGTTTGGTTTTGGGGTGGGCAGCGCGCTTCAGGAGATACTATTCTATTTTCAGCACCACTACTTCATAACATGCAACATAGCATAGCAGGCATTCAGCACATCACGCCGATAGATAGGGTCTATCAGCCAGTCTTACTGCGGTATATGGGAGAAGATTACAACCAGGCCACCGTACAAGGGGTGGGTGCCAGTTACAATCGAATTATTCAGCTGGTACTAAAAAGAGGGAGGTTTTTGAACCATCGAGATGAGGCTTCTGCCAGGCCAGTTTGCGTAATCGGTCATGATGTACAGCTTATTTTGTTTAAAAGAGAAGATCCCATAGGAAAATTTATTAGCCTAGGGGGCCATTATTTTAAGGTAGTAGGTACCTTAGATAAGGAAGCTGCTATAAACCGTAGAGAGCAAAAAACCGTTTTTACTTCCTTTCAGACCTTTTGCAAGACCTTCAACCGGAGTACTGAATGTCATGAATTCAGGATCTCGTTGTACCCAGAAGCCGTTGCGCACACTGTAGAGCAGGAAGTGCGTACCTACCTTGCTGAACGACTGTGTTTTGATAAGTCCAATGCCAAGGCACTGCATGTCTTTAATTTCGGTAAGGAAACTCAAAAGTTTAACGAGCTATTTAGTGGTATCCGCACATTTCTTTGGGTGATTGGGGGGTGTCTGTTGCTAAGCGGTGTCATGGGCGTTAGCAATATGGTGCTGGTATCTGTCAAGGAAAGAACTCAAGAAATAGGTATTAGGAAGGTATTGGGCGCTAGTTCTAAGGAAATTTTAGTAATGATTTTGTCAGAGTCAATCTTCATCAGCTTGACTGCAGGTATTGTGGGCATGGTAGCTGGAGTAGGGAGCATACAGTTGTTAAACAGGGTATTAGATTACATAGACCCCGCTCAGAACTCATTAATAGCACACCTAACGTTTAAGTGGACCGCAGCCATGGTGGCCCTACTACTCTTAGTCATGGCGGGGGCTATAGCAGGGATAGTACCTGCCAAAAGGGCGACTGCTATACTTCCTATCAAAGCATTAACTACAGAATAACGCTATGCATCGTAATACTAAAATACTGATCAGTGCGTTCCTGCTGGGCAGCAGTATCGGGGGAGCCGCGTGGTTGTTGAATGCCAGTGAAAAGAAGAAGTTGGCAACGACTACCAAAACCGAAGCACCCATCAGGATGAGCATCACCGACAAAAGAGTTATCTCGGGCAACTTGGCCCCCTGCAAGGAGGTAGCGCTCAAAACAGAGATTGCAGGTATCCTTAACAAGCTTTATGTGGCAATAGGAGATAGGGTGACACAAGGAACGGCTATTGCTAGTATTAAGGTGCTCCCCAAGTCCATTGAAATTGCAACTGCTAAGAAAGAGGTACATATCGCCCAGGTCACTCAAGAAGCCGCAGAGGCAAAATACCAAAGGAGTAAGCAGTTGTTTGACAATGCAATGTTGTCACTAGAAAAGTATGAACAAGATACTAAAGCATGGAAGATAGCATGCAAAGAGGCCGCTTACGCCCAAAAGCGCTTAAATTTTGTACTCAAAGGCCATATCTCAGGTGCCCACCAAGGGGCTTCTAATACCATCAAGTCTACCCTAAAGGGCATCGTGTCGGAGCTTCCATGCAAAGAAGGAAGTGTAGTGATGGAGCATGGTAATTTCAAGGAAGGAAGCACTATCGCTACTATTTCAGATATGAGCACCTTCCTTTTTCAAGGAAAAGTAGGAGAGATGGAGGTGGGCTATTTGCACCCAGGTATGCAATTTGAGGTATCCTTGATGGCTATTCAAGGAAAAAAATTCCCAGCTACCTTAACTAAAATAGCCCCCAAGGCCTTAGCATCTGAGGGAGATCAAAGTATCAAGTTTGCCATAGAGGGTACAGTGCAGATCAGCATCGAAGACAAAGGAAGCATGCGGGCTGGTTATACTGCTACGGCAGACATTGTCCTTAAAGAAGCCATCGATGTACTTGCTATCAAAGAAAAGTGTGTGCACACAGAAGAGATGCCGGAAGGAAGTACCTCATTTGTATGGGTCTATGAAACCAATAAAAAAGTGAAGAAGCGTGTTGTGCTAGGCATCTCTGATGGTATCTATGTAGAGGCCAAGGAAGGCCTAACAGCCAACGATCAGGTAATGATAGAAGATGATTCGTATTGAGAACCTCTTTAAGTGCTATCAGCTTGGAGACAAGGAGATACAAGTCCTCAGGCATGTCACACTGCATGTGCAACCAGGAGAATTTGTGGCACTCATGGGACAGTCTGGCGCTGGGAAGTCCACATTATTGAATATCATAGGCATTTTGGATACGCATGATGCAGGCAAGTATTATCTACAAAACAATTTGATTCAAGGGCTTACAGAAAACGAAGCTGCACAATACAGAAATCGGTTCATCGGCTTTGTCTTTCAGCGTTTCTATCTTATTCCTTCCAAAACAGCGCTTTATAACGTAGCACTCCCGTTGTACTATCGAGGAGTAGGCAAGCAAGAGCGGCTGCGTAAGGCTCTATCCATGCTCGAACGCGTAGGATTAAAAGAATACCAAGAGCATCTTCCCAATGAGCTTTCGGGTGGACAACAACAACGCGTGGCCATTGCCCGAGCACTGATTACAGACCCTCCTCTTATTTTGGCAGACGAACCTACGGGCGCATTAGACAGCAAGACCTCTCAAGAAATTTTATTATTACTCAAAGAGTTACATCAAACAGGTAAAACCATTTTGGTAGTGACGCACAGTGCTGAGGTGACAGCGCTTTGTGACAGGGCCATAGTGATTCGAGATGGAAGCATTGCGCAATGAGTATTGGTTTGCGGTTTGTTGGCTAGGCGATGGTCTAGGAAGTCGCCAACTACCTTGGCAGAAGTTTTTCGTAGTATTTTCTTTTTTCTAGCTATTGCTTGCTACTGATAGGACAAGCAACACGCTGGAGTAAGCCATGTTTATTATCTACTTTGGTGCAGTACGCCTCATATCAATAGCATATGAATTACCTCAGTGTAGATTACCTGATTATCTATGCTTTTCTGCTCATCACCCTGATAATAGGTCTTCGGGCGGGTAAGGGTATTAAAAATCTTGAGGAGTACGCCATTGGTCATAAACAATTTGGTATTGGTGTGCTCACCATGACCATGCTGGCTACCTATATCACAGGAGCAAAAGGCATAGGATATGTAGGCTATGTTTTTGAGGATGGCATTTTACCTGTCTTTTCTTTACTCATCTGCGGCAATGTTATTACCCATTTATTCATCGCCTGGTACATCGCACCTAGGATACAGTATTTTCAAGAGTGTTTGACCTTGCCTGAGCTCATGGGCCGGTTGTATGGCCCAAAGGTACGGTGGTGGATGGGGGTTTTAGGTGTTTTTTACAGTGTTGCACTGGTCACCCTACAAATAATATGGCTGGGCTATTTGGGTGCGTTATTTGATCTGCCTAGGCAGCTAAGTATCTTCTTAGGAGGCATCTTCTTAGTATTTTACGCTGCTCGTGGGGGCATGAAGGCGGTGGCTATTACTGACGTACTACAGTTTATTGCTATCCTAGTTTTTGTTCCTCTGGTTGCTTACATCGTTCTGTACCGTGTAGGTGGAATCAAGGCCTTATTCACGCAAGTACCCGAAAATACGTGGGACGTACTAAATAACCCTAGTCTTAAAGATTATGTGGTGTATTGCATTTGGGATCTATTCCCTGCATTCCCCCTCAGTTTCCCTTTCATACAACGCATGCTCATGGCGAAGGATAAACGACAACTTGTTGATAGTTACTACATAGGCATGAGTTTCCTCAGTGTATTCTACTTGCTACTCACATTGATTGGGTTAAGTGCTATCGTTCTGCATAAAACCACTGACATCCACATGCCCCAGCAAGGTAACCATGTCTTTATTTACATCGTTAACAATTACTTGCCTGCGGGAGCAAGAGGGATTGTTTGTACTGGCCTTATCGCAGGTGTGATGTCTACTGCCGACTCTTTCCTGCACAGCGCTGGAGTGACACTAGTGCATGATGTAATACAATCAGAAGTCAAAATCAAAATAGGCGTACTGAGACTAGCAAGGTATGTTACTTTCTTTCTTGGAATCATAGCACTGTCTGTAGCAATGTTTTATAAGGCACTGCCCCAAGACCTATATGGTGGCTTAGATCTGGGGAAAGGATTAAACTTTATGACAGAAATTATTGCACTTGTTTTTACCGTACCGCTCGTCGCCGGCATTATGGGCCTTAAAACAGATGCACGCTCTTTCTTTACCTCATCAGTTTGTACCGTTATCGTATTTATACTCAGCCCCTACTACCTCACCAAGCAATGGGCCTTGCCTATGGCTATCATCACGAACTTACTATCTTTTTTTGGAACACACTTTCTACAGCATAAGCGATTTGTAACGATACAACAAATTTCCCCAGAAAACCCAAGCCATCTATGGTTCCCTGCACAAAAAAGTACGCGCAGCAAATTGGCTAGCTTATTTCCATCCCCTAAAAAACTCTGGCTCTACTCTCAAAAAAGAGTAGAAAAGTATGGCGCTAACCCTAGTCTTTTTGCTCTTTTTATTGCATTCAGTTACATGATTCCCTTCTTCATGCACAGTTATGCAGAACCAGCTATCTACAACTGGTTATTGGCTGTGAGGGGTATGGGTGCGTTGCTTTGTGTAGGATTGCTGCTGCAAGCCTACTGGCCCGAGCACTGGATATCTTATTTTCCTGCTTATTACCACTTCTGTGTATTGTATTGCCTACCATTTGTTACTACGGTACTTCTCCTGTTTGAAGGAGGAAATACAGAATGGATTGTGAACGTGACACTGGCTATCATGTTCCTAATTGTACTGGTAGACTGGCTGAGTTTTGTGATCCTGAGTGCCCTGGGCGTTTCCCTAGGCTTCCTGTTCTACCAACTAGCCATTGGCCCCATCAACCTGAACTTAGATTTTAGTACTGGCTATTTGTTGGTGTACCAAGGCCTCTTTGCTACCCTCATTGGCCTGCTCTTTGCCCGAAGGAAACAACTGCACTTTGACACCTTAGCCACCCAGCAGGAGCGGTTGGCTGTCGATCACCAAG
>JANPMB010000029.1:0-28650 GCA_031422615.1 Amoebophilaceae bacterium
ATGCAAGTTTTTAATGTAAAAAAAATTACAAAAATGACATGTATTCTATACACTTTCCATGATTAGCCTTTGATCACCCATGCGATGCGCGGAAGCTCAAAAAGACATACTTTTGCATCCTGCAATAGATCACCAACCAACTTTATGGCACTCATTAGCACGATACGCAAGCACTCAGGCCTAGCGGTAGGCATTATCACAATTGGGCTGATCCTATTTCTTATTGGCGGAGACATGATACAGCTTAGCGCTATACTATCTGGAAAAAACCGGACATATGTGGGAAAAATAGCAGGCCAGAAAATTACCCTCCAAGCATACCAAGCCCAAGTGGAGCAGCAGCAGCGGCTCCTGCCCACGAGCATTGGTATGCAAGAAGCGTTTGTCAGGGACCAAGCTTGGCATCAGCTCATCACCCAAATCACCTATCAAAAAGAATGCAGTGCTTTGGGGCTGATCACTAGTGAAGACGAGCTGATAGACATGGTGCAGGGAGCCCACATTCACCCAGAGTTACAAGCTGCCTTTAAAGATCGTGAGACTCAGCAATTTGACAAGCAGCAACTTATTAGCTACCTACAGAAATTAGCGCAAATCCCTGAAGCGCAACAGGCGCAATGGCACCAATTTGAGAGCGGAATGGCGGTCTTAAGACAACGTGAAAAACTCACCCAATTAATGATAAAAAGTGCGTTGATCACAGATCTAGAGGCACAAGCCCAGTACGATGCTACCCAGGCTACGCTCCACATTAAGTGCCTCTACATTCCTTACTACACTCGCCCAGACGATGCAGTACAGGCCACTGACGCAATGCTAAAAGCCTATCTCATGGCACACAAAAGTGCCTATCAAGTAGAAGAAAGTAGAGGCATACGATACGTCATCTTTCCCATTACTCCTACCAAAGAGGATGAACAGGCCTTTCAGGAAGAGCTGCAAGCCCTAAAAAATTCCTTTGTCCAGGCCAAAGACGACCGTTTTTTCGCAAAAATTAACACTGAGGGTCACCCTTCACTGTCTTACTTCAGTTTTACCGCCCAACAACTACCCGATGCGCTGACAACGAAAAAATCCCCGCTCAAACAAGGGGTAGTCATAGGCCCTATCCAAGAAGGCAATGTGCACAAACTCTACAAAGTAGCAGCCATCAACCCGCAATCAGCCAAACAATACGACATAGCAATCATTGAGAAACAGTTGCTGCCAGGTGATCTGGCCCGCGATCAGCAATTTAGGCAGGCAGATTACTGTGCCAGTACTGTCAAGAACGCAACGCAACTAGAAACTTATGCTGCGCAAGAAGCACTACAGCTGCATGAAGCCCAAGTAGGCAAAAATGATGAGCAAGTAGGCCCCCTTGCTCAGGCACGAGAACTGGTTCGGTGGCTCTACAACGATGCTACCGTAGGCAAGGTATCTCCTGTCTTTGAGCTAGATAACAAATATGTAGTGGCTGTCATGACCGAACACGTGCCCCCAGGCACCGCCCCGTTGGTGCAAGTACGCGACGAAATTGCTCTCAAGGTGCGTAACAAGTACAAAGCCAACGCCATCATGGCCGAACTTCAACAACTTACCGGCACGACTCTAGAAGAAAAAGCTACCCAGTATGGCAATGGGGCTAAGCTTATAGAAGTCAAGAAGTTACGTTTTGAAGACGACACCCTCCAGAGTGCTGGCATGGCACGGCAGGCTGTAGGTACTGCCTTTGCACTACAGCCCGAGGCACAGGCCACCGTGGCTGATGACAATGGAGTTCTGGTCGTAGAAGTAGTTGCCAAAAATATGGTGGCAGCTTTAGAAGATGTAGCAACCCACCAGCAGAGTTTAAAACAGTTGGTCAAAATTAAGCAGCCCTACGACGTCCTTCAGGCCCTAGAAGAATTGGCCCAAATCAGAGACAATAGACACAAGTTTTATTGAATTCATCCACCGATGGGGTGATTAGCTCTAAGAAAGCTGCCATCTGGTGCTTTTGGTAATTTTAATACGATCGGATGCCCTCATAGCAAGAATTTGTATGAGTACTATCAATGAGTAAATCACGCAACTGCCCAATGGACTTGTCTTATCTCAACCAAGCACAGCAACAAGCCGTCACTAATACAGAGGGGCAATACATGATTATTGCAGGGGCTGGCTCAGGAAAAACCAGCGTCCTGACCCACCGCATTGCCTATCTATTGGGAGAGAAAAAAAGTGCTCCCTTCAACATCCTCGCCCTGACCTTTACCAACAAAGCAGCCAATGAAATGCGCCAGCGTATCGAAAAGATGGTCGGTCCGGCTGCCAAGAGCCTCTGGCTGGGGACCTTTCACAGCATCTTCTTAAGAATCTTGCGCAAAGAAGCAGCCCGCCTGGGCTATCCCCGCAACTTCACCATCTATGACACCGACGACAGTCGATCCTTGCTTCGGTCAATCATCAAAGAGATGAATTTAGACGACAAGGTGTACAAGCCCAATGTGGTGTTTGCCCGCATTTCTAGTGCCAAAAATCGCTTGATCACTGCCCAGATGTATGCCAATCATACCCTCTGCCAAACAGATGATGAACTGGCCCGAAAACCTCGCATGGGCGAAGTATTTCTCAAGTATGCCGACCGATGCTTCAAGGCAGGAGCTATGGATTTTGACGACTTACTCCTCAATACCTACCAGCTTTTTAACCAACACCTCGAAGTGCTCTGCAAGTACCAAGAGTACTTTCGGTACATCCTGATTGATGAGTTCCAAGACACCAACATAGCCCAATACACCATTGTCAAAGACCTCGCTATACTGCACAAAAATATCTGCGTTGTAGGCGACGACGCCCAGAGCATCTATGCATTTCGCGGGGCAGACATACGCAACATCCTCCATTTTGAGAAGGACTATCCAGCCCTGACCACCATTAAGCTAGAGCAGAACTATCGCTCTACTCAGAACATTGTCCATGCTGCCAATTCTATCATCAGCCACAATAAAGCACAGCTGAAGAAAAAAGTTTGGACAGACAACGATAGGGGAGAACCCTTGGGCCTGATCAGGGCTGCTACCGATGCCGAAGAAGGTCGGCTGGTGGCCGCCTCTATTTTTGAAGCCAGAGCCAATCAAAAGCTCTATAACAAAGACTTTGCTATACTATACCGCACCAACAGCCAATCTAGGGCTATGGAAGAAGCCTTGCGGAAAATGAACCTGTCGTATCGCATCGTTGGAGGCACGTCCTTCTACCAAAGAAAAGAAGTCAAAGACCTGCTGGCTTACCTGCGCCTGTTGATCAATCCCAATGACGAAGCGGCCCTGAAACGCGTCATCAACCTGCCCAAAAGAGGCATTGGCCTCGGCAGTATCGACAAAATGGTCATAGCAGCTGCGGACCACGCCATTCCTCTCTGGGAAGTCGTTTGCAATGCCTCCAATTTCCTGGGTGGCCGGGTAGGCAGTAACATTGAGGAATTTGCCACCATGATCCAGCACACTACCGAAGAACTGTCCCAAAAAGATGCGTATGACATTGCCAGCCACATAGCCAAGCGCTCTGGGCTACTCAAGGAGTTGTACCAAGACAAAACTATAGAAGGATTGGGACGGTATGAAAACGTGCAAGAGCTTTTGAACGGAATCAAGGAATTCACTACCAACGCTGACAATGAAGAGGTAAGCTTGGCAGCCTTTTTGCAAGAAGTGACCCTGCTGACCAGCGCTGACGAAGCAGACCAGAAGCATGCAGACAAAATCACGCTGATGACTATCCATGCCGCCAAAGGGCTTGAATTTGCTTACGTCTACGTCGTAGGTATGGAAGAAGCACTGTTCCCCTCACAGCTGATGCTAGAGAATCAAGTCGACCTGGAAGAAGAACGCCGCCTCTTTTACGTAGCCGTGACCCGTGCTCGGCAAAAAATTTTCTTGACCTATGCCTTGAGCAGATATCGCTTTGGTCGACTCAAGCACTGCGAGCCCAGCCGCTTCATTGCAGAAATAGAACCAGCTTATTTGCAAGCCAGTGGGCAACAGTTCTCGCGGGCTACTGACAGTCCTAGCTATGCCCATCGACTGGTGCACAGAATCGTCAAAAATCAGCAGCAGTACCCCCAGCACACACGCTCTACGGTACCTGCTGACTTCCATCCCAGCGATACAACCCACATTGCGGTAGGCATGCAGGTAGCTCATCCCAAATTTGGCCGAGGTACGGTATGCCAACTAGATGCATCCAACGCTGCCCGCAAGGTCATGATCGATTTCGCCGACTTTGGGGAAAAGACTTTATTGCTTAGTTTCGCCAAGCTTAAGATTCTCGACTCACTTCCCACACAACCAACTTAAACGCTTATTTTTGGCGTTCTAACATCTTTTCAATGTACGATTACAATGCTACCCGAAAACCACTTATTTTAAAAGAGTACGGCAGAAATATTCAAAAGCTTGTAGAAGCCATGGATACCATAGAGGACAGAGCCGAAAGAACGCTACACGCTCAGGGCGTTTTGAAATTGATGGCCATACTAGATGCCCATAATAAGCACAGCGTAGAAAGCATTCAAAAACGCTGGGATGATCTGTTTATCATTTCTGACTATACCTTGAATGTGGATAGCCCTTATCCGATGCCAGAAAAAGCTGTACTCAGTAAAAAAATGCAACGACCAGCATACACCAAGCTGCCCATCAAGTTCAAAAACTATGGCCGCAACGTAGAACGCCTTATCCAAAAGGCAGTGTGTACAGAAAATCAAGAAGAGCAAACGCAAATGGTGATTGGTATTGTCAAGTTGATGAAGAACTTCAGCAACGAGTGGAATAATGACAATGTAGATTGTGATACACTGCTAACTAATATCAAGTACTTGGCAGGCAACAAACTCACAGTTGACTTTGAGAAGCTCAAAACACAGCATATCTTCTCCGCAATGTATAAGGAGAAAAATAATAGAGGCACTAAAACGAATAGAAGCACGGAAAAAAAGCAAAAGGCTTCGTGAATACATTCAGAATTCAGGGAGGAAAACCACTCCAAGGCACTATCACGCCACAAGGGGCTAAAAATGAAGCCTTACAGGTCATTTGTGCTGTACTCCTTGCCTCCTCCCCGGTCACCCTCCACAATGTTCCTGACATAATCGACGTCCAAAAATTGATCGCCCTACTTAGGGTACTAGGTGTTAGCATCACACATCCTGCCAAGGGCACTTATCACTTTGATCCTTGCCACCTCAACATGACTGCTATAGACACCGAAATGTTGAAGGAGCATGCTACCAAAATTAGAGGGTCAGTGATGATTTTAGGTCCGCTGCTCGCACGTTTTGGGAAAGTTACAATACCCAGACCTGGAGGAGACAGAATAGGAAGAAGGCGACTAGATACGCACTTTGTGGGAATGCTGAAGCTAGGAGCTACCTGTTCTTATAATGACAAAGAGGATACCTACTTAGTTGAAGCCACAGCACTGAAAGGCAATTATATCCTGCTGGATGAAGCTTCTGTGACTGGAACAGCCAACCTCATCATGGCTGCTAGTCTAGCTGAAGGCACTACTACGCTTTATAATGCTGCCTGTGAACCCTACCTTCAACAGTTGTGCAAGATGCTGGTACAGATGGGGGCCAAGATAGAAGGCATCGGATCCAACCTACTTACCATTCACGGCGTTCAGGAGCTACAGGGCACTACCCACACCCTGCTCCCCGACATCATTGAAATTGGGAGCTTTATAGGACTAGCAGCCATCACCATGGCCAACTTAACCATTAAAAATGTGTGTGTTGAGCAATTAGGTCCTATCTCGGAAGGATTCAGGAGGCTAGGCATTCAATTAGAAATCGAGCACGACGATATTATCATGCGCCCCCAGGAGCATTATGAAATAGCAAAAGACCTGAACGGATCACTCCCCACCATTGCTGATGCAGTCTGGCCAGGCTTTCCAACAGACCTGATCAGCATCATGCTCGTTGTAGCCATCCAAGCCAAGGGAACAGTACTCATTCATCAAAAGATGTTTGAGAGTCGGTTGTTTTTTGTAGACAAACTCATTGAGATGGGTGCTCAGCTTGTCTTATGCGATCCGCACCGAGCGAGTGTAACGGGTCTCAATCGTGCCTATCCGCTCAGAGGCATTCGAATGACTTCACCGGATATTAGGACTGGAATTGCCCTTTTAATCGCTGCCCTTTCTGCAGAAGGCACCAGCGTCATCGAAAATATAGGACAAATTGATCGAGGCTATGAGATGATTGATACGCGACTCAGAGCTTTGGGGGCAGCGATTGAAAGAATCAACTAAAAGCACGCTATACGTGCCCGAAAGGGCAGACATAAATTACCCCATATTCTCTTTTTAAAGTTGGGTCGAAGCAACTAACTTGGAGGCCGTTGGCGTCTTGGTTTGGAAAAATTAACGGACCAATCATTTCCCTCCCTTTTGTAGGCTTGATGTCAGATCAAATAATATAGCAACATGCGTAGCGACTGTGAGATAGTTTGGGACCATTGTCTTCAGTTTATCCAAGGAGAGATCAGCGAGCAAAGCTTCAAAACATGGTTCAAGCCCATCGTTCCTAAAAAGTTAGAGAACAACACACTGACTATCCAGGTACCTAGTCAGTTTTTTTACGAATGGATTGAAGAACACTATCTGTCTTTGCTGCAACGCGTCATCCATCAAGAACTAGGGGCCCAGGGCAAGTTAGAATACTCCATTATTGTTGATCAAGGCAGCACCCATCAAAAGCCTTTTACCATTAAATTGCCGCTGCATCCTCCCAACTATGCCCAGCAACACCAATCCAAACATTCTATTGCTGAGCATAATTTTAAGAGTCCATTCACACTTAAAAATATAGGGGGGGCTAGTCAAGCATCTTACCTTAATCCCAACTACACTTTTGAAGCTTTTATAGAGGGGGCTTGCAACCAGCTTGCAAAAGCTGCCGCCCAAGCTATCGCCAAAAAACCTGGAGGTACTTCTTTCAACCCTTTCATGATTTACGGGGGAGTAGGCCTAGGAAAAACGCATGTTGTGCAAGCACTGGGCAATGAAATTAAAGCTTTGTTTTCCAACAAATTTGTTTTGTATGCCTCCTCAGAGCAGTTTACTACACAATTTATAGAAGCACTACGCAATAACAGCATCCAAGACTTCTCTCACTTTTATTTACAAGCGGACTTACTCATCATTGATGATGTGCAGTTTTTGGCAGGCAAGGAGAAAACCCAGGAGATATTTTTTCACATCTTCAACCACTTGCACCAAGCAGGCAAACAAATCGTCATGACCAGTGACTGCCCCCCCCGTGAGCTTAAAGGCCTCCAGGAACGACTCCTCTCAAGATTTAAGTGGGGATTGACTGCTGACTTGCAACAACCTGATTTTGAAACCAGAGTAGCTATTATCCAGAGCAAAATGGAGGCAGATGGAATTAATATGTCAGATGAGCTGGTTCAATACGTTGCTCATAGTGTAGACACCAATATTAGAGAGCTAGAAGGCGTACTCATCTCCTTGATGGCCCATGCCTCTTTAAACAAAGAGGAGATTAATCTGGAACTAGCCAAGCAGGTGTTAAAGAATATTGTCCAGGAGATTCATACTGAAGTAAGTATGGACTATATACAAAAAACTGTTGCTGCTCACTACAGCGTTTCTTTGGAGAACTTGAAAAGCAAATCCAGGAAAAAAGAACTCGTCAATGCTAGACAGATAGCCATGTATTTCGCTAAAAAATACACCAATCATTCTTTAAAGTCGATCGGCTATTACTTTGGTGGCAGAGACCACAGCACAGTTATTCATGCGTTACAGTCTGTCAGCAACATGCTCGACACGGAGCCACATTTTAAGCTATCATTTAAAGACCTCCAACGAAAGATCAAGTTCAAAGTTCCTTTGTAGGCAACTGAGTTACGCCCTCTCCCTCGACAGGAGTGCGTGCATTCTATTTTAAGGTTCCAATTAAAGCCTTAGCTTTGGTGCCTTTTCTCGTTCTAAGTAAGTAGCTAAGTACAACCACCGCCATGAGTACCATGACAACCAGCAAACAAAAAGTACTGCATTATCATCAACGAGCACCAGCAGGAAAGCTGGGTATCCACCTTACCAAACCCCTCCAGTCGCTAGAAGATTTTTCCTTGGCATACTCCCCATGGGTAGCAGAGCCTTGCAGGGCCATTGCCGAAGATCGCCAAAAGGTGTTTGATTACACAGCCAAGGGCAATCTCGTTGCTGTGATCTCTAATGGTACGGCTGTTTTGGGTCTTGGCAACATAGGCCCTGAGGCAGCCAAGCCTGTGATGGAAGGTAAAGCCATTCTTTTCAAAAGGCTAGCAGGCGTGGATGCCTTCGATATTGAATTAGATGCAACGGATCCGGAAGCAGTCATTCAAATCGTGAAGGCTCTGGCCCCCACTTTTGGAGGAATTAACCTAGAAGATATCAAGGCGCCCGAATGCTTTCAGATAGAGGAGGCACTCAAGGCTCAGCTATCCATGCCTGTCATGCATGATGACCAGCACGGCACAGCTATTGTGTCAGGCGCAGCCCTACTCAATGCACTAGAAATTTTCAACAAAGACATTGAGCATATCCAACTTGTTGTCAATGGAGCAGGAGCTGGTGCTATTGCTTGTGCCCAACTCTACCTGTCTTTGGGTGTCAAGCAAGAACACATCATCATGTGTGATAGCAAAGGTGTCATCCGAAAAGACCGTACGGACATCAATGTGTATAAGACAGCTTTTGCTACAGATCGTTCTATCTATACTTTGTCTGAGGCACTCAAAGGAGCCGATGTATTCCTAGGACTTTCTGTAGCCGATGTGGTAACACCCACCCACCTCCAGTCCATGGCTGCGCGCCCCATCGTCTTTGCCTTGGCCAATCCTGACCCAGAAATAGCCTATGACAAGGCTATGGCTACACGAAATGACCTGATCATGGCAACTGGCAGGTCCGACTACCCCAACCAAGTCAATAATGTTTTAGGGTTCCCTTATATCTTCCGAGGGGCCTTAGACGTTCGCGCCACTACCATTAACGAAGCTATGAAGCTAGCTGCTGTCAAAGCCATTGCTACGCTGGCTAAAGAGCCTGTTCCCACAACTATCCAAGCAGCTTATGGCAATAAGTCCTTGGCCTTTGGCAAAGACTACCTACTCCCTAAGCCTATGGACCAGCGATTGCTTACTACTGTCTCTACCGCCGTTGCCAAAGCAGCTATCGCATCAGGGGTAGCACGGATGCCTATTGAAGATTGGGAAGGATATTATACTGCACTGCAGCAGCGTATCAGTTAATTGATAGTAGGTTGCTTCATGGCTACGCGCGTCTTCAAAGAAATATTAGAGCAAGTTGTCATTGGAGACATGGTCGAGCAAGGGCGGTGCGTAGCCCGGGTGGATGGTCTCGTCCTTTTTGTAACACAAGTAGCCCCTGGTGATGTAGTAGACCTCAGGATTATTCGAAAGAAAAAGGGCCACGCAGAAGCTGTGCCTGTGCGCATACATAGCGCTAGCCACGCGCGTGTACAACCTGTTTGCCAACACTTTGGAGTATGTGGAGGTTGTCAGTGGCAGCATGTAAGCTATGCCGAGCAATTAGCATCCAAGGAACGGCTAGTCCGAGAGAAACTACTACACATAGGTCGCCTCCAGGCACCTCATGTAGCTCCTATTCTTCCTGCCAATCCCACAGAATACTACCGAAACAAACTAGAGTTTACTTTTTCCAACAACCGCTGGTTATCAACAGCAGAAATCGAGGAGCATGCACCACTTGACCGGTACGCTTTGGGCTTTCATAGGCCTGGCTATTTTGACAAGGTAGTCGACATCAAGCATTGCCACCTACAGCCAGCACCTTCTAATGCTATTCGAAACACTATAGCACAATTTGCCAAAGAACACAGATTAAGTATTTATGACTTGCAACGACATAGGGGGCTGCTCCGGAACCTCATTATTCGTACTTCCTCAACCGGAGAAGTGATGGTGATTGTGCAGTTTGGACAAGCTGCAACGGACATGATCGAGCAAGTGATGAACCATCTACAAACACAATTTCCCCAGCTCACTTCTTTACAGTATGTGGTGAATACCAAGAAGAACGAAACTTTTTATGATTTACCGGCACACCTGTACCATGGGCAGTCTTACATCACAGAGCAAATCGGCAGCCTTCGATTCCGGATTGGCCCTAAGTCATTTTTTCAGACCAATACAATACAAGCACAGGTACTTTACAAGAAAATACAGGAGCTAGCAGGCCTACACAATGATGAAATCCTCTACGATCTCTATACGGGTGTGGGCTCTATCGCCATCTTCCTCGCGCAGTATGCCCGCCACGTAGTAGGCATTGATATAACTAAAGAGGCCATTGAAGATGCCCAAGTCAATGCTCAACTCAACGATGTAGTCAACACAAAATTTGTAGCAGGGGAAGTAGAAAAGTTGCTTGATGCACAATTCTTTTCTGCGCACGGCACGCCCCATGTCATCGTCACCGATCCGCCACGAGCAGGCATGCATCCCCGAGTAATTAAACAGCTCTTGCACATAGCCCCGGAGAGAATTGTTTACGTAAGCTGCAATCCTGCTACGCAAGCCCGTGACATTGCACTCTTGAGTGAACAGTACTGCCTGGTTACGGCACAACCTGTAGACATGTTCCCACACACAAGTCATGTAGAAAACATTGTGCTGCTGACTAAGCAGTCTCAAAAAGCTAAATAAGGGCAAGCATTGCGTGGCTCAGCAGGAGAGCAGCCCTAACCTTAGGCATAAGATTTAACAGATGAATTTTGTGACCCAAATCATTGTATATGTATGTCCATCAACCTAAATTAGTGGACTGAATGGTCAATGCAAGCGTTGTGATCACATCATCATAAAAATTCAGCAAATCATTACCGTTGCTGGTTGTATGAATAATAGCTTCTTTGATTCCAGGTAGTGATGACTGTTCATATGATGATAGGTCTTCATATGATGGCTTTTTAAGCGGGGGAGCCAAGACTCAGTGTGCTCTCCTCCCGACAATGGGTCTGTGAGTTTTGATGAGCCGAATTTACTCCACCACCGTTGGAATTCTAGGGACGAGTTTTATAGTCAGGCCAATCACACAAATAGTCGGCAGGGTGGCAATCGTAATACGAAAAGCTTCAGGGCTGCTCCGAAAAACGTAGCTACTATCCGCTTTTTTTCGCAAAGATGCTGACAAGGAAGATAAAGCGGTCAAATGTTCGAATTGTGAGCAGTTCATTTGTGAACCGTGTTACAACCGAAAAAAGCCAATGGGCTTTCTCTTGGTGATGATCATGATGGTTTTTTGGCTCGGTGTAGAACACAGTTCAAGTCCCCCTTCTGTAATAACCCTTACGAATAGACATTTTACATGCATAAGGAGCTTACCGTCAATGGAAAATACCTAGGCACCATCTCTGCTGACTTTGTCAAAGTTGCTGACACGCTTCAAGAGGCTTCTTACCTCATCAGAAAACAAGGAGGTCATGGCTTCCCTGTCTTCCCTGTTTCTAGAGTACCGCTTTCTTTAGGGGCTCTGCTGATCGACAAGGGAGAGAAGGATAACCAGTGGCGCTACTATGCTGCTTACCTGGATGTGTTAGTGCAATGTGGGCTAGTTGCTGAGGAAAAAGCTGCTGCCTTTCAAAGTACATACAAAAGCCCAGATGAATTTTGTTGTCTGCTTGTGGTAGACACCGGCTTTACCAACTTCGTTTATATCCCTTACCCGGAGTAACCATAGCAATTTTTTGGCCAGATACGCCAGCCATGTTTCACGGCTTTTTGCAAAACAACTCTTATCTAGCAGCTTGCACGGGCGGCAATTATCTCAATGAAACAAGTCGCCAAATCACCCTTCATTTTCGGCACACGCGCTACCATAGAGACCATTCTAGCAGGGAAACCCATTGACAAAGTTTTTATCGACAAAACTGCTAGCAGCCCACTACACAAAGAGCTACTATCTCTTATCAAACAACACAAAATTCCTTGTAGCCATGTGCCGGCAATCAAGCTGCATAAGCTTACCCAGAAAAATCACCAAGGGGTTATAGCTTACCTAGCCCCTGTCGCTCTGGCCTCCTTGAGTCATGTAGTACAAGCAAGCTATGAACAAGGGAAAACACCGTTGATCCTGCTATTAGACGGCATTACAGACGTGAGAAATTTTGGTGCTATCGTACGTACTGCCTCTTGTACTAACGTAGATGCTGTTGTAATTCCTAGTCAAGGCAGCGCTGCTGTGAGTGGAGAGGCCATGAAAGCCTCAGCAGGAGCCATGGCACACCTGCCTATTTGTCGAGTAGGTAGTTTGAAAGAGGCCATTGATGAGCTGCAAGAAAGTGGCCTGCAAATCATTGCCTGCCACGAACAAGCACCTAACTCGCTCTACCATACGGATCTGAACCTTCCTCTGGCCATACTATTAGGGGCTGAAGACCAAGGTATCTCCCCCCAACACCTGAAGATGGCCGATCAACATGTACACATACCTATGTTAGGGCCTATTGCATCACTCAACGTCTCTGTTGCCGCTGCTGTCATTCTGTACGAGCATATTAGGCAACAGCAACTTTAGATGACGACGCCTCACTTTATTATCTGGCACTCAGACAACACTAGACCATTGCAAGGGTAAAGGTACGCCCCTTCCCATGGCCTTAAAACGAGCATTTTTTGGAATTTTTCAATAGTCTCGGTACAAGATTCTTTATATTGATCCCAGAAATATTCAACAGGATCTCCACGAAAATGGGGGAATCCGCCTATGGAAGAAACTATAACAAAAGCAATCAGAGAAAAGCTAAAACAGGTTTTTAACTATGACCAATTTAGGGAGGAGCAGGAGGCTATTATCAGAAACGTTTTAGCAGGAAAGAACACCTTTGTTATCATGCCCACAGGCGGAGGGAAATCGCTGTGCTACCAGCTCCCTGCTTTGATGCAAGCAGGGATGGCTCTTGTTATTTCACCTTTGATTGCATTGATGAAAAATCAGGTAGACCAGCTTCATGCCGTGGGTGTCAATGCTGCTTTCATCAACTCTACCCTATCCAAAAAGGTGATCAATGAGATTAGGGCAGATGTGCTGTCTGGGGCAACAAAGCTACTCTATGTGGCGCCAGAATCACTCCTCAAAGAGGATAATCTTGCCTTTTTGAAAAAGGCCCATGTCTCTTTTATAGCCGTAGACGAAGCCCACTGCATTTCAGACTGGGGCCATGACTTCAGGCCAGAGTATAGAAAAATAAAAAAGGTGCTGGATCAAGTACTCGGCGCGTTGCCTATGATTAGTCTTACTGCTACAGCCACACTCAAAGTACAACAAGACATTCTCAAAAACCTGGAAATAGAAAATGCCACGCTATTCAAGTCCTCTTTCAATAGAGAAAACCTCTATTACGAAACACGGCCCAAAGTACAAGTAGCAAAACAGCTTATCAAATTTATCAAAGGCTATCCGAAAGCATCGGGTATCGTGTATTGCCAAAGCAGAAAAAAGGTAGAGGAGCTTTCAATATTACTCAACCTTAATGGCATCCAAGCAGCGCCTTATCATGCTGGACTAGAACCTAAAACCAGGATACAGCACCAAGATGCCTTTCTGAATACGGAAATAGAGGTCATCGTAGCAACCATTGCTTTTGGCATGGGTATCGACAAGCCAGATGTTCGCTTTGTTATCCATTATGATGTTCCGAGATCTCTTGAAGGCTATTATCAAGAAACGGGAAGAGCAGGCAGAGATGGTTTGGCCAGTACTTGCTTGATGTTCTATAGTGAAGAAGACGTTACCAGGATGCACAAGCTTAATAAGAGCAAGCCGACTGCAGAACGAGAAAAAGCCCAAGCTCTGCTACAGGCAATGGCTGATTATGCCTTGTCAGGCATCTGCCGAAGAAAACAGCTGCTGCATTACTTTGGAGAGACGTACCAAGAAAACTGTAACTACTGCGACAATTGTAAACACCCTACAGAGACCTGCCCTGGGGAAAATTTTGTCAAAATGGCTATCCTGGCTGTACAACAAACCCAAGAACGTTTTAACATAGACCATATCATACGCCTTCTAAGAGGTATAGAAGACCCTTATATCAAAAGCTATCGCCACCAAACACTCCCGCTCTTTGGACAAGGAAGTGAAAAAGACGAAGCTTTTTGGAAATCAGTAATCAACCAAGCACTACTACTGGCACTATTAAGCAAGGACACAGAGCAGTTAAACACTTTGGAAGTTACAGAACAAGGAAAACTATTTTTAGAAGACAGCTATGCAGTTGCGCTACACAAAGACAATGTATATGCATCTTCTGATGATCACCAGCAGCCTGCTACTATCAAAAAACCGTACGACCAAGTGCTGTTGGGCCTTCTGGAGCACCTCAGAGCAAAAGTGGCCCAAGCAAAAGCCATCCCTGACTATGCTGTCTTCCAAGGCACTTCGCTAGAAGAAATGACCCTCATCTGCCCTACTACTCTGGAAAGATTGGCCCAAATCAATGGCATCAGCATAGGAAAAGCCAAAAAGTTTGGCCTACCCTTTATCCAACTGATCCAAGAGTATGTAGCAACTAATGACATTGTTACTGTATCAGATGTTGTGGTGAAATCTGCAGCTAGTAGCGCAACAAAAAAAGTATACATTATCCAACAAATCGACAGAAAGACTAATTTACAGGAAATTGCTGCTGCCAAATCCTTAAGTATGAACGCGTTGCTCAAAGAAATGGAGCAACTATGCTACGCTGGCACCAAGTTGGATATTGATTACTATATCGATACTGCTCTGTCTAAAAATCAACAAGAGGTATTGTATGACTACTTTATGCAGGCCAAAGAAGATAGTATCAAGCGGGCCATCGCAGCACTCAAGGGAGAGTTTGAAGAAGAAGAGCTTCGACTGATGCGTATCAAGTTTCTATCCGAGGTTGCTAACTAGACAGATGGGCTTATGCACAACGTATTAGTAATTTTTCGGCTTGAATTGTAATGGCATCAACGGAAATATTGCATGGGCAGAAACACACGGAAGCTTTACTGGATAGACCCATTACTACTTTGTGCTTGCGAACGAACGATCACCTACCAAAACATCGTTGCCTTTGACCACTATGGCTAGCCAGTGGCCGCGGTGCTCCATTTTCCATTCCAAATAAAAGATATTGCACAGACTTATGACATTTGTCTTTTGGTAAAGAATACACAAGGCTATCCATGCCAGAACATTGATGTTACTTGCTTCTTTGAAGATGATGCAAAGCATGTACTCCACCAAGCATTAAAGAATTCCGCTCTCTTTGATATGAAGACGGGCAGGTCTTTTGACAACAGTCTTTGAAAAATAAAAAATATGAATTTTTAGTGATAGAAGGTCACCAATTCTCTCATCCAGGCGTGTATACCCTAAAACTGGAGCACTTTATGCGCACGGATACGCTATCAGGGCTGTAGGCATTAAAGCAGTTCCGTCAAAAATCCTCTCCCAGTGAAGATATCTCATGTACCCATCTATTCTATCCTTGTCATATTGAGAAAAATTCAGCTTCATCGATATTATCTAACCTTTCTGTCATTGTTGAGTAGTGTATGTTTTTGGCTTTCCTGGCCTCCTAACCGCTGCGCACCGCTCTTGTTGGTGGCTTTTTTGCCGCTGTTATTGATAGAAAGACATATTGAAAAGTATCCATATCAACGACCCTATTGGACCTTCTACCAGTATACCTACTTGACTCTTTTCTTGTGGAATTTGGCTACTACTTGGTGGGTTGCTCATGCCACAGTAGCAGGAGCAGTACTGATGCTCTTTGTAAATACCTTTTGCATG
Organism: Amoebophilaceae bacterium; assembly: GCA_031422615.1. GTDB lineage: Bacteria > Bacteroidota > Bacteroidia > Cytophagales > Amoebophilaceae > UBA8403. The sequence goes on from JANPMB010000029.1 coordinate 15,841, forward strand.
AGTTTGCCGCTACCCCTATTTCAATTTATGGTCAAGCACCATGGAAGAAACATTGGCTATGTTGCCTTGCTTGCTTACTGGATTAGTATGGAGCATATACACCTGCAATGGGAGCTTTCTTTTCCATGGCTCCATCTTGGAAATGGCTTTGCTTGCTGGCCTGAGTGGGTACAGTGGTATGAATATACCGGTGCGTTGGGCGGCACTGTTTGGATCATCATTGCTAACCTATTGTTCGGTTACCTTTTATCCAGTAAAAAAAATGTAACAAAATGGTGGCTGAGTGGTATGGTTGGCTGCTGGATTTTGCTTCCTATACTTTGCAGTTATCACACGTATTGCACTTATCAAGAGCAAGGCGAGGAGACAGAGGTAGTCGTCATGCAGCCCAATATTAATCCCTATACAGGCGCATTGGTAGAGACAGGGGAGGTACTTTCTACGCAAGAGCGGATGGAGTGCTTGATTCAACTTTCTGAAACACAACTCACCGAAAAAACCCAATTTCTAGTTTGGCCAGAGATCGCCATCGATGGCTTGTTGAATGAACAACTGCTGGATGATGATCCGCTCGTTGATCGCTTGGTTAGTTTTAAGCAGTTATACCCTCAGCTATCTTTACTGCTAGGACTTAATTCTCTCGTAGGCTACGGCAATAACAAAGCCACAAAAACCGCACGCTTCAGCCATCGAAACGGCTATTACGACATTTTTAATACTGCGCTTTTTGTGGGCAATCAAGGCACGCTGGCTACCTACCACAAGTCGAAACTTGTACCAGGCGTAGAACTTGTTCCGTATATCTACAGCTTAGACATTCCTGCAATACTCATACCTGGCTCCGGAGGTAGGCTACGCTCTCTTGGGAGGCAAGACCACCCTAGCATATTTTTCAATAGAACGGGTGTGGGCATTGCCCCGATGATATGCTATGAATCTGTCTATGGTGACTACGTGGCCGAGTTTGTACGCATGGGCGCTTCTTTAATCTTCTCGATGACCATCGATGGTTGGTGGGAAGATACGCCAGGCTACCAGCAACATGCCCATTATACCCGACTAAGGGCTATTGAGAGCAGGAGAAGTATTGCTAGATCTGCTCTCAAAGGCATGTCAGCTTTTATCAACCAACGGGGTGACATTTTGCAAGCTACTCGGTATGAAGACCAAGCTGTCATTAGGCATACCCTACAAGCCAACTCAATGCTTACTTTTTACGTTCAGCACAGTAACTATATAGCTAGTTTAGCACTTTGGACATCATTGTTTTTAATCATAGGGGCAGTGCTTAGCAAAATATTTGCTAAAAATAGGCAAGAGAGGCGCGTGCTCCCCGCAATATAAAAGAGAAGCATGATCTCAGATCAAGAGGACATTTTCTACCAAAAGGCTGCGCACTACTGTGGCTATCAAGAGCGTACAGAAAAAGAGGTGCAGGGCAAGCTGCGTACATGGGGAGTAGAGAAAAAGGAAGAAGAGCGCATCATCCAGACATTAAAGGCAGATCATTTCCTTGATGAGGAGCGCTATGTAGAAGCATTCATCAGGGGGAAATTTTTGGGAAAAAAATGGGGTAAAAGAAAAATACTTGACGCCCTCACCGAGAAAGGTTTAGACCAAGTACTGATTCAAAAAGGAATTGCTACGATAGAACCCGCTGACTACCTGCGGCACCTGCGTTATTTGGCGGAAAGAAAAAAGCAGTCTCTTGCTGGAATACCCCTGATACAAGCAAAGCAAAAGGTGACGAATTATTTGCTCCAAAAAGGCTATGAGCCTGATTTAGTGATCAAAACAGTACAAGACCTCACAGGACAATAACGCAATTGAAAAAAATACTAACCACCTTTTACTGCCAACACTGTGGTGCACAGTATCCCAAGTGGCAGGGCAGATGCGCTGCTTGCCAGGCGTGGAATACCATTGTTGAAGAAGCAGTGCCCCCTGAGCAGTTATCCGCCGCACCCTGGATTGCTGAGAGCCCAGCCCACACCTCCAGCCCTAATAAGCCCAAGCTGTTGAAAAACATCAACTACCGCGCTCAAAACCGAATTTCGTGTCCGGACAAAGAGTTTAGTCGTGTATTGGGCGGGGGCATCGTACCAGGGTCGTTAGTACTTATCGGAGGTGAACCTGGTATTGGCAAGTCTACTCTGCTGCTACAAATTGCCCTAACGCTCCCATTGGAGAAGGTACTGTACATTTCAGGAGAAGAGAGCGAAGCGCAAATCAAAATGCGTGCAGCACGGATGGGATACCAATCAGAGAGCTGCTATGTGCTTAACGAAACCTCCCTACAAAACGTCTTTCAGCAGATAAGCCAACTAAAACCCTCTCTGCTCATTATTGACTCCATCCAAACACTCCATGCACAGCACATCGAATCGGCTGCAGGCAGTGTGGCGCAAGTAAGAGATTGCACTGCCTCACTCCTCCGCTACGCCAAGTCTACCAATACCCCAGTCTTTCTCATTGGACATATCACCAAGGAAGGTAACCTAGCAGGGCCTAAGGTCTTGGAGCATATGGTAGATACAGTCTTGCAATTTGAAGGAGATCGCCACTTGGCCTATCGGATCGTGAGGACGATCAAAAATAGATTCGGCGCTACTGCTGAGCTTGGCATCTACGAGATGCGCCACAATGGTTTGCGCGAAGTGACGAACCCCTCTGAGCTACTCATCTCACAGCGGGCGCAAGGCCTAAGCGGCATAGCCATTGGTGCTTCCTTAGAAGGCAATCGATCACTACTCATAGAGCTACAAGCACTGGTCAGTCCCGCTACCTATGGCACTGCTCAGCGCAGTACCACAGGCTTTGACACTAAACGCTTGAACATGCTGCTGGCTGTTTTAGAGAAAAGAGTGGGCTTACGACTAGGTACCCAGGATGTGTTCTTGAACATAGCAGGTGGCCTCAGTGTAGAAGATCCTGCTCTTGACTTGGCAGCATGCGTGGCGTTGGTTTCTTCCTTACAAGAACAAGTCCTGCCCCAACACTGCTGCTTTGCCGCAGAAGTAGGATTAGGTGGAGAGGTCAGAGGTGTGAGTCGGGTGGAGCAGCGCATTGCAGAAGCGGACAAGTTGGGGTTCAAAACAATCTTTATCTCCCAATACAACCAGAAAGGATTAGCTATAAAAGACTTCAAGATTGCCATTAGACCCATGGCTAGGATAGACGAAATACTGACTGTCTTGCTGAATTAGGTAAGGGGCACATAGATCCAGGCAACATTGCCTGGTATAGTTCAAGTACAGTGCGCACATAAGATTCAGTGTAGAAAATAAGGATTTAGAGCTAGTATCTCACTAGTTCCATCCCAAATAGACGCATCATATGCTGCTCCAAATTCTGTGCAACTGTTTGCAAGTCCTGTTGTGCGCCTAATACCGAAGCCATAGAAGTCACCTTTTTATCTTGAATGCCACAGGGGATAATCTGATTAAAATAACGCAGGTCTGTATTGATATTGAGAGCCAAACCATGCATTGTCACCCAGCGGCTGGTCCTGACCCCCATCGCACAAATCTTTTGTGCTCTTAGGCTATCCTCATGATCGATCCACACCCCAGTCACCCCCCTAATGCGCGCGCCCAAAATTCCAAAGTCCTTAAGTGTTACGATCACGGCTTCTTCCAAGAGTCTTAAGTAGCGATGTATATCCATAAAAAAATTCTCCAAATCCAGAATAGGATAGACTACAAGCTGTCCAGGACCATGGTAGGTAATATCTCCACCACGGTTGGTAGCATAAAAAGATACCCCTTGGGCCTGAAGCGTAGCCTCGCTGGCTAGCAAGTGTGCGGCAGTGCCACTTTTACCCAGTGTATACACGTGCGGATGTTCGCAGAAGAGTAAGTAATTAGGTGTAAGTTTTTGGTAAAGTTCATCCAGCTTGCGATTCTCTAGCTTAGTGGCGACAATTTCATCGAATAACGTCTCTTGGATAGCCCATACCTCCTGGTAGGCCTTGCGTCCTAACTGCTTGATAGCTACTTGCTTATTTTGGTGGCCCATATGAACGAATATAAATGCCAATGGGGTACGTAGTAGCGCAATTGTTTATACGCCCAAGCGTCATCCGTCTCTGATGGCGATGATAGACGTAGCACGAAACAAGCCAACATACTAAATCTAGTTTCAAAGACACAATCTTTAACAGCATGTGAAGTAGCAAAATCCTCTATACATGCAGAAAATCTTAGACAGGAAGCTAGTCAACCCCGAGCAAGCGCTTGACCCTATCCAAAATATCGCCCTGATCAATTGCTGTAAAGAAGTCTTCATGGTCCTGGGCAATGCCGGCACAAAAGAAGGGCACCACCGTGCATTCCTTGCTAATAGTTTATAAGTAGGACCTCCAACACAAGGCTGTTCGCGGGTCTTCACCAGGCCTACATGGCGATACTTTTTTCGTAAAAGGCTCACTTTACTGAAAATTTTACCTTCAGGACGTAGATAACCCGAAATCTAACTCTTATGTTCTCCAGTTTTCATCGAAGAGTCTGATAGGTATCATAGAAAAGCAATCAAAAGGATCATTTTACGCAACATGCACCACGGTATATATTTTTTAGGTTAATCTTGTTTCTACACCATCGACTCTTGTAAAAACGCACCAAAAGACGCACGCAGCGAAGGCTCGAAAGCAAGTACAATGACTATCTCAACCAGGCGATATCCCCTACCCACGTGGGCCAATTCCTACGGACTTATCTGGGTATCCTATCACAGACCAATGCCTAAAAACTTACACAAAGCTTAAAAAATTCTTATTGGGTGAGAGAGACAAACATGCCACCGATCAGCAAAGCACTGCAAAACCACACCCCAAATTTTAGGAAGCTTCCCCGATCATATAGATCCAGGAAGACCTACCACCACAACGGACAGAAAAGCGTACACCACGCAGCGTGGTGTGGCCACCCCACCCCAAGCACCGAAGCCCTAGAACTCCCGGCAACAAGACACCCCGCCGGGGCTGCGGTGGTCACCGAAATTACTGTCGACGTGGAGACCCGAGGGCTCAAATCCACCAACAATTAAGGAGTCGCCATCTTTATCTAAGTCTGAACAACGTGCGTACGTCCACCGGCCTTGTCTGTTAGCGTGCGCATACAAACACGTTCCACTCCTCACATAATGCGACAACAGCGACGTCGCTACCTCTAAGGCGCGTGGTAGCCGGTAGCCACTACTGCAGTATTCCGAAACCATATTCTTTTGTTCTGAGAAGGACTTGCTGCGACTACCCTCCAGAATAGTCTTCGGTAGTAGCAACCAGTACGAGGACGGAGACGGAGGCTTGGTACGATTCTCAGAAGTTAAGTATCCGCTATAAAATCCGTAGCCATGCGAGTTGTTCCCTAGCTCCTGCTTGTTGTTATCTGGAAAATAAGGAAGAATCAACTCCCCTAGCTTGTCTAGCGTAAACGCTTCGCCATTCACCTCCGCCGGTAGTAGCGTCAGCAAGTGGTTGTCGCATACTCGCTGAGGACTTTTTTCGTCTTCCAGTAAAAAAAGAGCCTTCTTATCTAAGATATCTTCGATGTTTTTGGGTAACGGAGGCTCCTGGCCTACATCTACCCTGAAATACTTCTTCCATGCTGCCGCATCGAACGCTTCGGTTGGGATGCTTACCTGACGATGCACTTCCTCCTTACCAACTTCTATTTCTGCTGACAACCTACTCCTTCGTAAAAATTTACTCTTCTTGGTACCACCACTCTTGACGGGAAATTTCTCTTGAGACGTACCCACATACCCCGCACCATCCTCCTGAGGAGATTCAACCCGATCGCCTGATGAGGCCGTCAAGACACATACTGTAGATGCAAAAGAGTGAGCCGCCCCAGGCTGGACTGGTATTGATGGAACACCCGTAAGGGAAGACTGAGGTGACAATGCACCTTCTTCAACCATGGACCACCTGACCGCAGACTGGCAACCAGATAATGCAACGATAAGCAGCACTACAAGCATACTAAAACAGAGTATATCTGATGTTTTGTAATGAGATTGAGAGTGAATTATCATGACAATATTGTATAGCTAGGCAAAGTTTAAAAGTTATTTAATTAACAAACAAGAGCACGTCAGGCTATGAAGCATAGCTGCACCAATACTGCATGTAGCAGGAATCTAAAAGTGCAGTAACAACATGGGATGATTGCAAAAGTAATGATAAATTTAGGGAAGCGACGTTTCTGAGCCACGGAACTCACTATTGCTATTCCTTATCCTGCATTAGTCAATCACGTCAAAACTACACCCAGTACGCCTATCAAAACTTCCTTACCCCTGAGCTATACAAGCTACTGCGGAGGGCGGCAGTGTTGCTGTTCTTGGTGCCACCAAGTCATAGAGCGTAGCAAGACGATCATTCCCCTTCCGTTGTTGCTCTTCAGACGCAAACCCATCGACCAAAACTTGTAAATAATCCTTGGCATCATCGGTAATAGACTTCAGGTAGTAGGTCACACAACGCGGCGCAGGAGGAACGTTGAGGAAGCGTGTGACATGCTGCTGCATCGTTGGTAGATGGAGCACAGATGCTTGGGACTGGCCTCTAGCATGTTATTTGGCTACTTGGGATTCTTGAAGGGCTTGTGCCGCTGCTGCCGCAGTTTCCTGGGCTGACTTGTGTACGGCTAGAGCAGCATCGAGCGCTGCTTTTGTTTGTGCAAGTGCTGGGGCGTCTTTAAGGCCTTGTTGCAATACATTGACAGGGGCTGCCGCAACAACATGAGGTTGTTCTGGTATATGAGTTGATGCTGCCCTTTTTCTCTTACTTAGCTGGCAGCATCAATTGTACTAAAACAGAAGATACTTCAATGAAGTTAATACCCACATACTCTCTTTTTCCTTCACTAGGGTCTACATAAGAAAAAATTAGAAGCGAAGTGCTAGAAAAAAATAAAGGGACGAAGGACGGACGCAATAGGTACATGGCTTGCGTATTTATCCTTATAGTTAACGTTAGCATGCCAATGAACAGCTTTTTGATAGCAACTCACTTTCCAGGAATACATGGAAAATAAACCTGGGTAATCAACGCTGACTAGCTCATCCTCTGCACCTGGCGCTACAGATACATGGTAACGCGCATGCCAGGCGGGTGCTTGGGCGGAACGCAGCAAGGTAGCTACTATTTCATGGCCTTTTGCAACAGCCATGTCCAAGGGGGTTCTGCCATCATTACTCTTGGCTGCCATCGCAGCACCACGCTCTAGGAGCAATGCAACGGTATCAGCATGGCCTCTATGTCCTGCTAAATTGCAAAGGGGTAAATTCTCCCTTATTCTTAGCTTCTATATCCGCACCACGGTCTAGGAGTAATGCAACGGTGCCAGTATGGCCTTCCTGCGCTGCACAATGCAAAGGGGTAAATTCTCCCTCATCCTTAGCTTCTATAGCAGCACCATGCACCAGAAGCAATGCAACGGTGTCAGTATGGCCTCTATGTCCTGCATAATGCAAAGGGGTAACTCCTCCCTCATTCTTAGCTTCTATAGCAGCACCACGCTCTAGGAGCAATGCAACGGTGTCAGTATGACCTCTATGTCCTGCATAATGCAAAGGGGTAACTCTTCCCTCATTCTTAGCTTCTATATTCGCACCACGCTCCAGAAGCAATATAACGGTGTCAGTATGGCCTTCCTGTGCTGCACAATGCAAAGGGGTGCTATCATAATAACTGCTTTCTTCTATAGCGGCACCACGGTCTAAAAGCAATGCAACGGTGCCAGTATGGCCTTGCAGTGCTGCTAAATGTAAAGGGGTACTAGGCATAGTACTATGATCACGGCTGGCTTCTATAGCGGCACCATGGTCTAGGAGCAATGCAACGGTGTTAGTATGGCCTTCCTGTGCTGCATAATGCAATGGGGTAACTCCTTCGTCATCCTTAGATTCTATATCCGCACCATGGTCTAGGAGCAAGGCAACGGTGTTAGTATGGCCTTCCTGTGCTGCACCATGCAAAGGGGTAAATTCTCCCCCATCCTTAGCTTCTATAGCGGCACCATGGTCTAGGAGCAAGGCAACAGTGCCAGTATGGCCTTCCTGTGCTGCACAATGCAAAGGGGTAAGTCCTCCCTCATCCTTAGCTTCTATATCTGCACCACGCTCTAGGAGCAAGGCAACGGTGTTAGTATGGCCTTCCTGTGCCGCACCATGCAAAGGGGTAAATTCTCCTCCATCCTTAGCTTCTATAGCGGCACCATGGTCTAGGAGCCATGCAACGGTGCCAGTATGGCCTTCCTGTGCTGCACCATGCAAAGGGGTAAGTCCTCCTTCATCCTTAGCTTCTAGATCCGCACCACGCTCTAGGAGCCATGCAACGGTGTCAGTATGGCCTTCCTGTGCTGCACCATGCAAAGGGGTACTACCCTTATCAATTCTGGCTTCCGTATTCGCTTTTTCTGTGTTTTCCCTTACTACTACTTCGTATTTTTCTCTATTTGCCCTCGCTATTGCTTCATTTTTTTCTCTATTCTCCCTGGCTACTGCTTCATCCCTTGCTGTGTTTGCCCTTACTATTACCTCATTTTCCCTCGCTATTGCTTCGTTTTTTTCTGTGTTTTCCCTGGCTACTGATTCTTCTTTCTTGAGTCCGGTTTTGCGTACTATAGAAGACAATTCTGACAACTCAATACTGCCGCCTGCCTCAAAACTCCGACCCGCGCTTGATCCATGCGCCGAAGCTTCTTGTGCTACGTTAATGGTTGCTGGCACACGAGCTGAATCCATCGCTTCGAGGGGCTCTGCTTCCAGCATAGTGATTCCACCAACAGATTCTTGACATGAATCCTCTTCTTCGCTCATGGCCGCCATAGGGTGCTTGTTACAGCCGCCAAGTAAAGTACTACTCAACAATAGAGATAAGATGCAACGGGAGAGCTTGTCGTACTTCATGGGTGAATGATCAATTTCTTCGCGTATCTAAAATGTGTGAAAAGCAGAGAGCCCAATGCTCTTATAAATAGATCAAAGAATCAAGTCCTGCCCCATGGTTTTCATAAAAACTGCTCCAGGCATGCGTGAAAAAGTAGAAAAGTCCGTACAACCAAAGCACCATGAGCACCTTAGGATGCATTCTAAGTATGTAGAGAGGTTGGTAGATTGAAGCTATTGCATATCAAGCCTATGAACCCCGCTATCTCATGATCAAAAGACAACTTCCTGGAAGTTTTGTCGGTGTAGATGTTAGTAGAAGAATGAGAAAAAGCGAGTTCTTTCACCAACTCAATGCCGTGATAGACTGGGCCGTGTTTGAGAGAGCGCGCTACAAAGTTTGTAACCGCTCTATTCAAGATGCAGCAGGCAGGACTGCCTATCATCCCTTGGCTCTATTCAACTGGTATCATCTCTCTGGCATGGGCGCAGAAGAAATGGTCAATGACACCACGTCTGCGAATGCCTTTGGTGGTTTACGGGTAGAAGACACGATGCCTGACCATAGCACCTTCAGCCATTTTAGAAACGCGCTATCAGCAAAGAGAATCATGGTGTTTTGGTGCAACAAGTTGGCGGCATCATAGATGCCATCACCCCTGCGGCCCGGAAATCTCAAGGCAAGTCTGCTTACATGCTTCCAGACACCCCTTCAACCAAGGAAGTGATCCCTGGCGTGAATAAGCAGGCACAATGGATCAAGAAGGGGGACAACTGCAGTAGGGCTACAAGCGCCTTGACCTGGCAGCGGAAGACACAGGCTTAGTCTTGGCGGTATACACTGCCAATATCTATGATGGTCGGTGTAGGCCCCTGTCTTGACCAATCTGTTTGGGAAAAGCACTACAACAAGCTGGTGGGTCGTAGGAGGTATAAAATAGAGCGAGTGTTGGAGAGCATCAAGCGTTGGTGGGAGGGGGTTAACGGCACGCCATATAGGCCTGGTGAAGACCCACGGCCAGCATGCGTTGGAGGGCTCTAGCCCACAATTTATACAGGCTCCCTGGGTTCATGCTGTCCAATGCACCGGCAAGAGGGATGAGAAAGGCCTAAGCAACTCCTAAAAAAGAGCAAGAGTCAACTGGTAACTATGCTGTCATAGTCTCAAATCTTAATTGATAAAGCTAAGCTTTAGTTAAATGGTTAGCCTACTTGGGCTATTAACTGTAAGATTGCATGATAACTAGTGCACTTTGTCGGCTACTCTTCAAGATCATCAGGAATTTTGTCATATATTTTATGTAAATCCTCGCAACACTCCCTCGCCAAGGATATGATTTCATCCCATCCCTTATACCGAATAGTTTCAAAATCCGATAGTTTATCTGCAGAGTGATAAAATTTATCTACCAGTATCCTTAAGCTTTTCAATCTTAGGACAAGATTTTCAGGCACGCCATACTCAAGCGCATAACCGTTATCTAAAAATTCATAGAACAAAACATCTTCTAGCTGAGCACCTCCATAGTCAATGTAGTTACAGTATAAAGTGTACATCTTGTTAAACTCGTAGTTCATGAAACCTTGACTTGGATCACTAAAGACATGTAATGACGACAGTATATTACCTAGCCATCTTTTAGGAGGGATCTTTATTTTTTGCATGCTATAGGTCCATTAAATGTTGTAGTTCCTCAAACATAGTCTGCGGAATATGGTAGCATTCAGGATTAGCCAAATCTTTTCGTATCCATTCTCCAGTCTTAGTTAGAACTTTTCCATTTTTGTGTCGCTGAAAATAGGGCATTCGTTGTCCGGATGGTGCATTAGGATGAAGGTTCGCCTCACTAAATCGTATGTAGTCTTCGGGACGTTTTGTATTGACATACCTAGTTCCCTTTTTGTTGTTTGCTGACCTCTGTATCCATCCCTTCGGAGTTTTAAATTGCTTGATGGTACTTGTTATCATACCCTTGGGTGACTGTCCCCTAGCATTTCTCACCTTCCCCCATCTTCCCAACTTGCTGGAAATTTTACCAACAGCGCCACCAGCAAGTAGCACCTGCCCCATGAACTCACCTACCGCTTTGCCTTGTTCATAGGGGTCTTCTATCGCTTGTATAGCATGAATATGTTCCTTAAACGCAGCCGGCGCATGCTTAACGTACGCAGGAAGTTCCTTGATCTTCGCTAAGGTAGCCTCCACTGTGCCTTGAGGATCTTCAACTAGCTTGATAAGTCCCTTAATTACTGCACGAGGCAAACCAGCTACTGTATTTTTTGCTAACCAACAGACGAATAGCACAATTCAGGATTATTGCAGAATACGAAAAAATGTCTGCTGCAAGCTATGCAAGGGGTAATACCTTGACTTTTTCAATAGTGTAAATCTCTTTGAGACAATCTCACAACTTTTAATGAGTATCTAATCTATCGCAGATAAAAGATATATAATCACCATCCTCAAGGTCTCCTGGGATAGCATGACTACCGACTGCAATAATAATTTCTCCCAATCTTACATGACCCGATTCTTTATCTATTAGCTTTCCTTCAATTAGATAATCAAAAGTATTATCCAACTTCTCTATGTGTAACCTAGGAGTTTCTAATCTTACAACCTTGTCAGGGTCAAGCGCAGACAACGGTTCCGTCAGTTGTTCTCCTTTTTCCTTCTCGAGCGGATGACTAAAACAGAGCAATTCAAACTGGCCATCTGTAACAATCACTTCTGCCTCAAGAGCTTCTTTCGATATCCAGTTTATTTCCTTGACACTTACCATATCTTAAAACCTTTTTTACAAACTAAAACCTAAACTTGGTGCTTTATTAGCTAACTCTTTTGCAGTCTTTATATGAAAGGTAGTGATATCCCCAGTCGTTCTATTACGACCCACAAATCCAAATTTAACACTTCCTTTTCCTCCAAGTAACCTTACGTATCCGTGAAGTTCGGGCACAAAAATTCCATGCCTTATTACATGGTTAGCATCATCCAAATACTCAGCAAGACTGTACGACTTCTTACCCAGGGCACTCTTTATACTGTTACCATGTTCGGAGAAGTGTACAACTGTTTTATCACTTCTAAACTTTAAAAAGGCGCTTGTCCCCTTATCAGAAACAGTATCCGCATGCTCTATAATAGTACTTCCCTTAGCAACACCCTTGTTCCCAATACGTCCCTGCCTGGTCTTCAGCTTCGCCACCTTCCTCACCGAATCTATTAGCGGCCACTTGGTGGACAGCAATTTGGCCTACAGTTCGCAGCACCTTCATAGCACAGTTGGCCAAGTAGCTCGCTTGCTAGGGGGTGATTGCCTCATTATGCTCCAGAAAATATGTAGATAAACGCTGTTTTCTGCTTCTATATTACCCTCCAGCAGCTTCAGAATTTGCTTGTAAGATTAAGTCTTATGTAGTACACACCACTTGAAGGGTTCTCATGCTTGCATGTTTATGGTTGATTGAACTTTGCAGCACCAATTGACTCAGGCACAAAACGCCGCAGATTTTTAGGAAGAGCCTTGAAAAGTTCAGGTACAAATACCGGTGCTTGGTTGTATAATGTAAGAAGACAAAAAGAATAGCCTAGAATCTTACCTTCATCAAATTCGCTTCGTAGATTCCCCTTCAACAAAAGTCCCTCGGAAATAATCTCCTCAAAAACTCTTCTTAAATTGAATGGGCGGTGTACTAGCTTCTCTGATGCTCGCATGAAAGTACTCCTTAATCGCAGGGCACGACTGAATGTATATTTACCCTGCTTGATATCACTCATCAGTGACTCAGGTGTAGCACCCTTCCAGGGCGATGGCAAGGCAGCAAAGAGACCCATCGCTTTCGCTTCGTTGAATAGTTTACCAATCACTATACAGTAGCCAGCAAATATGCCTTCATCGAGTTCACTCTCTC
>JANPMB010000030.1:0-13911 GCA_031422615.1 Amoebophilaceae bacterium
TCCCCTTGCCAAATGCGAAAATGAGTGCTGAGAGGCCTATGTTCTGGATTGAGCAGCCTTGCTGATACGAATTGATACCCTGGCTCTTGTGGATAGTGGTTGGTTTCCATGATTTGGCCCTCTTTTTCTACTACATACACATAGCGCAAGGGTACTTGTGGTGGAACCAACTCCGACAAGTCGCTACCCACCTTGTACGGCAAAAAATCCCACAATGGTAAGTGTCTTAGGGTATGCCTACTCAATCCTAAGGACAATAGCAGGGCTGCTACTACCCAGTAGTAGCTGTTGAGGCTGGTGGGCGTTCCTTTTTCTTGCCAATAGAGTCCACCTAGCAGAAGGAGCAACGCCGCACTTTTTGCAAATGACTGCCAGGGTGTCAATGCTAGGGCATCGCCAAAACACCCACAGCTGGCTATACGTTTTGAAGTAGCGGTATAAAGTGTTAGGCAGGTAAAAAAAAGCGTGAGTAACAGCAGGGCCTGCAAGACCCAGAAGCGTTGCCAATGAACTAACAAAGCAACCCCTAAGACAACCTCTAGCGTAGCCATGCACACGGCTAGTACCAGGGTGTGGGGGAGAAGGAGCCGTACACGGCCAGTCAGCTGGCTGGCCATGAGGCGCAAGTACTCCTCGATTGTATAGGCAAAGCCGAACGGATCATTGAGCTTAATGGCACCTGAACAAAAAAAGGTGATGCCTACTAACAAGCTGGCTAGGAGGTTGATGTATTTACTGATTTCCATGGTCTAGCTTGATCAACGCAAACACGGCGTAGTTAATGATATCTTGATAATTGGCATCTACGCCTTCAGAAATGAGGGTGGTCCCTTGGTTGTCTTCGATGCGCTTGATGCGTAGTAGTTTCATCAAAATAATGTCGGTGATAGAACTGAGACGCATGGCCCGCCACGCTTCTTGGTAGTCATGGTTCTTGTTGTTGAGTAGCGCAGTCGTAGTAGCAATGATCTCATTGTACAACGGGGCTAGCTTATTGTAGGCCAGTTCTAGATCCTCGCAGCCATTGAGAGCCACTTGCATCAGGGCCATGACGCTGTAGTTGACAATGCCGATCAGTTCTGTGGATATGCTTTCGTCTACACGTTGCGTGGCTTGTTCCTGAATAGCTCGAATGCGCTGGGCCTTGATCATGATCTGGTCGGTTACAGAAGGTAAACGCAAGATGCGCCAGGCAGTGCCGTAGTCTTTGGTCTTTTTTCTAAAAATGGCCTGACAAGTCTTGATGACGGTGTTGTATTGGGACAGGGTATTGGAATGCACAGTAGGCTAGCAATTTTTTGACGGTCCGAAAGATACCTTTTTTTTCAAAAAGAGTTGACAGACTGCCTCAGTAAACTCAAATCGAAGCTACAGCCGGCACATTGCTGCCAGATGACCTGCCATCTAGGAACTAGAAGCATGTGAACAAGGGAAGGTTAGGTACCTGAGCATGGTCTCGAAAATGATGGGGTTCTCGACTATTTCAGTTACTTTAAGGGCCCAGAGTGGTTTTTTCGCGCTGGCATTTTGCATAGCCCTGGGTGGTGAGAGTCTTTGTATCAAGAAAAGCAGCGTTCGATAAGTTGTGGTGGGGTGATATGCATTCATGGCGCTATCTTGGTAGGTGCCACACTTTTGAAGCTGCTTTACTAGTTGACCCCCTTAATTGTAACTTGGATTGTCCCTCTTATTTAGCATAGGTTTTCTCGATGTCGGACTAGGTGATATGATTGACATATTCCTAGTTGGCTTGCTGCTATATCGTGTTTATAAACTGATAGAGGGCAGCACGGCTGTTAAGATTTTTATAGGCTTCTTACTGTTGTCTCTCACCTACCTCGTTGTAAGATTGACTGATATGGAGCTTCTGACCGCTATTTTAGGGAGATTTATGGAGGTGGGCGTCCTGGCAGCCATTATTCTTTTTCAGCAGGAGATCAGGAAGTTTCTTTTTTGGATTGGTGGTACCACAACCTTGAGTGGCAGTGAACTGATAGGCCGCCTTTTGGGCAATAAAAAGGTGAACAAAACCGGGGTAGATGTTACACCCATCGTGGAAGCAGCCAAAGCTTTGGCAGGGAGTAATACGGGGGCACTCATTGTTCTTTCTAACGAAGATGACCTTAAGTTTTATAAAGAATCTGGAGATCTCATCGATGCAGTAGTCTCCAAGCGCCTTCTTTTGGCTATTTTTAACCATCAAAGTCCATTACATGATGGGGGAGTGATTATCTATCATAATAAGATTGTAGCAGCCAGGAGTATTCTGCCAGTAACAGAGCGCCGGGATTTGCCCCCACAGTTCGGACTAAGGCACCGGGCTGCTATTGGCATGACAGAAGTAACAGATACACTGGTTTTGGTGGTTTCAGAGGAGACTGGACAGATCTCTGTGGCAAGAAATGGTGTCCTGGAAAGCAATCTTTCTAGCCAAGAAACCAGAGCAGCTATCAATGGCTACCTACAAGGCCAACGCAAGCCCTAACTTGCGCTGGCATGCAGACAGCATGGGGCTACAAGAGAATATCTACCTAGGACTTTTTTCACAACGTGCCGCATCGCTATTTTTGCCACCTCAAGAACATCCTGATGATGAGAAAAATACAGTTTAGACAAGCCTTAGGGGAAGCCATGAGCGAGGAGATGCGACGGGATAGCACTATTTTTTTGATGGGAGAAGAGGTAGCTGAATACAACGGGGCTTACAAAGTTAGCCAAGGTATGCTCGACGAGTTTGGCCCTGACAGGGTGATCGATACACCCATTTCAGAACTTGGCTTTGCCGGGCTAGGTGTTGGTGCGGCCATGAACGGGCTACGGCCAATCATCGAGTTCATGACTTTCAACTTTTCCTTGGTGGCTATTGATCAAGTGGTTAATTCTGCTGCCAAGATGATGTCCATGTCTGGTGGTCAGTTTCCTGTGCCCATGGTATTTCGTGGGCCTACTGGCAATGCAGGCATGCTTAGCTCCCAACATTCGCAGAGCTTTGAGAATTGGTATGCCAATTGTCCCGGGCTCAAAGTCGTGATCCCCTCTAATCCTTATGATGCTAAGGGGTTACTCAAGGCTGCCATTCGCGACAATGATCCGGTGATTTTTATGGAATCTGAGTTGATGTATGGCGATGTGGGCGAGGTGCCGGAAGGTGAGTACTTGTTGCCCATTGGCAAAGCAAAAGTAGTACAAGAAGGAAAAGATGTGACTCTCGTTTCTTTTGGAAAGATGATGAAAGTAGTCTGGGAAGCTGCCCAGACCATGCAACAACAAGGCGTAGAAGTGGAGTTGATCGACATGCGCACGGTGCGGCCTTTGGACATGGATGCTGTCATTCAGTCTGTACAAAAAACCAACCGTCTTGTCATCGTCGAAGAAGCTTGGCCTTTGGGTTCCATTGCCTCAGAGATTGCCTATCAAGTGCAAAAGCATGCTTTTGACTATCTCGATGCGCCCATCCAAAAGGTCAATAGCGAAGATGTACCTCTGCCCTACGCCCCTGCATTGATCCAAGAAGTGCTGCCCAATGTTGAAAAAACTTTGCATGCGTTGCGTTCGGTGCTGTACCGTTGATCTTAGTCATCTCGGTTCCTCTTAAAACACCACTGTTTTCCTGCCTTGGTAACGCAGCAACGCATGAGGACACACTCGGCCCCTCCGCAATCAACAGGATATGCAGCATTAACCAAGAGGCAAGAAGTGAGCAACTCCACTCATCGCTACCAACCCACAATGAAGCTAAATGAGTGCTTTGCGCTTCAAAATCGTCTCTACAAATTTGATCTCGTGCTTGCCGTTGAAAATTTTGTAAGGCAGATGAATCAGATGGGCTTTAGAAATGACCAGCAAGAAATAGTCTTTACCTTGTGTGGCCCTTTTGACCTGTTCCCATGCAATGGGCATGCCCTGCTTAGAAGTCAGCTGGATCATAATATGTTGGCTAGAAATTTCGTAGCGCAACCGCTCAAAGAGCAGCTGATTTTGCTCTAGGTAGGTAATGCCGTAGAACTGAATGACCCAAAACAAGAAGTAAAGCAACAATCCTATACTGGCTCCTAGCACAAACCAAATGCTTTTGACAAAAAAAGTCCCGCTCACAATGGCTAGGGCAATCAGAAACACCCACCATTGCTCTTGAATGATGTTGCGGAGCCCGAGTTGCATGTAAGTGTTGGTAGTAAGTTGATACTTCTTGGTCTTGACGATCATGATTGATAATAGTTGAGCCTCTCAGCAACTTAGCATGTCTGGGTGGTTACTTACAGCGTGCTCCCTTGTCCAGAGTCCCTAATCTAGTTGATTTCCCGTAGTGTTGGTAAAAAATAACACAACGCCTGCACAATTAGAGATACTGCTAGGGCAAGCGCGAAAGCCACAGACCTCGTCCAACATTAGTCCCCTATAGCCATTTGGCCAGGGGTGCTTTATTCGCTAAAATTGTGTGTTTCACCAACCACAGTATGTCATGTATCATCTTGCTTTTATTGGCAGAGTAGGCAGTGGAGAGCTACTTCTAATCCTTTTGGTTTTGCTCGTCTTGTTTGGGGCTAAAAGAATTCCTGAACTTGCCAGGGGACTGGGCAAGGGCATCCGTGAGTTCAAAAATGCCACCAAAGAAATCGAAGAAGAGTTAAAAGACCAGCCCCAAGAAAGAAAAAACCAATAGGTTGAACGAATTACTTTCCTTTGAACAACTGCAAGCGTCGCTGCAACAAGGCACTACCACTTGTAAGGCTACAGTTGCCCAATGCCTGCACAACATTGCGCAAGGGGCTCATCTCAACGCCTTTTTACGTACCTATGCCGAAGAAGCTGAGCAGCAGGCTGCCGCGATAGATCGGAAGTGCCAAGTAGCCCCTCTTTCCAAACTGGGTGGCATGGTAGTAGGGCTCAAAGATCTACTGTGTTATCAAGACCATCCTGTACAAGCGGCCAGCAAGATTTTAGAAGGATTTGTATCGCAGTTCAGTGCTACAGCAGTGCAGCGACTCGTGGACGAAGATGCCATCATCATTGGCCACCAGAATTGTGATCAGTTTGGCATGGGCTCCTCCAATGAAAACTCTGCTTTTGGGCCAGTGCACAATGCCCTGGATCTGCAGAGGGTGTCAGGTGGATCTTCTGGCGGATCGGCTGTGGCGGTACAAGCCCATATGTGTCACGTGTCGCTTGGAACAGATACAGGAGGCTCTGTGAGGCAGCCAGCCGCTTTCTGCGGTCTCGTGGGGCTTAAGCCTACCTACGGGAGAATTTCGCGCCATGGCCTTATTGCTTATGCTTCTTCTTTTGACACCATTGGCATTTTTGCACCAACTGTTCAAACCTGTGCTGCAGTACTAGCGGTGATCGCAGGGCCAGATGCATTCGACAGTACGGTGTCGCACCAGCTTGTTCCTGCTTATGCCGCACAACTACAGTTCAATAGCAAAGCCAAAGTGGCTTACTTCCCTACAGCCTTAGCACACCCTGGCCTGCAGCCAGCGATTCTTACACAAACCCAGGCCATGCTCGATGCCTTGCGCCAGGAAGGCCACTGTGTGGAAGCCGTAGACTTTCCATTGCTGGAATACGCGTTACCTACCTATTATGTCTTGGTCAATGCCGAGGCTAGTTCCAACCTGGCCCGTTTCGATGGTGTGCGGTACGGCTACCGAAGCCCTGAGAGTGCTACTGTGGCAGATATGTACCGCAAAACACGTACCCAAGGGTTTGGCCAAGAAGTACAGCGCAGAATTCTGGCAGGCACTTTTGTGCTGAGTGCTGACTACTATGAGGCATGGTATGTCAAGGCACAGCAAGTACGACGGTTGATCAAAGAGAAACTAGAAGCAATTTTTGCTGCTTACGATTTTATAGTCCTGCCTACCACGCCCACTACAGCCTTCAGGATCGGTGAGCATACCCAGGATCCTCTAGCTATGTATCTGGCAGACTTGTACACCGTGCCTGCCTCGATTGCTGGTGTACCTGCCATTTCTATTCCTAATGGTACTGACGAAAACGGTTTGCCTATTGGACTCCAGGTGATGGCCCCTGCCTTTGGAGAGGCCAAGCTACTGGCTTTTGCTGAGTACCTCACTGCGCTGACACGGAAAAAATGACTATCACGCTTGTGTGCCTGCCGGGGTTGCGCCAACACCTGGGCCACTTCCCCAAAACGGTCAGGGATCCTGGGTAGCTGTTTTTTTGATGTTCAACGAAACCGAATGGCTCGAATAGGCCTGAGCCTCACAATCAATGCAATGGAAACTAGCAGTACCGTGGTTACCACTACTAAGGTCAGTAGATTGAGCCCCAGGATTACTCTCCAATCCCAAGCAATGGGCACATAATTGGTATAATAGTATGTGGGATTCAGAGAGATAGGCTTGTAATGTCGCTGCAAAGTACACAATCCGATGCCTATGAGGTTTCCCCAAAATATGCCTAGCCCCACCATGCGTAGGTTATTCCAAAGCATGACGCGTCGTATTTGTCCATCAGAAGCCCCTAGGGTCTTCAAAATACCGATCATCGACGTTCTTTCCATCATCTGGATGAGCACAATAGAGACCAAGTTAGAACTGGATACAAGCAGGATGAGAACCATGAAGATGAGGGCATTTTTGCGTACAATATCCAACCAGTCGAAAATAGCAGCATACTCATTGGCCGTTGTTTTGACTCCCAAATCATAGTCCAGCAAGGCCATGAGTTGATCAGCGGTTGCTTGCGTTTGTCGGAGGTCGTGCAAAAAAATCTCATAACCTCCTACCAGGTTATCGGACCAGTTATTGAGTCGTTGAATAAGCCTCAAATCACAAAAAGCCAGCTTCTCGTCCAACTCTACAATGTGCGTGCTATAGAGCCCTACCACCCGAAGCTTCCTATACCGAGGGGGGTATTGCATCACATACGCGATGACCTCATCGCCTACTTGTACACGCAGCCGGTGGGCAGTTTGAGTGCTTAATACAATGTCTTGGTTGTAGCCTTGGCGCTTGAAATGAATGAGTTGGCCTGCTGTTAAGTAAGTGCTCAGGTGATCGTGTGTTGCTTCAGGATCCAGTCCCTTGCACACAATGCCTTCAATATCTTCTGCCGTCTTGAGCAATAACGCTTTGTGGGCAAAAGCTTTGGTGGTATTGATAGCGTTTGGAAATGCTTGCTTTAATCCTTGTAATTTGTGCCTCTCTAGTGGAGGCTCTTCGTAAGACCTGTTCAGGGAATACTTGGTCACTTGTAAATGGCCGCTAAAGTTCGTCAACTTTTTTTCTATATTCTCCTGAAAGCCCCGCATGGTCAAGACAGCAATGAGCGTAGTAGCGAGTCCCAAGGCCACGCTGACGACTCCTATTCTGTGAACAATCTTTGTAAAAGCCTTGTGAGGCACTTTTCGGAGACGGCGGGCGATGAAGTAAGGGGTATACAAACGCAGTGGTTGTTGATAGCTTGAACGTCTTACCTCAGATGGAACACGCTTCAAATTACATACTAATTTTGACTCCTTATGTACAAAAAGCAACTTTCAGGGCTTTCCTTGTTGTTATTGCTCATGCTCAGCTGCATGGCTACGCCCCGGCATGGGTCTCAACCCAATCGCCCTATATTGCTCGGTGCAGCCCAACAAGCGGCTTACCTACCCCTGCTCCAAGGAAAAAAAGTGGCCCTAGTGGTGAACCCCGCTTCGTGTGTGGGGGTAAGACATTTGGTAGACGTACTGTTAGATCAAGGCATCGCGGTGAAAAAAGTCTTTGCGCCTGAACATGGCTTTCGGGGTGATAGCGGAGCGGGAGAATTGATCGTCGATGCTGTAGACTCAGCCACAGGGGTGCCCATTATTTCCTTGTATGGCGCAGTCAGAAAGCCTACCCAGGACATGCTAGAAGATGTAGACGTAGTTGTCTTCGATCTTCAAGATGTAGGTGTGCGGTGCTACACTTACCTGAGCACGCTCCATGATGTGATGGAAGCTTGTGCAGCGCATCAGTGCCCCCTGATCGTGCTGGATCGTCCTAATCCCAATGGGCATTATGTAGATGGGCCTGTGCTGGACTTAGCGTTTCAGTCTTTTGTGGGCAAGCATCCTATTCCTGTAGTACATGGCATGACCTTGGGAGAAATGGCGTGCATGATCAACGGCGAGGGGTGGCTCCAAGATCGGCTTCGATGTGCCTTGACAGTTATTGCTGTGAAGTACTATACCCACCAAACCCCCTATTCTTTGCCCATTCCGCCATCGCCCAATTTGACCAATGACCAGGCCGTGGCGCTGTACCCTTGTCTGAGCTTTTTTGAAGGCACTACCATGAGTACAGGCAGGGGTACTCCTTTTCCGTTTCAAGTGCTGGGTTATCCAGCGCCTAGTTTTGGAGCATTCCAGTTTACACCGATTGGTCTTCATGGTAAGGCCCAATGCCCCAAGCACCAAGATCAACAATGCTTTGGCATGGACTTACGCAATACACAGCGATCCCACTGCCTTGATGTACAGTATTTGCTGCACTTCTTTCAGCTGGCTACCGTCCAGGGAGTGTCTTTTTTTGGTCCTACCTTTGACATGCATGCAGGCAGCACCCTGTTGCGGCAACAAATGGAGGCAGGGTGTTCTGAGGAGGAAATTCGGGCTAGCTGGCAGGAGGGACTAAAAGTGTATGGTGATATGCGTAAAAAGTACCTCTTGTATGACTAGCCATCCAGGAAATCAGGGTTCTGGCAAATAATGTGAGGTGTCTTCATGGCTTCTTCATTGTGCTCAGCCCTTAACTCACACTGACAAGCGTATTGCGATAGGATCCGTTAGGTATCCCATCATCAGATGACCCCCTCCATGAAATCTTCTATCCAACTTTTTGTCGGCGCAGCTTCTCAGGCATTGGGCCACAAAATTGCTACCTAATGTGGTCAGCCTCTGGGAGCGCTGCAGGTAAAACGATTGAGTGATGGTGAAGCGCATCCACAATCAGGCATCAATGTTTAAAATGCAAAATGCCTCATCCAAGCTACCTATCCTCCTGCAGACCATATGATCGATGCAGCCAAGCAAGCAGGGGCACGTTGTTTCACTGACGTCCGTTTTTATCCTTGACCTCTGTAATCTCCGGTTGTCTCGCGTCACTTTTGTCGCGCCAGACGCCGGAGGCGTGGCGAGAGCGAAACCGTATGCCCAGCATTTTGATGCGCTTCTGGTGTTTTGTAAAAAGCACAGGTTCTGACTTCGTCAGGTAATGGACGTGCTAATACAGGGGGGGGGTGTGGCACTCCGTCGCTAGGAAGCTTCTATGCTCGAGGAGGCGGTAATAGTTACAGATAACCATGCCGCTGCGGCGTGCTGGTGAAAAATTCCATGTGTGCAGCTTCGCACCTCTTTGTGCCGCTGCCCTTCAGCAATTGGTCTGAGCTCACCTATGTTATTTGTAGGATGGGAACTACATTTGCGGCTACTACAACTTTAATCCAACCAACATGAAAATCATAGAGATTATAGGGTATAAAAGAGCAAATCTCGGCAAACAAGAAGCCAAACGGCTTAGACGAGAAGCCAATGCACCATGTGTGTTGTATGGCGGCCCGGAGCAGGTGCATTTTTATACTCCCATGGCACTGCTCAAGGATCTGATTTACACACCTGACGCCCATTTCGTCCACCTCACTATCGAAGGAACGGCCTGCCAATGCATCCTCCAGGACCTCCAGTTGCACCCGGTGAGTGAGATGATCCTTCACGTAGATTTCTTGCGAATCTTTGATCACCAGCAAGTCAAGATGCAAATCCCCACGATGCTTATAGGCAAAGCGCCTGGTGTAATTCAAGGAGGGAGTCTCTCAAAAAAACTTAGAAAACTGTCCGTCCTTGCTTATCCCAAAGATATGCCTGCACACATTCAGGTAGATGTTGCTGCCCTTGAGTTGGGGCAAATGGTGCGCGTAAGAGACATCAAGACGGAGCGGTACACCATCTTGGCCGCACCAAGTATCCCCGTAGCCTCTGTAGAGATTCCTAGAGCCCTACGTAGCGCTGCTGGCAAAGCAGAAGAGGTAGAAGCAACTCCTAGTAAGGGGAAGTAGGGAGTAGTGTTGTGGTGCAGCACTATCCCGTGGTAATCCGTCGTCAGATGTTGTTACAACAAAGAGTTTTTTCTTGAACTAGTGTGCCTGTGGCCTAACCATGCAACCAAGGGCCACGATAAACAACACAGCTTACTCATCGTCGCGATACTTACCGCAGTTTGAGGCGTGGGATGTGGAGTTCACCTGCCAAAATCAGAGAAGCGCAAATCAGCAATGGTTTTAAAAGCACTGAAGCACAAGCAAAGGAAAAGGAGTTCGTCAACTTGTGCAAAAACATCGCCAACAAATTTGACGTATCAGAAGCAAAACAAGAAGCGGCAGCAAGTGAATTTAAAAATAACTTCAAGGAGCCGAAAAAATATTTAGTTGCATGCAGTAAAGCGGATGCTAGGAAGTTGCTAGCACAGCGAAGTTGTGCGTTGCCAAGAATGAAAGATGCAAGATTTGCAATGGCGTCGTTCTTAGAAGATATACGGTCTAAAATCAGCTTTTTAAATCATCTCAATGAGTTAAGAGGTAAAGGTCTTGCAAGCAATGCGAAAGCATCTGGCTGATGTTTTGGACCCTGTGCCCTGTGTCACCCGAAAGCTGTTTACAACAGCTGGAAGCATTTTGCGCTCATGTACGGCAAGAGCTACGACATATACCACCTAAGGTTTTATCACGTTTCCTAAATAGTGTGACTGTAGAAGAAATGATGGAACTATACGATGCTGGCCACGATCTGTACGCCACACTCTAAGAAAGCCTACGAGTAATTGCAGCCTAGGCGTGTATGGCGCTTGTCTTCTTGGGGTAAAGTGGCGAGAGATGCGCGTTCTGGTGTGGTGTCTGCTTTGTTATACTTGCCATAAAAAGTGACTCCTTGTAGATCTTTTTTGCTACACGATGCCCTTACTTGCTGTAGTCTTGATGGAGCTACGAGTGATTTGTCGCACATCACTCACATATATTCACTACATGAAGTACCTCATCGTGGGCTTAGGAAATATAGGTCCTGAGTATGAATATACCAGGCACAACGTGGGGTTCATGGTGTTGAACCAGTTGGCTAAGATGCAAAAAGTAACATTCCAGCCAGATCGGTTGGCTACTTTGGCTACTTGCAAATACCGTGGCCGAACACTCTGCTTGATCAAGCCTACTACCTACATGAACCATAGTGGCCGGGCAGTGGTCTACTGGCTCAACAAATTGAAGCTGCCCATGGAGCAGAGTCTTGTGGTGGTAGACGATGTAGCCTTGCCTTTTGGCAAGCTAAGGATGCGAACCCAAGGCGCTACTGCTGGCCATAATGGACTGAAGAGTATCGAAGTTAGTTTGGGCACCCAAGTTTATCCACGCCTTCGCATAGGCATCGGCAATGACTTTCCCAAAGGCTGCCAGGCTGATTATGTACTTGCCCCATTCACAGAAAAAGAACTAGAAACACTACCTGTATTGATTGATCAGGCCTGCCGCATGATTGATGATTTTTGTACGCTAGGCATCGTGCGCACCATGGAGCAGCACAATCGTGCTGAACAGATCTAAGCCCATCACGCACATTTCATGGGGTTTGCTGCTGCTTAGATGGCTGCATGCAGCTGCTGTTGTTGGGCTAAGATCTTCTCATCCGTAATCTTCTCAAAAAGCAATGTTGGTGCTTGCAGCGCTGTGCCTGGCTGTAGCAGTGTTAGACTGCCTGCTTGGGCCCATTGTGCAGTCTCCGCGTGGGTAACGCCTAGCATCTTCCCTAGCCTATGGCTTGTGAAAGGAAGAAACGGTTCTAGTAAGATGGCCAGATTGGCTGTTAGTTGCAGTGCCATGTGCAGGACTGTTCCTACCTGCTCTTTGTCCGTTTTTATTAAGTGCCAGGGTTCTGTATCTGCTAAGTACTTGTTGCCAGTCCGAGCCAGGTCCATGCACAGCTGTAAGCCCTCTTTGAATTTGAATTGCTCGATGGCCTGCCCTACTTGATGGGGAAGCTGCTGTAGGTAGGTGGCTAGAGATTGCTCTGTAGTTGTCATGGTGTTGCGTTCAGGCACGATACCGTCAAAGTATTTGTGGACCAAGACCAAAGTTCTATTGACAAAGTTGCCCAGCACTGCCACGAGCTCATTGTTGGCTTTGGCCTGGAATTCCTGCCAGCTAAAGTCGCTATCTCGGTTCTCTGGTGCATTGGCACAGAGAACGTACCGCAGTACATCTTGCTGGTTTGGGAAGTTGGCCAAGTATTCATGTAGCCACACTGCCCAGTTTTGAGAGGTAGATATTTTTCGCCCTTCTAGGTTCAAGAACTCATTGGACGGGACGTTGGTAGGAAGAATGAACCCGCCATGTGCCTGCAGCATGGCAGGAAAGATAATGCAGTGAAAGACGATGTTGTCTTTGCCTACAAAATGCACCAATTGTGTGTCTGGAGTTTGCCAAAAAAGTTTCCAGTCTTGGCCCTGCGCAGCAGCCCATGCTTGGGTAGCGCTGATGTAGCCTATAGGAGCTTCAAACCAAACATAGAGCACCTTGTCTTTCGCGTTGGGTAGCGGCACAGGTATCCCCCAGGCCAGGTCGCGTGTTATTGCCCGTGGCTGTAGGCCCTGGTTGAGCCAAGATTTACACTGTCCATACACGTTGGCCTTCCATGTTCGGTGCTCTTCTAAAATCCACTGCTTCAGCCAGGCTTCGTGTCGATCCAGCGGCAGGTACCAGTGGCGGGTTTTTTTCAATTGCAAGGTAGCGCCGCTCAAAGCAGACCTTGGTTGTAGTAGCTCTTCCGGACTTAGAGTTGTTCCGCACGACTCACACTGGTCACCATAGGCCTCTTGGTACGCACAATGAGGGCATGTGCCCCGAATGTATCGGTCGGCCAAAAACTGCTTGTGCACTGAGTCGTAGTATTGGTCAGTTTCCTTGACTTCGAGATTCCCTTGTTCATACAGCGTCTTGAAGAAGTCGGTAGCCACTTGGTGGTGCAGTGCCGATGAAGTACGCGCAAAGATGTCAAAGCTGATGCCAAAGTCTGCAAAAGCCTGTTGATTGAGTGCATGGTACTTGTCTACGACCTGTTGAGGTGTGGTGCCTTCTTGCTGGGCCCGAATGGTGACTGGAACACCGTGCTCATCCGAACCGCTGATGAACAGCACATGCTTGCCACAGCTACGCAAGTACCGCACATAAATGTCTGCTGGAATGTATACACCGGCCAAATGTCCGATGTGAATAGGACCATTGGCATAAGGAAGAGCTGCTGTAACGGTGTAGGTAGAAGGGTTGGAGGGTGTAGGCACGGTTGTGGCGAGTAGGAGTGTCGTCGTTCAGTGCCGCTAAAATACACTGTGCCCACCGCTTGATCAATGTGCATGCGTAATAAAAGCATCATTCGATCTACTTCTGGATGCGATGGATTACTTCTTGTCGTGTGTTTATTTTTTTACAGGTCGATAGATTTTTGTTTCACGGGAATATCTATGAAATAAAAAAGCTAGTCGTTTTGATTGTTTCACGAAAATTGGCCAATGTCCGCGACATAAGGGGAAAGTCTCCTTTTCTAGTTCCATAGACAACAAGCGTAGCCAGGAAGACTGTTTAAAGGAGATATAAAAACCTCATCTGTGTATTGCGTATTGATGGCTACGAAAAAGATGCAAGGTCGCTTTATTTTTTTAGGTAGGGAGGAGTATCATTGAAGAGAGTGGTTTTTTAACTCCACTCATGCAAGATAAGTTGATACAAGACACCAATCATAGATTCTACGCCATGCTTACTACTCGATTTTGGGGCATCACGACAGGAGTGCTGTGTGCCTTGCTGTTGCAAAATTGCCAGTCTCCGCTGAACGCACTTGAGGAGGAGTCGCCTGCAGCAGCCCCCTCTCAGTCAGGTTGT
>JANPMB010000031.1:0-61684 GCA_031422615.1 Amoebophilaceae bacterium
GAAGAGGATTCATGGCAAGAATCTATTGGTGGAATTACTATCCTGGAATCAGAGCCTCTCGAAGCGATGGATTCAGCTCGTGTTCCAGCAACCATTGACGTAGCACAGGAAGCTTCGGCGCATGGATCAAGCGCGAGTCGGGAGATAGTCGGCGTTCCTGATCCCTTGTCTGTCACCGAGTTACAGGCCACCATCAGGGGTAACCGAGTGCGGAAAAAAGTAATCAGTCAGCAAAACGCGGCCCTTGACTTAGCGGGCGCTGCAGCTTTGGGGGGGTATGTGACCAATAGCCTGTTTACGTGGCAAAGCGAATCGAAGCAGAAAGCAAAACATGCACAAGAGCACCAGAAGTTGGCAAGCAGGACTCGTACAATGGAAGAAGTACGGTCGTTAAAAGACGAGGCAGTAGCGAAGGTAAAACACGAAAGAGAAGAGCTAGCAGCAAGAGACCAAGCAATAGCACCAACAAGCCATGCGCTAGCAGCTGCCCCAAGGCCCAGGATCTTCGGGGAGGCGGAGTGGAAGCAATACTTTGGTGATGTGGGGTCAGCGCCAGACCTGCCCAGTGATGTGGCTACTATCTTGGATGGCCCTTGCCCATTCTGGCTAGGCCAACTAGTAAAAGACACGCACCTATTGGTGCTGATACCTGCTACTGTAGGTGGAGCACCGTTTACGCTGAACCTGCTTGGGGAGCTGATCCCGTACCCTAGCAATGGTGGGTATAAGACGCAGTATAGGTATTATCATGAGCGAATCAAGGCACAAATTGGCGCAGCATCCCCGCCTCGTTCCTATTGGGTGTTGATGACCCATGATGTATTGCCTGGGAGTCGAGGTGCAAGGTATGCTGATCAAAAAAAATTCGTTGCGGGCTATGCAAGCAGGGAAGGTGTGCCTTATGCATTACCCAGTGTCTTGGAAGCGGCGACCGCTATTTTGATGCATCATGCCCGTGCGGGGGAGCGACTCTTTGGGGATCACCCACGGACTTACACGCGCTGCCAAGAAGTGGTGTATGGTCGCGATCCTGCCGTTGTTGGGGGCTTCGAGTCCTCGGGCCCTTTTGTCCTCCTCAGCAGCGATGCCCACGACTTCAGCGGTGCGGCTTGTTGTCGAAAGTTCTAGGTACTTGGAGACTTGGACCATTGGGCTCTTAGCACTTGGTTGCTCGGTCTACCCCTGGCTGTAAAGAACGCTGTATAGGCTCTTGACCCTCAGGCTCTAGCGTGTAGCTTGTCTTGCCCTGGGGCTTACACAGAGTAGGCGTCACGGAGGCATTGATGACGACTCCGTGCTTGACCAATACGCCAGGTCTGCAGTAAAGTCATCCTCAAGGGTACTAGCGGCTGGACAGGCTTTTCTTCCTTGTCCTGACTGCCCTGTAGGGCAATACTTCTCTCTTAGGTGGGGTCAACAGCTTCCCAACGTATAGTTGGGCTATCTGTTGAAGAAACACCCGCTTGGCCTTTCTCTTCGTAGTAGCTTGTATAACTCAGGGGTAAGGAAGTTTTGATAGGTATACTGGGTGTAGTTTTGAAGTCATTGACCGATGCAAGATAAGGGATGGCAATAGTGAGTTCCGTGACTCAGAAATGTCCCTACCTTAGATTTTATAATTATTTTCGCGATCGTCTCTATTTTTCAGCCCAATCTGTATGATGAGCACGCGATGCGTTGCTCATTACCAAGCCACAACAACCCTTTTCTGAGAGGAAAAAGTATTTGCTCGGCCAGTACATCATGCCAAGAGGTGTAATCATCTTTTTCTTGGATAGGTTGCACATCAACCTGGAGAGCTTGGACGAGCACGAAAGGATATAAATTTGGAGGACCAGTTGTTTAGATATGGCGTTAGAATCAATCCCGACTTGGTACAGGACCTGTGTTTCGGAGTGTATCTAGTTGTAGTAGACAATCTGGGCAACCAGCCTCAGCTTGACTTTCTTCCTTGGCATTTTTTCCCGCTTCTCAACCGTTTTGCAGCTCCTTTAGTGTCCAAAAATATGGACGTGAAAATTGGGTGTACCCGTGCATATAGATTTGGAGGTACTGAGAAAACTCCCTTAGCCAGCGCAATACAATTACGGTCACATTCCGCTGGCCTGCCTGCTCGAGGGAACTTTCACGTCAATCTAAAAAAACAGGTTCTTGTTAAAGGAGTTTGATCCAGCAAGTTTTCTTCCGGAGCGTCAGCCTACCGAGCTTCTTGTCTTCGCCAGTGGTGGCATGGTGCTCAATGGCCTAGACCATCGTAAAAAATAACCTTTTCCCTGAGGTTACGACCCTTTTTTACAGCTTTTACAGCAGCACTTTGCTAACCAAGACTTTGTGTACAACACGCTGGCCCATATGCTTAACGAAGAGGGCCTGATCAACCTCAAGCACAAAACCTTGAAGATTCGTTTCCTTGACCAAGTTAAGTTGGAGAAAAAGCGGCGTTGGTGGTAGCTCACGAACCTCATGGTGCCTATTTTACTCTTGGGTTTGCTGGGGGTATTGTGGAATTACTGGTGCAAGAACACTGATGCCAGTTTACAAGGTATGATAAGCAGCAAGCACAAGATAAAATAAGTGCTAAATGTGCATGTGTTGTGTTTAATTTTAACTTTTATACATAAATTGAGAGCCGTGTGTCACACAACTCAGTAATACCTACGAGTCTTGCATGCGCTTTTTATACAACCGGAGATGCAAACATGCTTTAGGGAGGCTCCATATATCCATTAAAAGTCAAATCATATTCATATGAAATTTATTGTATCCTCTTCTACCTTGTCCAAGCAGCTGGCTGCCATTGGTGGCGTAATTACCAATAACCCTGTTGTCCCTATTCTAGAAAACTTTTTGTTTGAGATCAATGGCAAGCAACTTACCGTTACTGCGTCGGATTTACAGACTTCTATGACCACAGAATTGGTTGTAGAGGCACAGGAAAGCGCCAGTATCGCTATACCAGCACGCATCTTGCTCGAAACCCTAAAAAATTTGCCGGAACAGCCTGTCACTTTTTCGATTAATGAGGGGACCTATAGTGTAGAAATTAGCTCAGACAATGGGCGATATCGATTGGCAGGTGAGAATGCTACTGACTTCCCTCAGCTGAGGCTGGTACAAAAGGGAGTTTCGGTAAACATGGATGCTAAGGTGTTGAAAAAAGCCATTAACCAGGCTATTGTGGCCACAAGCAATGATGAGCTAAGGCCAGCCATGAATGGGATTTACATGGATTTTAGCGAGGACAGTGCCACCTTTGTTGCTACAGATGGCCACAGATTGGTTCGTTATATCCGATCAGATGTAGGCGTAGCCACGCAACAGCCGTTTATTGTGCCTCGCAAAGCTCTTTCACTGCTCAACACGCTACTCTCGCATGAGCATCAGACAGTGAGCATTGCTTTTAATGATAGTAATGTTTATTTCAAGCTGGCTAATATTAGTATGGTATCTCGGTTAATTGATGAGCGCTATCCTGATTATGAGAATGTGATTCCTGCCAACAATACTAACAAGCTCACTATCGATCGTGTAAGTTTTCTGAGTTCACTGAAGCGAATTGCCATTTATTCCAATAGAACTACACACCAAATCAAGCTCTCTATAGCAGGGAGTGAGCTCCACATTTTTGCAGAAGATTTTGATTTCTCTAATGAAGCCAACGAACGCTTGACTTGTGAATACGAAGGCGATGACCTGGAGATTGGCTTTAACGCTAAGTTTTTGATTGAGATGTTGAGTAATCTATCTGCCGCAGAAGTAGAGATGCATTTTTCAGGACCTAGCAAGGCTGGCTTAATCTTTCCTAAAGAAAAAGATGCAGAAGAAGACATATTGCTGTTGATCATGCCTGTGATCTTGAAGTAGTTCCCGGAAGGCTGACACTAACAGTTCTTTGGGCCATGCAGTGCCTCGCCTGAGTGTGTGTGGATGAGTGCCGACGCTCTGTACAATCCTCGAAGAAGTCAGGTACAAGTTGGCAAGTTGGCTGATACCCCCTAAATTTGGGCGCAAAGTATGTGCTGTACTTTGCGACTCAGTGGCTACTCGTTTTTTCATAGATACCGTATAAATGCTCGTAGTAGCTGCTATCGACAACGCATTCAATACCACTTTTCATGGATAGGAACCAGCTTATAGGCTTAACGCTCATTGCCGTTATGCTCATTGCCTATGCTCAATTTTTTGCTCCCAAGCCTTCGGTACAGCCTATACACGCAAAAGCGAATCAGAGTACAGTTGTTGAAAGAGTTCCAGCTCTCCACCAAGAGCAAAAACCTCATTTAGCCGCTCATACACCCGTTCCCTCAGCACAATACGGCATCTTTGCACCAGCTGCGCAGGGCATAGAAAAAGAAGTCGTGTTGGAAAACGAAGTGATGAAAGTAACACTCACCTCTCGAGGAGCCAGAATTAAGGCAGTAGTGCTCAAACACTATCAAGATCATAAAAATCAACCCCTCATCTTGCTAGATGCGCAGAGCAGCACGATGGGCTTTCAATGGACTACGCATGGGACGCAACTTAATACCAATGCGTTGTTCTTCGAAACGACAGCGCAAGACCAAAGTGTAGAAGAGACTGACTTGGCAGCAGTCACTTTCACCCTGTCCATAGGTCCTGGTCAGTACATGCGACAAGTCTTTGCTTTGTCAGAAAAGGGCTATACGTTAACCCATAGGTGGGAAATAGTGGGGTTAGACGAATTTTTAGGGCAGGAGCCTATCCAATTTGTGTGGCATGATCTTATCAAGCGTGCAGAAAAAGATATTAAAGCCTGTCGGAACAAAACAACGATCAATTATTATCTAGCCGAGAATAAGTTTGATGCTCTTAAAGAGGGTTCAGAGCAGGAGCAAGAGAAATTGTTACCAAGTCCTATCCAGTGGGTGGGAATCAAACAACGCTTCTTTACTGCAGGCATCATTGCCCAGGAAGCGTTTGTAGGTGGCTACATAGCCACAACGCCAACGCTCCAGAGCATGGCTACTGTCAAGGAAGCAAAGGTCTATTTAACACTGCCGGATACTGACCCAAAACAAGACAAGAAAGGACAATTCACGTTTTATTTTGGACCTAATGATTACCAAACGCTCGATCAGGTTACCAAAGGCTTCTCTAATAATATTTCGCTAGGTTGGCCAGTGGTGCGCTGGATCAACCGATTCTTAATTATCCCTGTCTTTGCCTTTCTGGAGCAGTACATCAGCAGTTACGGCATCATTATCATTCTACTCGTCGTCCTCATCAAATTCCTACTATTGCCCCTTTCCTACAAGTCGTACATTGCTATGGCTAAGATGCGGGTTTTAAAACCCGCCTTAGATGCCCTCAAGGACAAGTATGGAGAGGATATGCAAAAGATACAGATGGAGCAAATGGGCCTTTATCGGGAGATGGGTATTAACCCACTAAGTGGTTGTATTCCTGTGCTGTTGCAGATGCCCATTTTGCTGGCCATGTTCAATTTCTTCCCGAACGCTATTGCGTTGCGCCAACAGGCTTTTTTATGGGCCAGTGACTTGTCTACCTATGATGCAATCATTCATCTGCCTTTCAGTATACCTGCCTACGGAAGTCATGTGAGCTTGTTTACCTTGCTCATGACTGCTTCTACCATACTTTATACTTGGTCTAACAACCAATTGACGCCTGTTCAAGGGCCTATGAAGCTCATGACTTATATGATGCCGTTTACCTTTATGTTCATTCTAAACAGCTTCCCTGCAGGCTTGAGCTTGTATTACTTTGTCTCTAACTTAATAACCTCTGGTCAGCAAAGTTTGATCAAGCGGTTTGTAGATGAGGAGAAAATAAAAAAGCAGCTGGAGGAAAACAAGGCAAAAAACAAAGATAAAAAGAAGTCTGGGTTCCGGTTACGCTTGGCAGAGGCCATGAAAGCAGAAGGGAAAAGCAAAAGAAAGTCAAGCGACTAACCCAAAAACTGACACTTCTTTCTCGTATTGGGTCGTGCTGTCTGGCGAGGTCATGCGGTGTCTATGACCTTACTGAAATGCGTCTGAATAGTATAATCCTTGTGAGGCCCTTGCACCTGATAGGTTAATTGAAAATACTGGTGGTTCACAAACGTGTAGCACGCTTTGTAAACATCATCGGCGCACCCATGGGTACCTGTTGCCAATAGCACCTGGCTAGTAGTCTTGGTGCTATGGAACCGCAAAGTGTGCAACAGCCCAGCGGGTTGCCTTCGTTCTTGGTCCCAAAAATGGACTGCTATTGTGCCCTGATCGCACACATAGGCATACACACGGTAGGCAGGAAGTACCTGATTATTACCAAAGGTAGCGCGACCATGTTCTTGGTAGTGCAACACTCCTTGCCCCCATGTCTGGAAACGGGCCGTGCCTTGCATGTGCCCTTGTGTACCCAAACGCCGCTTGAGCTTCCAAACTCCCCTGAGATGCTCAAAGAGTTGTAGTATGGCCGTATTGTGATGAGTTGGCGTAATGCACTGTTTGGTACTCACGATATTGGTGTAGTTAAATAAGAACTTCTTTCGTGCTGATACAGTGGGCTATTGAGCCTCAGCGAATGAAGTAAAAATAACTAAGAATAGTGTGGAGACTGGCAATGATTTTTGCTACTTTGCGCGAGGAGTTGGTAGATTCCAATTTTAAACAATATCGTATGAGAAGAGACCTGATATCTTTTGTGGCTGGTATGATGGTAGGTGCCGTACTCGGTGCCTTAATGGGTGACGAAGATAAAAAAAGAATCCATAAAGCTTTTAACAAACAGACAGACAAGCTGCGCAAAGAGTATGAGCGTCCCATCAAGGAAGGTGCTGCAAAGGTGAAGAGTTTTGTAAAAGAGTACCTACATTAACAAGCGTAGCAGTGTATGCGACGTATCCCCAGCCTGTTGCCTCATCAGGCTTTTTACTTTGGAGAGCCCCGAAGCATATGTGCTATTGCTCTCTGTGGAGCAGGCCGTCGTGTTTTACAAGAGATATAATTTTCTGGTTTTTGGTGGTGTATGTATAGTCTCCAAGTTAGAGGAGTGTTATATTTGATTGTACAGTAGCATCGCACGAAAACCGTCGTACACTGTCTAACGAGCCTTGATCATGTCTTATTCTTCCGATCGTATCGGTCTTACTACAGTCCTTGTCTGTAGCCTTCTGTGGCAAAGTTGCCAGTCAAGTCTTCGGCAGATGCAGACCGAGGAGCCTACTAGCACAGCCAGTAGTGGTGAACAGGTCGAGGAACCAGCGTCCAGTTACGTTGTAGCAACACCTGCGCTCGTCGCACAGGATACGCGCAAGCGTTCAGCTTCCGAGCTGTCGCAGTGCACTCCTATGACCGAAGAGAGCAAAGAGAGTCCGAGTACGGTGGCATGGAGACAGCCGCTCACGGATACGCGCGTATTTCCTCGGGAGGCTGCGCAGACAGCGGTGACGCAGGAGTTGCAGGGATCTGGTATAGCGAACGCGATCTCCTTTTCTCAAGACCCTTCAGCGACAACCCATCAAGCTACTACGCAACCACGCAAGTCTGATCAAAAGAAGGAAGATCGTGAATCAGCCCAAGCAATACCAGCAGATCTACAACGCTGGTTCCAGGAGTTTGCTAATGCTGTAGATGGCTTAGATGACGAAGAAGCATCGTATGACTACATTCCCTCAGACCCTATTTCTCGCCTCATTCGGGAAGGCAGGGATCGAGGCTACCTCACGCAATCGATGAAGATGGCTATTAATGAAGTAGGCTGGGAGCCCCATTGTACTCCTTTGCACTATGCCGCTTCCACCGGGAACGTGCGTGCCGTCGATGCGCTACTCAGAGAGCCATCGGTGGTCATTGATGCCAAAACAGAGGATCAGTATGGAAGCACGCCTTTGCATTTCGCTGCTTACAATGGGAACCTGGGCGCGGCAAAGCTGCTTGTCAGGGCCTATAAGCAACGAAAAATGACAACGATCGATGCGCACGATCATGAGGGAGCGAGCCCGTTGCAGTATGCTGCCGGCGGTCCTTGGGATGGCATGAACCGAGGTGTGGCCGCATTGCTGGTGGCCCATGGGGCAGACCCTAAGCAATACCTTGGTAAGAATATCACCCTGGTGGACCTGTCAGCGATGGCTGGCAACCTTGCGATGGTGGAGTACTGGATCGAAGAGATTGCCTATACGGGACTTTTTTCCGAGGAAGAAGAAAAAAAGCTGATCAAGAGTGCCCTGCGGTTGGCAAAGCGCAAAAAACACACGGACATCGTCATAACACTTCAAAGTTATTACAAGAGAATGTGTGTGCGTAACGACGCTACCTAAGAGTCCACGGGCATGAATTTCTTTGACAAGTCATCTGTCGGGTGCTTCTTAGGAACCCCAAGCGGCATCTACACCCTACCTACGTGAAAATACTAAAAGTCCTGCGTTATGCAGGCCAGCATATTGGGAGGTTCTTATTCCTCTTTGTTGTTCTTGCCCACGCCTCTCGAGGCGTCGAGCTGCAGCTTCGTGGGCTCAATATCGAGCAACTGTTGGTACCCAACACCTCAAACTCGGCAGTGAAAGTTCCTGTAGAAGCAAGGCATCTGGATGACATGTTGCAGCCTTGCATTTTCCCAGCAGCAACCATAGACGAAGAAGTAACCGTTATCCTCACAGAGCATCTTACCGAACATTCTGATACAGATGAGAGTATCAAGGAGGAGGAAAAGGAAATAAAATTTTCTTTCTTAAAATTTACTTCTAAGTATAGTGGAGACAGGCTCAAAACACGGCTCAGGCCTTCGGAGATCGACCAAAACCGAAGACCCGGCCAGATCACAGAAGACTTGTGCCGTCAACTGGCCAAAGATGCTTTTCGCATTGCCAATGCACACCACAACGCCCGCACTAGAGAAGCCACGACTTGTCTTTGTGTGGTGCTGAGAGACGAAGATCAGGGCGCCAAAAAACTAGTTTTCCATAATAGTACCGATGAGATGCAACCCAGCATGCGCGCAAAGGCCAATGAGCTCATGTACGGTATCCGGAATGCGCACCTTGCACATGCAGAGGCGCAGTTCATAGACTTCCTGCTGTATCGCGCACGGCAACGCAAAGATGAAATCGAGCATGAAAAGAAAGCCAGACACCCTAGCTACACTCACATTTTGGGCATGGGTTGCAGCAGAAACCACTGCCAAGAATGTGATGCGCTCTGCAAATTATTCTTAGGAGAGGGCTATACCGCACATACGTCGGCTTTGAGTGAATTAAGCAGCAGCAAGCAAATTCCCTCCATCGAAACGATGCCGCAAGAGGAGGGAGCAGATCTCACAATGACCATCCCAGTGCAAAAGTACCAGGTGGCATTCCAGGGAGCTGCTGTTCGATCGGGAGGTCAGCATAGTGCTAACTACCGCTTGTCGGAGAGACTGCAAGCATCGATTCGTGGTAAGTCTTCCTTGGTGCATCTTGACTTCTCTGCACTAAGATTTCATGTCCGAGGTCATATTTTTAACCCAGAGGAGCAAGCAGCAGCACAAGAGCAAGAAGGAGACATAGACATCGAAGGTGAATACCCCACCGATGCGTTGCTCGAAGAGGCAATAGTCCCTGCTGCAAGGCAAAAGAGAAAAGCCACCTTTTCTCCCTAATCAATTGAAGCTGTACTGCATTCAGTACCAGTTACATAAAGAAAGTCGTTTTATGTAAATAAACCCGAAAGCCTCCACACCACGGCTACTGCCCCTATATTTGGTTATATTTAACGTTTGTAGTATGTTAATCGCGTTATACGTGGTGTATTGTCCTTTTATGTAAAAAGCAAACTCTTTCCTATACATGGAAATGCGCGTTGGGATTCAAGATCATAAGGCTGAGGTAATTGCCAGACTCTAGAGAACCTGCCCCGTGTAAAGACCAAGACTGCTAAGGCACTCCAAGAACAGCAACCTATCAAGCCAATGGCTACGCACCAACAAGGAAAGAGTCGGTAGCCCACTACTAAGGTGCTGATAGCTTATGCAAGAGTGAATACGGAAGATCAAAATCTTTCCCTTCAAGAAGATGCACTCCAGCAAGCAGAGTGCGAAAAGATTTATCAAAAAGGTGAGTTGCTAAAGTGCTTTTGAACACCCCCATATTTCAGTTATTATGAGCACAATGCTAAGCGAGCAAGAAATTGTAAGAATCCAAAAAAAGGAAGAACTCGAGGCGCTGGGCATCAATCCTTACCCTGCAGCTACCTTCGCGACCAATACATCTACACAAGATATCCTAGTTAACTATCCTACCGATCCAGCGCGTTACCAGCAGGTAGCCTTGGCAGGACGGCTGATGAGCCGTAGGATTATGGGGTCAGCTTCATTTGCTGAACTGCAAGATGCTACTGGAAGAATTCAGTTGTATATACACAGAGACACCCTTTGCCCAGGAGAAGACAAAACATTCTACAATACGGTGTTTAAGAAGCTAATGGATATAGGCGATATCGTAGGCGTACATGGTCATGTCTTTAAGACCAAAATGGGAGCTATTTCTATCCATGTAAGCCAACTAACTTTATTGACCAAGGCCTTAAAGCCTTTGCCCATGGTTAAGGAGGTGGTCGAGCACGGTGTTAAGAAAACCTATGATGCGTTTACATCTCCTGAGCAGCGCTATAGGCAACGCTACGTAGACCTAATTGTGAACTCCCATGTACGGGAAACGTTTGTCAAGCGTGCTCAGCTCATTCGCTCTATTCGACAGTACCTAGAAGTACAAGGGTATTTAGAAGTAGAAACACCTATCCTACAGCCTATCTATGGCGGTGCCGCTGCCCGTCCTTTTAAGACCCATCACAATGCTCTCGATACGACGCTGTATTTGCGCATTGCCAACGAGTTGTATTTAAAAAGACTCATTATAGGAGGGTACGAAGGGGTCTATGAATTTGCCAAAGATTTCCGCAATGAAGGCATGTCTCGATTTCATAATCCTGAGTTTACCATGCTCGAGGTGTATGTAGCCTATAAAGACTACTTGTGGATGATGGATCAGATAGAGGTGCTGTTTGAAAAGGTAGCATTTGATCTCCATGGTACTACTGAAGTTCAAGTAGGCCAACATACCATCAGCTTCCAACGGCCTTGGCAGAGGTATACCCTATTTGAGGCCATCCAAAATTTTACGGGCATTGATGTGAGCCACATGGACGAGGCAGCCCTGCGTGACACGGCCCGTGGGTTAGGCATTGCCTTGGAAGTCTCGGCAGGTAAAGGAAAAATCATTGATGAGATCTTTGGTGCCCAATGTGAACCCAAATTAATTCAACCTACGTTCATTATAGATTATCCGGTAGCCATGTCGCCGCTGGCCAAAAGGCACCGTGACAATCCAGCCTTGGCAGAGCGTTTTGAGGTCATTTGCAATGGCAAGGAGATCTGCAATGCCTTTTCTGAGCTAAACGACCCTATAGACCAGCGCCAGCGGTTTGAAGAACAACTTGAACTTGGCAAAAGAGGAGACAAGGAGGCCATGGCCATAGACGAAGACTTTTTACGTGCTTTGCGCTATGGCATGCCTCCTACCGTAGGCGTGGGTATTGGCATTGACCGGTTGTCTATGATCATGACCAACACAGCCTCTATCCAGGAGGTCATCTTCTTCCCCCAAATGCGGCCAGAAAACAAAACTTAGAACTGAGCCGTGGTCTAAACGACCAGTGAGTAAACAAAGGAGGCTATGGGTGCCCCCGTTCTTTGATCACGATCTATTTAACAGGTTGTTCCTTTGTCGGCTCTTTTTTACAAAGATGGATCAACAAGATCCCATCTTTGTCATTGGCTGTTACCTTGTCTGTGTCCACTGCTTCAGGAAGTGTAAAGGACCTGCTCAAGGAATGGTACCTAAACTCTCTTCGGGTATATTTACTTTTTTTATCGTGTGCCTCATGTGCTTCCTCTTTTTTCGAGGAAACAGTGAGCACGTCATGGTCGATTTCAATGGACAAGTCACCCCGCTGCAAACCTGGTGCTGCTAAGCTTGCCTCAAAGGCCTTCAGGTTTCTCCTCAATAGTAACAGCAGGTAACACTGTACACGCTTCCCCAACTCACCTTCTCCACGAAGTCCCTACCAAAGAAACTTTCCCAGAGTGGCGCAAGACTAGGAAATAGATCTTCCTGATTAATTTTTATAAGTGCCATGATCACCCCCTTGTTTAGAGTATTAGAAATGCTCCCAACATGGGTCCACAAAAATTAGAATTGACTAGCAAGAATTTTAGTGCGAAGTAGGCAAAATTAAGCTAAATGATGTGTCGAATAAGTTCGAAAAGGGCTTTTTGATAGGGTGAGGGGGCTATGTTGGCTAGCGTTTGGAGGGCTTCGTGCTGGTATTGAAGCATTACCTTCTGGGTGTAGGCCATGCCTGTGGACTGTCTGACAAAAGCCAGGACTTCTTCTTCTTGTTGGGGATGGTGCCGGGAATGCTCGAAGATGTATAAAATTTCTTTTCTTTTCTGGGAGGAGGCTTGTTGCAGTGCATGGATCAGGGGCAAAGTAAGCTGGCCTTCTTGGAGGTCTATTCCCAAGGGCTTGCCCAGGTCCTCAGTGCTATAGTCTAGCCAGTCATCTTTGAGTTGAAAAGCCATACCTAATTGTTCGCCTGCTTGGCGTAGGGAGTCTACTTGTATTGCAGGGGCTCCAGCTGTCATGGCACCTAACGCCAAGCAAGTTCCAAACAAGTGCGCTGTTTTTTTATGGATAATGTCTAGGTAAACTGCTTCTGTAGTACCTAACG
Source organism: Amoebophilaceae bacterium (assembly GCA_031422615.1). Classification (GTDB taxonomy): domain Bacteria; phylum Bacteroidota; class Bacteroidia; order Cytophagales; family Amoebophilaceae; genus UBA8403. Next base: position 12,732 of record JANPMB010000031.1, read on the forward strand.
TATGAACTTGTGCTAGCTGGAGCAGTTCCCCTTCGCTCATGGCTTGGATTGTTGTAGTGATGAGTGCTAGTAGGTCATGGTCTTGGTATTGTATAGCTAGATGCAGGATCTTGGCCAAGAGGTAGTCACCAAAAAGTACTGCTACTTTGTTGTTCCAAACCGTATTGATAGTGGGTCTGTTACGCCGGTGCGTGGCTTCGTCTACCACATCATCGTGTGCTAGCGATGCCTGGTGCAAGAGGTTCACGAGCAGTGCGCTGCGCAGGGCTCTGGGAGTTATGCTTCCACAAGCCCCTGCTGCTAACAATACCAACATAGACCGTAGTTGTTTGCCTGGCGCTTGGAAAACATACTGGTTGATTTTTTGGAGCAAATAGTCATCACTTTTTATCAACGCTTGCATCTGCTCTTCTAGTGCCAGCATTTCGTTGGCAATTAGTGCTTGAATCTCTTTCATAAATGCTGCAAATGCTTCTTTGAGGTCTCTTACTGCAAAATTCAGCAACTGCTAAGCTGCCAATAAGTTTGGCTTAGCGCCAGGGGTAGCTACGCCAGTATTGCCATTGTTTAAAGAGATCCGGTAAAACTTCCCCACCTTGCCCTCATTGCTCCAACGTACACCACCAGTAGTTAATAACCTCTTTAAAGTTGCATGAGGCGCTCCTCCAGCAACTTAAGTTTAGTTTTGGCATCTGCTTGTTTTTTTCGTTCTGTAGCGATGACCTGAGCTGGGGCATTTCGAACGAAATAGTCGTTGTTGAGCTTTTTTAAGACACTTGCTAAGAAGCCTTGGGTGTAGGTCAGTTCTTTTTCTAGGCGCACCTTTTCTTGAGTGTTGTCTACTTGTTGACCCAGAGCGAGATAAAAGGTTGTGCCGTGAATGTTGCAGCTGGTGGCGTCTTGTGGTTTGTCCTGGCTAGGAACAATGTCGGACAAATTTGAAAGCTTTTTGACGTAATCGGCAAAGTAGTTGAGCCAAGCAGGTATTTTTTCACCCAAAATATACAGCGTTAGGTACTGTTTGGGTGGGACTAGTGCTCGGTTTCTTAACCTCCTGAGGGTAGTGACCAGTTCAAAAGACGCAGTAGCACGGTCAAGCATGGTGGTATCATAGGCTGCTGGCTGTGGCCAGAGCGCTACGATGAGACAATCTAGGGATTGCCTCTGCCGGAGCTGGTGCCAGAGCTCTTCAGTAAGGAAGGGCATGAATGGATGGAGTAGTTTGAGAAGGCATTCAAAGAAGCCCACCGTGGCAGCATGAACACTAGCAGCTATAGATTGGTCATGGGCGGGCTTGATCATCTCTAGGTACCACGAGCAAAAATCGTCCCAAACCAGCTTATAGAGGGCCATGAGTGCATCCGAGATTCGAAACTGCTGGAAGTGAGTATTGACTTCTTCGAGCACTTGGTCCAACCGGGCCTGGAACCACTGAATGGCTATGGTATGCGTTGTCTCGGCCTGCTCCGTAGTTTCCCAGCGCTGGAGGAGGCGAAAAGCATTCCATATTTTGTTGGTAAAATTCCTGCCTTGCTCGCAGCATTTGACATCAAACAGCAGGTCGTTGCCCGCAGGGGCACTTAAGAGCATGCCCACCCGAACGCCATCAGCACTGTATTGCTTAATGAGGTCCATGGGCTCTGGCGAATTGCCCAACGATTTAGACATTTTTTTGCCCTGTTTGTCGCGCACAATGCCCGTAAAATACACGTTTCTAAAAGGAGGCGTACTTTGAAAGGCATAACCTGCCATAATCATCCTGGCTACCCAGAAGAAAATAATCTCTGGAGCAGTCACCAAGTCGTTGGTAGGATAGAAGTAGCGGAAGTCCTGATTGTTAGGGTGTTGAATACCGTCAAAAACGCTCAGAGGCCACAGCCAAGAAGAGAACCACGTGTCGAGCACGTCTTTGTCTTGGTGCAGGTCTGCTTCGGTCAGGGCTGGGTTACCTGTTTGTCCCTGGGCTTTTTTAAGGGCTTCTGCTTTATCGTGGGCTACCACTATGTTGCCATCTAACAAGTAATAAGCAGGAATTCGGTGTCCCCACCATAGTTGCCTAGAGATGCACCAGTCTCTAACCTCTTCCAACCATGCCTTGTACATATTTTGAAATTTAGCAGGATGAAATTGGATGGTCCCATCTAATACGTGCTTTAGGGCAGGAATAGCCAGGGTATTCATTTTTACAAACCATTGGGTAGAAAGGCGTGGCTCTACTACCGCATTGGTACGCTCTGAGAAGCCCACGTTGTGGGTATGCTCTTCAGTCTTGACTAGGTAGCCTGCAGTGTCGAGTTGTTGGACAATTTTTTGGCGTACCACAAAACGATCCTCGCCCACATAGTGTTCAGCCGCCTCATTCAAGGTGCCGTCTTCGTTGAGGATGTCAATGGTGGCCAGGTGGTGCTTTTGACCCAAGGCATAGTCGTGCATATCATGTGCAGGGGTCACTTTGAGACAACCTGTGCCAAATGCCGGATCCACGTACGTATCTTCAATCACGGGAACAAGCCTATTGACAATAGGCACGAAGACTTGCTGGCCTCTCAGGTGTTGGTACCTGGCATCTTGAGGATGGACACAAACGGCGGTATCTCCTAAGATGGTTTCTGGTCGCGTAGTAGCAATGGTGACATGCTCGTCACGTCCCACCACGGCGTAGCGAATGTAGTACAGCTTTGCTTGGACTTCTTTATAAATCACCTCATCGTCAGCAAGGGCGGTCTTGCCTGCTGGGTCCCAGTGGATCATCCGCGTGCCCCGATAAATATAACCTTGCTCGTAAAGCCGTATAAATACGGTTTGCACCGCTTTGGCAGGGCCTTGAGCTAGGGTAAAACAGGTACGCTCCCAATCGCACGAAGCACCTAGCTTTTTCAGCTGTTCCAAGATAATGCTGCCATATTTTTCTTTCCAGGCCCAAGCATGCTGCAAGAACTCCTCTCTCGTCAAGTCGCTTTTAGCGATGCCTTCCTTTTTAAGCATAGCCACGACTTTGGCTTCTGTAGCAATGGAGGCATGATCAAGACCTGGTATCCAGCAAGCCACCTTACCTTCCATGCGTGCTTTACGTACTAAGACGTCTTGCAGGGTATTGTTTAAGACGTGCCCCATGTGCAAACTTCCCGTCACATTGGGCGGTGGCATGATCACGGTGTAAGGCTCTCGATCAGGGTTAGGTGTAGCATGGAAGAAGCCATGTTCCAGCCAGTAGGCATACCATTTTTGCTCTACTGATTGCGAATTATAGTGAGAAGAAAGTTGCATCGTTGGACTAGATGAGTAATGGCTTGTGTGGGCGTTGTATGTCTATGCTTGGTTGAAGAGTAAGTGCTTTTTGTGTTTATAATTATTACGCATTGCTCTTTTGAATCTCTACTTCGAAAGTTCTTCAACTTTATTAGCCGTTTTCCAGTTGCGGGTGGTTGCCCATGTTTTACCCTTGGTTTCAAAAAAATTATTGTTCAAAGGCGTACACCATAACCTGTAGGATAGTGCACATATACCACACTTTCCTGCATCACAAACCTGTTTGCACCCTATGCACCATCCGCTATACTTACTATTTGTGCTTGGTAGGCTACCACATCACCTAACAGGGTGACATACAGTGTGCTAGGATCACAGTCCGTAAAAGGATTTTGTACAACTATGTTGCTGAAGAAGGCAACTGCTCGTACAAGTACTGGGACGATGTAACCAAATGCCTCTCGGACGGCCTGGCTAAGGCTGCATGCTAGCGCCTCTTTGCTGCTTGTTGCCTGCAAGATAACATTACCACTTTGAATGTGGGTAGTCACTTGTATGCATCCCAATGCCCGATAAATATCTTTCAAGGCTGTCATGGATAGCCTGTTCTTGCCGCTTACGTTAATGCCTCTTAGTAGTGAGACATACGTGTGCATAACCTATGTGTGATGCATCAAACTTCCATATGCTTGCTATAATAAGCGGAGTGGGAGGGATTCGAACCCCCGGTGCCCTTTGCAAGGCACACTCACTTTCCAGGCGAGCACCTTCAACCGCTCGGTCACCACTCCAGTTATGCAAGTAGTATGGGCATGAAGTTAAGCAATCGTGTTATAACTTGATGTCTTGGAATACCTTGATAGCGTTAGCCGTTGTCACCTGGGCTACCGTCTCCAAATCGATTGCCTTGAGGGCAGCTATTTTCTCTGCAATGTAGATTAGGTAAGCAGGTTCGTTTCGTTGGCCACGATGGGGCGTAGGTGCTAGGTAAGGCGCATCCGTCTCTAATACTAGATGGTCCAAATCGATGGCTGTGACTATTTGATCCAAACCTGCATTTTTAAAGGTGACAACGCCTCCAATGCCCAGGTAGAAGCCTAGTGCGATGATGCGCTCTGCTTCTTGTAAGCTTCCGCTAAAGCAATGAAAAATACCTTTGAGGTTCCCATCTTGGTGCTTTTCGAGCAGTTGTAAGGTAGTTTTCATGCCTTCCCTACAATGGATGACCACAGGAAGCTGGTATTGTTGAGCCCAGTTGAGCTGTATAGCCAATGCTTCTTCTTGTTGGGCTTGGTAGGTCTTGTTTTTATACAAGTCAATGCCGACTTCTCCGATGGCTGCAAACGAACGCTTGGTTAGCCAATTTTCTACGTGTGCCAACTGTTTTTGAAAGTCGCGACCAATATAACAGGGGTGAATGCCCATCATAGCAGCGCACAAGTCTGGATACTGGGCTTCTAGCGCTAGCATACCGGCTATTGTGCCCAGATCGATATTGGGCATGTATACTTTACGCACATGTTGGTCTCGGCTGCGCGCCACGACTTGTTCTATCTCTGCTGAAAATTCTGGCGCGTAGAGGTGTGCGTGGGTATCGATGAGCTCCATTAGGTTTTTTGGGTAAGCAATTGTACCCAAAGGTAGGCCTTCATTCCCTTTTACTTAGCTCGATGGCCTGCATGTGACTGATCTTTTTGTTTTGTAGTATAAAGCGGAGTAAGGTGCGCACCTGATGAAACCCTTCTCTGCCTGCGGCACCTGGATTGAGGTAGAGCAGTGGTGGGTGCTGAGGATCGTGCATGACACGTAAGATATGGGAATGGCCACACACAAATATGTCTGGTATTTTTTTGCTCAAACTAGTAAGGATAACGGGCGTGTAGCGAGGAGGCTTACCACCTATATGGGTCATCCATACTTGCAAGCCTTCGCACACAAAATGTAGGGTTTGGGGGTAGTGCTTGCGTACATCTTGGTCATCTATGTTGCCATATACTGCACGCAGGGGTTTGAAAGCAGCTAGTTTTTCAGCCACTGCTAGGTGGCCTATGTCGCCTGCATGCCATATCTCATCACAATCTTTGAAGTAATGAAACACCTGATCATCGAGCCAGCTGTGGGTGTCAGAAAGTAAACCGATCTTCATAGCTTCAACCTTGTCTTGGGTGCTTGCTGCAATACCTTGCGATAGTAGCAGTTTGGTGGATTAAGTGTAGTAGGCATGAACAATCACCTTCAAGTCTTGAATTTTGGTCATCAGGGTGCTTTTTGATTTTCTTACGCACTGCCCTGAAAGGTACAATGAATCACCTCGAGTGCCTATCTTTGAAGGTCGAAGCATTTCAGCCTTCATAACTCATCATTCAAATCATTGGTGTACATAGAGCAACAACTTATCACAGCGATCCAGCAGGCTTTTCAGCAGGAGTTTGGGCTTACTATATCCCTATCAGACCTCTCCCTACAGCCTACACACCAGGAATTTGAAGGGGCTTATACTTTTGTCACTTTCCCTTGGGCAGGGCGTTGCCAGCAGCCGCCTGAGGCAGTGGCCAGGCAGCTAGGAGAGCGTCTCAAGGTGCATAGCACGTTGGTAGCGGATTTTAATGTTGTTAAAGGCTTTTTGAACATTATCGTAGCCGATCAGGTGTGGTTAAAACAGTTGGTAGCCATAGGCAGTGACCCAGATTTTGGGTGGGTTCCTCCCAACGGACAAAAAGTAGTCATTGAATTTTCTTCTCCCAATACCAACAAACCTCTGCACTTAGGGCATTTGCGGAATAATTTTTTGGGCCATGCTGTGGCTGAAATACTGAAGGCATCAGGCTACGAGGTGTACAAAGTCAACCTAGTCAATGATCGGGGCATCCATATTTGCAAGTCCATGGTGGCGTACCAGCAATTTGGCCAGGGCGAGACTCCTACAACAACAGGTATCAAGGGAGATCATTTAGTAGGCAGTTACTATGTCAAATTTGATCAGGTTTATAAAGAGCAAGTAGCTGCCCTGACCAAACAGTTGGGCAATCGAGAGCGTGCTGCCAAAGAGGCGCCCATCCTCCTCGAGGCCCAGCAGATGCTGCAAAAGTGGGAACAGGGAGATAAGGCTGTGCGAGATCTATGGGTAACGATGAACGCTTGGGTCTACCAAGGCTTTGAAGCTACTTACCAGCAGCTAGGGATCACGTTTGACAAGACCTACTATGAATCACAAACGTACCTACTGGGGAAAAAAGTGGTTGAGGAAGGGTTATCACGAGATATTTTTTATAAGCAAGAAGATGGGTCTGTTTGGGCTGACTTAACGGAGGCAGGGCTGGACCGTAAGCTCGTGCTGCGCGCAGACGGTACGTCAGTTTATATGACACAAGACCTGGGAGTAGCAGACTTGCGCTATGCGCATTATCATTTTGACCGATCTATTTATGTGGTGGGCAATGAGCAAGACTACCACTTTGAGGTTTTGTTCAAGCTGATGCGGCAACTGGGTCGTGGTTATGCCCAAGATATGTACCACTTATCTTACGGCATGGTAGATTTGCCTACAGGTAAGATGAAGTCGCGCGAAGGTACTGTGGTGGATGCGGATCAATTGATTGAAGAGATGGTCAACATGGCCGAAAAACACACCCAAGCGCTAGGAAAAGTCGACAATTTTACAGAGGAAGCAGCACACCAGCTTTTTCATATGTTGGCCATGGGAGCACTGAAGTACTTTTTGTTGCGGGTAGAAGCCAGAAAGCGGATTTTATTTGATCCCCGAGCTTCGATTGATTTCCAAGGTCATACGGGTCCCTATATTCAATATACGCATGCGCGCATTGCTGCTATTTTGAGGAAAGCACAGGCAACAGAGATGGCTCATGAGGAAGGTGTGCTGGACGATAGCCTTTCTTTGCAGTCTGCAGAACGAGAAGTTATTATACAGCTGTATAAGTTTCCGAAAGCACTACAGGAAGCTGCCGATGCCTATTCACCAGCTATCATAGCCCAGTATGCCTTTGAGTTGGCCAAAATCTACAATAGGATGTATGGAGAAGTCTCCATACTCCATGAAAAAGAGCAAGCGCTAAGAACGCTTAGATTGTCCCTATCTGCTACTGTAGCGCGTACCATCCAGCAGAGTATGCAGCTATTAGGCATAGAGGCACCTGTGCAAATGTGAGGAACACTTACTTTGCTATGATTGGTATTGCTTTTTATGGACTGACTAGTTTCTTCAAAAGTGATTGGGGTGCTTCTGCAAGAGCTGATTTAGCTCACTTTCTGCGGTTGCTCTTGCTGCTTCTTCTTTTTGTATCTCCTCCATTTTTTTTCTCGTTCGCTTCTTTCTGGGAGCCTGGTTGAAGTTGGCTTTCCATCTTTTCACTTTTCTTTCTTCTTTCTTTACCTTTTGTCGTGCTGTTTGCAGAGTATTGCGCAACCTCGCCTCTGCTGCTGCTACTTCTGCTTGTTCATTTTCAAAAATTTCCTGGATTGTAGCAATTTCCGTAAGGATTTTTTCTACGCCTGCTGCTAGTTCTGCGTCTGCTCTTGCCACTCCTTCTGCTGCTACTCTTACTGCTTCTTCTGATCTCTCACTTGCTGCTCTTGCTCTGATTGACGCTTCTACGTTCCTTGGTGGCGCTCTGTATCAAAATCAAAGCTCAGCGAGCATCCTGTATGGTCAAACATGAAGCAATGTGTAGAAAACAGACAGGGTACATAGGAGCAGCCGCAAGGGATCTTCGGAGCATTTTTTTCTAAGTTTTAGCTTTTGCAAAAATTTTTGTAAGACAATGCGAGAGCTTGGCATGGTGTCTTGAGACGATTGCAAGATCATGACTCGTTGACTTGAGCCCTCTTTTGGAGGCTTCTTGGGTCTTTCTCACACTTCTTGCCGGTTTATTGGGCACAAGACTCTCGGTAGTCTATACAAGCTGTACGCTAGTTCCTCCAACACATGTGGGCTGTGGGTCTTTACCCAGGCTACATGGCGAATCTTCCGAACCAACGTTGGATACTCCCGAGGGCATGCTCTATTGTATGCCGCACCTTCCCCACCATCTGATTATAACGCTTCGTTTCACTAGTCAATATCCGCCATTGTTGTCGTTGTGCCTTCTACCTTTGCGTTGTTATTAACTACTTGCGGGGACTTATTGGTTGGAGGTTTGGTCTGCATAATCTCTAATCCTTTTCTCAATATTTTCTCTGTGTGTCCCAATCTTTGTTCTATATTTTCATTAGCGCTAACAAATTCCGCATCTTCTGATACGTTCTCTTGTTTTGAGTACTCTTGCAATGTCTCATACGCTTTATAAACAGCTAGAAATACCTCGTGATCTCCTCCTTTATCAGGGTGGCATTTAGCTGCAAGTTTTTTGTAGGCTTTTTTGATCTTTGCAGGGCTTGCATTGCGCTCGACGTCTAGTACGTCGTAACAAAGTTGAATTACTGTCTTTGCTTTTTCGGTATTATCGTTATCTGGGTTATCGTTACCTGGGTCATTGTTACCTGGGTCATCGTTACCTGGGTCATCGTTAACTAGGTCATGTAGGTCATCGGTTTGAAAACACCCTGTAGTGATCCAGCATGGGGCAACGCATAGAAGTAGTACTAAAGTTTTTTTGAGCATTATAACTTTTGCAACGTTTTTACTTTGTAAATTCCCGCGGCTGCGATGGCAAATTTCAGGAGTAATTTTTCTTCAAGCAACATTTCTCATGCTATAAGTATATGAATCACCTAAAAAGATGGGTCATTGCCACGCGCTTAGAAACCATACCGCTTGCTTTAGCAAGTGTAGGGTTGGGCAGTGCTTTGGCGGCTTTTACAGGGACTTTTGACTGGCGCATTGGTCTATTGACCGCATTGGTAGCTGCTTTGCTGCAGATCGTATGCAACCTGGCCAATGACTATGGGGATCTTGTGCATGGTGCTGACCCCATCAATAACGTAAAGCCTCCTAGTGCCCTACAAACCGACCTTGTCACGCTCAAGCAAGTAAAGCGAGCATTGCAGTGGCTGGTTGTGCCTATCCTTGGTTTGGGTGCTGCATTGCTTTATTGGGCAGCGCTTACTCCGGTTGTTTTGGGCTTTTTTATCGTCCTGGGTGTACTGGCATTGATCGCATCTATTACTTATACCATGGGCAACAAGCCTTATGGCTACCAAGGATGGGGTGATGTAGCGGTGTTTGTCTTTTTCGGGCTTGTAGGGGTAGGAGGCACTTTTTATTTGCATACACAGCAATCTAGCGGTATTTGGCTATTGCCCGCCATCAGTTGCGGCAGCCTGGTTGTAGGCGTGCTCAACGTCAACAACATCCGTGATCTGAGTGCAGATGCACAAGCCGGAAAAAAAACAATTCCTGTGCGTTTCGGCAGGAATGCCGCGCTTTATTATCAATGGTGTTTGATCACTGTAAGTGTCGTGGCAGTTCTTGCCTTTCTCTTATACCATGGACATACGCCTTGGCCTTACACCTGTTTATGCACAGTTCCTTTATTGCTCCGACACTGCATAGCGGTCGTTCGTCAAGGCCCATCCCAACTCACGGCGCAGCTACAAGGCTTGGTTTTTACTACGCTAGTTTTTGTTTTGCTTTTGTCAGTGGGTCTGATACTTTAGGTGGCGCAGCATTTGTTGCAAACAAACCGTAGAAGATTTTCTTACATGTAAGTATGAAGGGAACTGACAAGGTGGCCTGGGAGCATTACAAAGTAGTCCATAACGCTCATGCAGAAGCTATTAGCGGGTCCTAACTTTGCTACCGCAATGGTGTAAATATTTAAAAACAACATGCAAAGCGCGTATACTGTGGTTAAAAGAACACATATTGCTTGTCGTAATACGCAAAAGTGATGGAAAAGCTTATTTTGACCGATGCTGCTTGGAAGCAAAAACTCTCGGCAGAAGCCTATTATGTCTTGCGAGAGAAAGGAACGGAACGTGCTTTCACAGGTCAATATGATCACTGTGATGAAGAAGGGATCTATACTTGTGCAGCTTGTAGCAATTCTCTTTTCTCTTCAGCGCATAAGTTTGACTCTGGTACAGGATGGCCTAGCTTCTGGGCCCCGCTTTCACTGCAGGCTATCGTACGCGAAGAAGACTTTTCTCTGGCGCTGAAACGGATCGAAGTAACTTGTGCTCGTTGCAGCTCTCACCTTGGTCATGTTTTCCCAGATGGGCCACCGCCTACCTATCAGCGTTATTGTATGAACTCCATTGCACTCAAACTTACCCCGAAAAATAGTGAGCGGAGTAGCCGCCCCTGCAAACACCTTGAGGAGAGCTAAGTAGACGCCGCCGTTGCAGCGCCATGGCTGGGTATCTGCGCTGTTTCAGGCACCTAAGCAGTGCAGGATAAATAACCTGATGGGTTTTTCGGATGCTAACACTTAAAAAAATTAGTAGGCATCCAAGTTTTTTTTGATATGTCCCAGCATCTGTTGCTTACCTCCTTGGCTGATTTTTTGCATCATTTTACTCATGTTTTCGAACTGTTTGAGTAGTTTATTGACATGTAGCAGGGTCATGCCACTACCTTGTGCAATCCTAGCACGCCGGCTTCTATCGAGCAAGTGGGGGTGCGCTCGTTCCTGGGGTGTCATGGAGTGAATCATTGCCTCGAAAGGCCTGAAAGTATCTTCATTTACATCTGTCTCGTTCACCAGTTTGCTCGTACCCGGCATAAGGCCCATCAACTCTTTGAGCCCCCCCATTTTTTTTAGCTGCTGAAGCTGTATTAGGAAGTCATTAAAGTCTAATTGATTTTTTCGTAGCTTTTTTTCTAGCAGACGTGCCTGCTCCTTATCATAGACTTGCTCGGCCCTTTCTACCAGAGATACCACATCGCCCATGCCTAGAATTCGATTGGCCATTCTATTGGGATGAAAGACATCCAGATCTGTCATTTTTTCCCCAGTACCCACGAACTTAATGGGCTTGTCCACCACAGCGCGGATAGATAGTGCTGCTCCCCCCCGTGTATCCCCATCTAGTTTGGTCAAGACCACGCCGTCAAAGTTGAGCCGTTCGTTGAAAACTTGGGCTGTATTTACCGCATCTTGCCCCATCATGGCATCCACTACAAAAAGTGTTTCGGAGGGCTGCAATGCCTCCTTGAGACCGGCAATTTCTTGCATCATAGCCTCATCCACTGCCAGGCGGCCAGCCGTATCGATAATAACTACTTGTTGTTGCGTGGCCTTGGCATGTTGCACTGCTTGTTGGGCAATAGATAGTGCATTTGTCTTGTCTTGTGTTGTGTATACTTCCACCCCGATCTGTGCGCCTATCACCTGCAGTTGCTCCATGGCAGCCGGTCGGTAGATGTCGCAGGTTGCCAAGAGCACCTGCTTGTTCTGATTCTTGAAGTAAGCCGCTAGTTTGCCAGAGAAAGTTGTTTTTCCAACGCCTTGTAGGCCGGTCATGAGAATAATTGCTGGGTGGCCCGTTAGATTGATGGCAGCCTTTTCGCTACCCATCAGAGCCGTAAGTTCTTCGTGTACAATTTTTGTAAATAGCTGTCCAGGAGAAACAGCCGTAAGCACATGCCTACCCAGGGCCTTGGTTTTGACGGCGTCTGTGACTTGCTTGGCCATTTTGTAGTGAACATCTGCTTGGATGAGTGCTCGCCTAATTTCTTTGACGGTAGCAGCAATGTTGATCTCTGTAATGTGTCCTTTGCCTTTCAGTGTTTGTAGGGCTTTTGCTAGGTTTTGTCTAAGACTTTCAAACATAAACGGATGATTTTTTTGCTAAACTAATGAAATTAGAGATGCCTATGCTGCCAGCACCTTGGCAGCAACACAGGGGAGTGGTTTGTACATTCACTTAATGCATAATTGCCTAAATTGGCAGCCTTGCAACGCAAGGACCCTATCGTAGTAATCTGACCGCATGGCCACGCACAACTATACTGAAGCAAGCATACGGTCGTTGGACTGGCGGGAGCACATCCGCTTACGTCCAGGCATGTACATTGGCAAGCTGGGCGATGGCGCTACCTACGATGACGGCATTTATGTGTTGCTCAAAGAGATCATTGACAACGGCATTGATGAGTATGTGATGGGGTATGGTAAGCGGATCAATCTGCATGTGACAGACCACCGCGTGGAGGTGCGCGATTACGGCCGGGGCATTCCCTTGGGGAAGATTGTTGACTGTGTATCCAAGATCAATACAGGCGGTAAATATGACAGCCAGTCGTTTCAGAAGTCTGTAGGGCTGAATGGAGTAGGCACAAAAGCGGTAAACGCCCTTTCTGCCTATTTCCAAGTCCAGTCGTTTCGTGGTGGCCAAACCAGGTCAGCTACTTTTAAACAAGGTCTACTGGTCGAGGCAACACCCCTACAAAGCACCCAGGAGCCAGATGGCACGCGGGTTGTATTTGAGCCGGATGCCAGTGTCTTCAAAAATTTCCAATTTATCCCCCAGTTTATTGTAGAGCAGATCTGGAACTATGTCTTCCTCAATGCAGGGCTGGCCATCGCTTTCAACGGCCAAAAATATGTCTCTAAAAATGGGTTGCTAGACCTACTAGAACGAAAAATAGAAGCAGAGACACTATGCTATCCCATCATTCATGTACGTGGCGAAGACATTGAAGTTGCCCTGACCCACAACCACCAGTATGGAGAGGAGTATTATTCTTTTGTGAATGGACAGTTTACTACCCAGGGCGGCACGCACCTGGCTGCCTTCAAAGAGAGCCTGATCAAGATGGTGCGCGATTTTTACAAAAAAGATTTTGAGGCCAGCGACATTCGGACGTCTATCGTAGGAGCCATTGCTATTCGGGTGCAAGAGCCCATTTTTGAATCACAAACCAAAACTAAGCTCGGATCGCAGCAAATTGGCCCTTCAGGACCTACAACCCGGTCCTTCGTCAATGATTTCATCAAAAAGGAATTAGACGACTATCTGCATCAGCATCCTGCCACAGCTGATGCCTTGCTCAAACGCATCCTACAGTCAGAAAGAGAGCGCAAGGAAATTGCAGGCATTAAAAAGCTGGCCAACGATCGGGCCAAAAAGGCCAGTCTACACAACAAAAAATTGCGTGACTGCCGAGTGCACTATGACAGCAGCCATGCTGACCGAGATAATTCCATGATTTTCATTACCGAGGGCAACTCTGCCAGTGGCTCTATTACTAAATCGCGCAATGTGCAGACCCAAGCCGTTTTTTCTCTGCGTGGAAAGCCCCTCAATTGCTTTGGTTATACCAAGAAAGTGGTCTACGAAAACGAGGAGTTCAACTTACTCCAGCATGCACTTAACATTGAGGATGGCCTGGAGGGTTTGCGTTACTGCAAGGTCGTCATTGCTACCGATGCCGACGTAGACGGTATGCACATTCGCCTGCTTATCTTGACATATTTCTTACAGTTTTTTCCAGAACTGGTGCGCGCCGGCCATGTCTACTTGTTAGAAACTCCACTTTTTCGGGTACGCAACAAAAAGGAAACTACGTATTGCTACAGCGAGTCAGAAAAGCAAGCTGCCATAGGCCAGCTGGGCCCACAAGCAGAAATAACACGGTTCAAGGGGTTGGGAGAAATTTCTGCAGATGAATTCCAGCACTTTATTGGCAAAAACATACGTCTCGAACCCGTGGTTTTGCAAAAAGATACCCAAATTCGACAATTCTTGACCTTTTACATGGGAAAAAATACCCAAGACCGTCAAAATTTCATTATCGATAACTTGCACGTGGAAAAAGACACGGTCTTAGCACTGTAGATCCTTGTTGGTGATTAAGTTGTTCCGATGCGTAAGTTTTTTCACATCATCCAAGTAATACGCATGGACAGATGCCCAGATAGCACAACGATTCTATATAGACACACATGATAAGTGCGTGTGCCAAATGGTCGCACAAGCAATCCATTAACTTATGAACCCAGTTGTCCCAGAGAATCCGCCCCACGACATCGTGCCTGTGCAGGGCATGTACCAAGACTGGTTCTTAAGCTATGCCTCGTATGTTATTCTGGAGCGTGCCGTGCCAGCCATAGAAGATGGCCTCAAGCCTGTGCAACGCCGTGTTCTGCACGCCATGCGTGAGATGGACGATGGTCGCTACAACAAGGTAGCTAACATCATTGGCCAAACTATGCAGTACCATCCCCATGGCGACGCATCGATTGGCGAAGCACTCATCAACCTGGGCCAAAAGGAACTTTTGATTGATATGCAAGGTAATTGGGGTGACGCGCGCACAGGTGATGGGGCAGCAGCACCACGCTACATTGAGGCCCGGCCCTCTAAGTTTGCCCTGACAGTCCTATACAACCCTGCCATCACAACCTGGCAGCTATCTTATGATGGCCGCAAAAAAGAACCTATTGTCCTACCCGTCAAATTCCCTTTGCTTTTAGCTCAAGGTGTAGAAGGCATTGCTGTAGGATTGGCAACCAAGATTCTCCCTCATAACTTTTGCGAGCTTATTCAAGCTTCAATTGATGTGCTGCGTGGGAACAACCCTCACATTTTACCAGACTTTCCTACCGGTGGCGCAGTCGATTGTTCTGCTTACAACGAAGGTCAGCGGGGTGGCAAAGTACGCGTTCGGGCTGGTATCGAGACATTGGATAAAAATACGCTTGTCATCAAAGACCTCCCGTATGGCACTACCACTACCGCCCTGATCGATTCGATTATCAGGGCCAATGATAAAGGCAAAATCAAGGTAAAAAAAGTGCTAGATAACACGGCCCAAGACGTAGAGATCCTCGTACAACTTGCTCCAGGACAATCGCCGGCTGTTACCATAGATGCCTTGTATGCTTTTACCGATTGTGAGATCAGCGTATCGCCTAATGCCTGCGTTATCTTGGACGAAAAACCCGTTTTCTTAAGCGTCAACGCTCTTCTCGAGTATAGTACCTTGCGCACCAAAGCGCTTCTCAGGCAAGAACTAGAGATTCAACAAGCCAGGCTGCTAGAGCAAATTCTGTTTTCATCTCTCGAACAGATCTTTATTGAACAACGCATTTACCACCAAATAGAAACCTGTGAAACCTGGGAGGCGGTTCTCCATACCATTGACCAGGGCTTAGCCCCTTACAAAAAAGACTTTTACCGGGTTATTACCCAAGAAGATCTTGTCCAACTGACCGAAATCAAGATAAAGCGGATCTCCAAGTACGATACTGCTCAGGCTCAAGCCAGGCTATATTCCCTACAAGAAAATATAGCTCAGGTTCGTCATGATCTCCAGCACCTGACGGCGTATGCTATCCAGTACTTTAAAAACTTACTTAAGCAATATGGGCCAGGCCGGGAGCGTAAGACAGAGCTTCGCAGTTTTGACACCATTGCAGCCCATACAGTAGCGGCCACCAACCAAAAGCTATATGTCAACCGCCAAGAAGGGTTCATTGGCTACGCCATGAAAAAAGACGAGCTCTTAGGCGAATGCTCTGACCTAGACGATGTGGTTGTCTTTAGGAAAGATGGTAAATGCCTCGTCACTAAAGTTGCCGAAAAAGTATTTGTGGGTAAAGGAATTGTGCATGCTGCTGTCTTCAGAAAGAATGATGACCGCCGCGTGTACAACCTGATCTATGTAGATGGAGCTACTGGCCGTGCCATGGTCAAGCGGTTTCAAATGTTGGGCATGACGCGCGACAAAGTGTACGACCTGACAAAGGGCACTCCTAAGTCGCGCGTGTTGTACCTGACCGATAATCCCAATGGCGAAGCCGAGGTAGTCACCCTAGTACTCTCCGATCTTGCAAAGGTCCGAAACAAGGGTTTTGATTTTGATTTGGCTACGTTAGACATCAAGGGAAGAGCAGCACAAGGCAACATCTTGACCAAGCATACAGTCCGGAAAATCCGTCTCAAGGCTTCAGGACAGTCTACCTTGGGGGCTGTAGACATTTGGTACGATAGTACGGTAGGTAGGCTCAATAAAGAAGGCAGAGGCGCTCTTTTGGGGCCATTTCAGGCACAAGATCGTATCTTGGTAGTCTTTCAAGACGGGCACTATATGCTTACGAGTTGCGACCTGCACCACCGGTATGATCCAGAACAAGTCATGCTCCTGGAACAGTTTACTCCTACACAGCCCCTTTCTGTGGTGTACTACGACGGAAAAACCCAGCAGTACCTTGTGAAGCGCTTTTGTATAGAAACCACTACGCTAGATAAGAAGTTCAGTTTTATTACAGCTGCCAAAGGGTCTCGTTTGGTTTTGGGCACTACGGCAACTAGTCCTCAACTAACCATCACCTACCGTACTGATCCCCAAGCACCTTTACAGACCTTGCGTTGTGATTTGGAGGCGCTAGCTATAAAAAGCAGACAAGCCTTGGGAGGTCGACTTACCAAGCACTACGTGACTCAGGTAGAGTTCCTTGGCTAGTCCTTGTTTGAATAGGACGGGTCCTTGTTGGAGGTCATTGTTGATAACTTATGCAGACTCCTGGGGATCATCCTGTCTAAGGCGTAGTACAAACAGAGCAAAGACGCGCAAAAAGACACCTCGATCCCACAACGAGGGAGAAATAAGCAGATTAAATATAAAAATGACCTCCAACACGCTTAGCAAGGGTTGGCGCTAGTCACTAGCTTGCTTAGTGTTGCTGAATAGCACTTGATTGAGGTCTGTCAGTGTTGCTTGAATAGGCAGTTCCTTGCGAATATCGCCGGCAAGTAGTGCTTTGGAAAGTGTATTGAGGAGCACACGCTGCATCAGCCGTTTTAAAGGCCTGGCACCAAACTGTGGGCTGTATCCTTCTTGACCTAGGTACGCAATCACGGGGGCATCAATCATAAGCTGAATGCCACTCTGCTGCAGGCGCTGCTGCACCTGTTGGAGTTGTATAGTGACTACTTGTTGGACTACTGCTTTAGAGAGTGGTTTGAACATGATGATTTCATCGATGCGGTTTAAGAACTCAGGACGCATAGACTTGTTGAGTAGTTCAAACACTTGATTTTTAGTTTGTTCGAGTGTAGCCTGTACGTTTTTTGTGTCTAACCCTGCTAAATTTTCCTGAATCAAATGGGCTCCCAGATTGGTGGTCATAATAATGATGGTGTTCTTAAAGTTGGCCATCCTTCCCTTATTATCTGTGAGCCTACCATCATCTAATACCTGCAACAGAATATTGAATACATCAGGGTGCGCTTTTTCTATTTCATCCAGCAGCACAACAGCGTAGGGTCTTCGTCTGACAGCCTCTGTCAGTTGCCCACCTTCATCATAGCCCACATATCCTGGAGGAGCACCGATGAGTCTGCTGACGGCATGTCTTTCCTGGTATTCTGACATATCAATGCGTACCAAGGCATTTTCATCGTTGAATAAAAAGTCAGCCAGTGCTTTGCCCAGTGCTGTCTTGCCCACCCCTGTAGTACCCAAAAAGATAAAGGAGCCAATAGGACGCTTGGGGTCTTGCAGACCTGCTCTACTCCTGCGTACTGCATGGGCAATAGCACTGATGGCTTCTTCCTGACCCGCTACGCTTTTTCCTAATACTTCCTCCAAGTAGAGCAGCTTGTCTCTTTCACCTTGGAGCATTTTGGCAACTGGAATTCCGGTCCACTTGGCCACTACTTCTGCAATGTCTTCTTGGTCGATCTCCTCTTTCAGTATGGGGCTGTCATCGTTGTGGCCATGGGCTTGTTGCTGTAGTGTTGCTAGTTCCTTCTCTATGCTTGTGATTTTTCCATACCGAATCTCAGCCACCTTGCCATAGTCAAAGTCGCGCTCTGCTTGCTCTGCCTCCAGTCTAAGCTGCTCTAGCCGTTCTTTCTTTTGCCGGATGCTTTGGATGAATGCTTTTTCCTGTTTCCATTTGGCATTGAGTGCATTTCTTTTTTCACTGAGTTCGGCAATACTTTTAGAAAGTATTGCTTCTTTCTCTTTATCCTCTTCTCTGCGAATGGCCTCGCGCTCAATTTCTAGTTGCATGATCTTGCGTTGCAGCTCATCCAGTGCTGCTGGCATAGAATCTATTTCTATGCGGAGCTTGGCAGCTGCTTCATCCATCAAGTCAATGGCTTTGTCTGGCAAAAAGCGGTCTGGCAAATAGCGGTGAGAGAGTTGGACAGCTGCAATGATAGCGTCATCCTTGACCCTTACGCCATGGTGTAGTTCATACTTGTCTTTGATGCCCCGCAGGATCGAGATGGCATCTTCAGGAGTAGGCTCGTCAACCATCACAGTTTGGAACCTCCGCTCCAGGGCCTTGTCTTTCTCAATATACTTCTGATATTCTTTGAGCGTAGTGGCCCCAATGGCATGCAGCTCTCCACGTGCCAAGGCAGGCTTCAGTAGGTTGGCGGCATCCATAGCCCCTTCTCCACCAGCCCCTGCACCGATCAGGGTATGAATTTCATCGATAAATAGGATAATCTCTCCGGACGAATCGGTTACTTCTTTGATGACTGCCTTAAGGCGCTCCTCAAACTCACCTTTGTACTTGGCTCCTGCCACCAAGAGTCCCATATCGAGCGCAATAATCGTTTTGGACTTGATGCTTTCTGGTACGTCACCATCAATAATTCTTTGGGCTAGCCCTTCTACAATGGCGGTCTTGCCTACCCCAGGCTCGCCAAGTAGTAGCGGGTTGTTTTTAGTCCTCCTAGAAAGGATCTGCAGTATGCGTCTGATCTCCTCGTCTCTGCCAATGACGGGATCTATTTTGCCCGCCTTGGCCAGCGCATTCAGATTGTTTGAATAACGTTCCAAGGACCTGTACTTGGCTTCTGCATTCTGATCGGTTACTCTAGTTGTTCCTCTAAGTTCCTGAATGGCTTTGGTAAGTGCAGTCTCTTCAAAGCCTACTTCTCTCATGAGGCTGCCTGTCTGATCGTTGCCTGCTACTAGCCCCAAAAGAAGGTGCTCTACAGCAATGAATTCATCCTTAAAATGGTTTAAGTACGCTTCAGCTTTTCTCAGGACAGTGTTGCTGTCGCCAGCCAGATAGGGTTGTTGCCCAGAAGCTTTGGGGTAGCTATGCACAAGGTCATCGAGCTTGCGCGCTAGTAACGACCGATTGATGGCGAGCTTTTTTAGTAAAAATACAATGCTATGCTCCTCTGTTTGTAGTATAGCTTGGAGCAGATGACCTGGTTCTATAGCAAGCTGGTGTTGGTCTTCAGCAATTTTCAAAGCACGCTGAACGACCTCTTGCGCTTTGATGGTGTAATTATTGAGGTTCATAGCAGTGGCTGTTGGATGACGATAAGTTATTGACTACTATTTCCTCAAAAGCTATGTCATAAATTCTTTAGTCAAAAGTAATTTATTGCTTTGGGAGTTTGAGTGGTTAGTTAGGCCTAAGCCTTCTGGTTATTGCTTCTAGCGAGTCGCTCACTCGAGAGACCGTCTCTGGTTTCTATGCTAAAGCTTGGAAGCTCCTAAAAGTAGATCAAGAAGTCCTGCAATCAGTATCAAATGGTGCTTTGTAAAAACTGCTCGAGTAGTGCATTAAATTTTTGGGGATGTTCCATCATGGGCGCATGACAGCACTTGTCTATAAAGCGTAGTGTAGCATGAGGGAGCAAGGCATTGAACTCGTGGGCTACTAGGGGAGGGGTAATGGTATCATTAAGCCCCCAAACCAGGAGTGTGGTTGCTTTTATGTTGGGGAGTTCGTGAGCCATGTTGTTGCGTTGGGCAGACTTGGCAATAGAGACCACGCGTATGGCTTTGGGAATGTTGCTGGTGACACTAAATACTTCATCTATATATGCTTTGGTAACCGTTTTAGGGTCAAAAAAAGTGTAAGCAACCCGGTCAGCTATGTACTCATAGTTGCCTCTTTTGGGAAAAGATCCACCCAGGGTATTTTCAAACAAGCCTGAACTACCGGTCAGTACCAAATTTTGGACTTGATCTGGATATTGAAGTGTATACATTAAGGCTAGATGCCCTCCTAGTGAGTTTCCAATGAGGGTAAATTTCTCCAACTTGCTGATTTGTGTGAAAGCAGTTACAAATGCTAAAAGTCCTTCCAGGTTCGCCTGCTTGACAGGCATCTCATAGATGGGAAGCATGGGTATGATTACCCGGTACTGTTTAGAGAATTGTGCCAATACATGCTCCCAGTTACTCAATGCGCCAAATAGTCCATGAAGCAACAAGAGCACTTCGCCGTTGCCTTCTTCAATGTATTTAAATCCTTGTGCATGTTTGATCGTCGGGTTCATAGCCGGTGTTTTAGCATTTATTTTTGGCACTTAGAGTGGGTCCCTCTTCATGACAAGGACGAATTTACAAGACATCTAGGGAAGATGTACTAGGGATGGTGCGTTAAGATGAGAAATAGTGGCAGCCTTAGAAAAGCGATTTGCATTGCTGTCATCAATGGTCCTAGAGTGCATCGGTTGTTATAAGCCATTCCTGTGCGGATGGAATCCATGCGGCGCACCAGGCTAGCAGCTGCGGGCATAGTGAAGCAATGATTGGGAAAATAAAAGTATCTTCTGTATATGCTTCGGGTATTTTTAGCTGTACCAAGCTTCCTAACCACAGGAAAGTACTGCTGCATACTCCCCACTTGAGAATACCTAGTACACTACCTAAAAGCCTATCAAGGCTACCCAGTAAAGTTGGTTGGATGAGGGCTTTAAATAGTTTCCCTGCTAATGTGGTGGCGATAAGGATGATAACAAAGAGGCACACAAATAATACATAAGGCAGTAATTTGTTCTGACCATGGTACCATTTTGTACAAAGTTCAACAGCCCCATCCAAAAGTTTAATGCTGCCCAGCACGGCCAGCACCAAAGCACCGGTAGAGAAAATTTCCAAAACCAACCCTTTTTTGAAGCCACTGTAGCCCCCCCATGCCAGAAGAATTAGTAAAAAAATATCGAATAGTTTCAAAACAAACCTTTTTAGGTGCGCACTTGGCTTAGAGCAAAACCAGACCAACTATCGTTCGAAAATAAGCAGATTTAAGCAAACGAAGCAAAGCCTGCACTTTTAACGCAGTGGCAAGACCTCCAACCTTTGGACGATAGTGTTGGCATGCAGCCTAAAAAAGTGCCAGGGTTCCCTAAGTCAACTTGGGAGGGGGAGCATTACAGGAATTCCTCCCTCTTTCACGGTAGCTGTAATGACAAAAGATTTCATATACTGGATGCCCTGCACCGCACTGAGTCGATTCATGACTAAATACTGATAAGCTGCTATGTCTGTAGTAATGACCTTGGCCAAAAAATCCGCATCACCTACTACCTGATAACATGCTACGACTTCTGGTATGAGCACCATGGCTGTTCTGAAGGCTGACACACTTTCTGCTGTCAAGTGCTGCAGCTTTATCTGCATCATCACACAGGTGTATAAGGCAAGCTTTGCAGGATCAAGTTTGGCATGATAACTTTTGATGATGCCTTGACGTTCTAGTTTTCTAACCCGCTCTAAGGTTGAGGCTGGAGATAGGTCTACATGCTGGGCTAGTTGCGCGTTGGTCAGCTTGGCTTGGGCCTGTAAGCGGTTGAGTATACCTCGATCAATCTGATCGAGCTGTGGCAGTGTATCCATGGGTCTGTAGGAGCATCAGTAAGGTTAAGTTGGCAAGTGAAATAATTGGCTGCTATCCCTCTTTTCGTGATAGTGTTGCTCCTCTCTACGAAGCATGCATCAAATAGGCTTTGATAAAATCTCCAATGTCTCCATCGAGTACATGCTGTACGTCTGTTCTTTCAACGCCCGTGCGGTTATCCTTCACAAGTTTATAGGGATGTAATACGTAATTTCTGATTTGTGAGCCAAAGTCAATTTTTTTCTTGGTGCTTTCCGCTTTTGCTTTTGCAGCATTTCTTTTGTCCAGCTCCAATTGATACAGTCTAGACTTTAGCATGTGCATGGCCTTATCTTTGTTCTGGAACTGGGATCTTTCTTGTTGACATTCTACGATGATGCCTGAGGGCGCATGCTTGAGCCTAACGGCTGTTTCTACTTTGTTGACGTTTTGCCCCCCAGCCCCCCCAGCCCGAAAGGTTTCCCAAGTGATATCTGCAGGGTTTATTTCAATTTGGATGCTGTCGTCTACCACTGGGTAAGTATATACCGAAGCAAAGGAGGTGTGTCTTCTGCCTCCGGAGTCAAATGGTGAAATGCGGACCAGCCGGTGGATACCAATTTCTGCTTTTAGATACCCATACGCGAATGCACCACTCAACTCTAGTGTGGCTGACCTGATACCAGCTGCGTCTCCACGTTGGTAATTTATTTGCTTGATTTGATAGCCCTGCTTTTCTCCCCACATGATGTACATCCGCATAAGCATCTCGGCCCAGTCTTGGCTTTCTGTACCCCCTGCTCCTGGATTAATTTCCAAGATCGCGTCTAGCTGATCTTCCTCATTCCGGAGCATTTTTTTAAGCTCCAGCGCTTCTAGCTTGGCCATCAAATTTTGGCAGGTCGCCTCCACCTCCTTAGCAGTTGCTTCATTGACTTCGTAAAATGCACGCAGCGTTTCCAAGTCATCCAAAAGGACTTGTACTTGCTTGAAGCTATCAACCCACATTTTATTGGTTTTGATCATCTTAAGTACCTGGGCTGCCTGCTGTGCGTTGCTCCAAAAATCTGGCGCTATTCTTGTTTCTTGACCTTTTTGGAGCGCTTCTAGTTTGCTTTCGTAGTCAAAGATACCCCCTCAGGGCAGCTACTCTTGCTTTTATTGCTTTGTACGTTTCGTGGGTGATGGGCATGTCATGAGGCGACTGAGTCACCAGGTCTATGGATGGTTAGAAAAATATCTTGTTGCCAAAAGAAAATTCTTGTTCGCATGAATCAGAAAGAGACTGCTTGAGGAAGATCGTTTTGCCATCTTCAGAAATATTGGCAAGCTTATTAGTGGCTTTTTTTATTTTCCTGTCAAAGTGGTAAGTGGTGTGGTAGGTAATCAAGTGTAAAAAGTTTTTTAAAATCAGGTCGGCAATCTGTGTGTCTGTTTTTACGTGGTCGCGGTAGTGTGATATCAGCTGTTTAACGTTTGGTGTATCTGCCCTTGAAAATGAGTGGCGACTCATTTTGAAATAAGTAGACCCTGGGTGGTCTATGAACGCGTAGAGTTTGCACACGGCTTCGTTAAGGACTTGAACACTGTTGAACTGGAAGCTCAGTGCAACAGATAGCGTGCCTGCATCGTTGGTTGTAGCGACGTTACTGATGCCTGATAGATTTTCTAGGATTTTAGCTAATTCCGTAAGTGATTCTTGGATGTTTTTTTGAGCAACTTCAGGGGAGATTTCAGCGAAAAGGCTTGCAAACTTGATCAGCTGCTCCACTTTCGTTAGATCTGCAGCAACTTCAAACTGGCCGGAGCCATCATCATGAATGTGGCCGGTCTCGTATATATCAAGGCCAACCTCAAACAGTTTGCTGGAGGAGAGTACTAATAGACAAAGCAAGTAGTAACTCAAACATCGTATCTGTCTCATGCCAAAATTAGGGCTTCAAAGTGGAGATAAAGAATTTGTTAAAATAAACACTTTATCCTGTCTGTCACCATTGTGGTATCAATACCAGTTATAAGGATGACATACCACTATCACTGCTATGTAGTCATCTCCTGACTATCATATTTTTCGTTCCTGTTGATGTACCTTCCCCATCGTGCGTAGCATCTCATCTTGTAACTTCGGAAGACCCTGATTGATCATTGTAGGCCTTGTACAATAAGATTACTTCATTTCTTAGGTTCTGCTGTTCGCTTTCTTCCCAATACTTCGCAACGGAATCACAGTTTGTAATCCTCCTGAAGTGATCATCTTCAATGGGAGAACGCAATGCTTCTGGTATGTTGGCGCTATTCCTGAATACAAACATTTCGGTCATTCTACGTTTTAAAAGGCCTCTGTAATAGGGTCGCTCAGGTCCTCCCTTCGTGAATTTAGGAAACTCCCACGAAGCTTCCTCATAACGTGAATCATTGAGCAATGGTAGCAGTCTAATGTTTTGCTCGTGATTTCTGCCATCCCGCATGGGGTCATGTAAGACTGTTGCGCCAATGTTGTAGTTTAAGGATACCAGCATATCAAACTCTCTTTGATGGAGTGGTACCTTGACTAACTTTTTAATATCTCGTACATAGCTCGCGGTGAGGCTGCTACGTAATAGATCCTCCGCATCTTTCTCTGAAAAACCATGAGGATATTGTGCGTCGAATTTTTTTTGTGATATACACTGGCCGTAGCCCACTGTCAGTGTCCCTCCAGGACATATGTACGGATTTGTCCTGAGTCCCTCGAACTTCTTTAGTAAAGCTACCCCGGCTGGAGAGGCTTCGTAATTAGCTATACTTGCTCTTTGTTCATGTGGTTCCTTTTCCATGCCCATAGTGACCCCATTTTTATGACAGCTAGAGCCAATAGCAAGCAAGCATGCACCCCATATCAGAGAGTGATGCGATGTGAAGCATACCTTGCTGAAACCTTTCATAACCTGTACATTTTTTGTGTTATGAATACACCCACTGCATATTGCGAAAGTATACCCTGATGAAGAATCATTGACGGCACATCATTGCAAGTACTGCGAGAACTTTACGAAAAGTATCCCTGCAAATGATTTCTTTGTTGTGTCGCCACCCATACCGCTTTGCATGGCCAACGAAACTCAATATACGTTAAAAAAAAACCACCATGTGCAAGCTGCGCCTACCAAGTACCAGCCAGGAGACTTGAAGGCGGAGGAAGTACTCATTAATATAGGCCCGCAACACCCGGCTACGCATGGCGTCTTGCGCCTAGAGGTGATCCTCAACGGTGAGTTGGTGGTGGATGTAGTGCCGCATTTGGGCTATTTGCACCGTTGTTTTGAGAAGCATGCTGAGTCGTTGCCCTACAATCAAATCATTCCTTATGTAGATCGGATGGACTACCTAGCCGCTATGAACTCAGAGCATGCTTTTGCTATGGGAGTAGAGCGGATGTTGGGTATTACCAACCAGCTTCCTCCTAGGGTAGAGTACATCAGGGTGCTGGTGGCAGAGCTCAATAGATTAGCTTCTCATTTTTTGGCCATTGGCACGTATGGGGTGGATTTAGGGGCTTTTACTGCATTCCTGTGGCTGATGCGTGATCGAGAACATATCGTACGGCTTCTGGAGTGGGTCTGTGGTGCACGCATGCTCTACAACTACATATGGATTGGAGGCCTCTACTACGATCTACCTATAGGCTTTGAGGAAAGGTGCAGCGAGTTCATTCGTTATCTGAAGCCCAAGCTCGCAGAAATCGACCAGCTGATCATTGAGAACAAGATTTTTATTGCAAGAACAGCGAATATAGGGGTCTTGCCTTTGGACTTGGCGATCAACTATGGAGTTTCAGGGCCGATGCTTAGGGCATCAGGTTTGCGGCTAGATTTGCGCAGGGTAGATGGCTACTCGGTATATCCAGAACTGGAGTTTGAGGTACCCATTGGGCAAGGAAAGATGGGCCAAGTAGGGGATTGCTGGGATAGGACTTGGGTACGGATGCAGGAATGCCGAGCGTCGATGCAGATTATTGAGCAGTGTCTGGCTCGACTTACCGGTGATCTCAAGCGTACCCCTGCTTTTGACCCCCAACAACTGGTGCCTAAAAAAGTGCGCACTCCAGCCCAAGACTTGTATGTGCGGGCAGAGAATCCGCGGGGCGAGCTAGGTTTTTTCTTTCGGGCTACAGCGCGCGGTGATCGCCCTTTGCGTTGCAAGGCTCGCGCTGCTAGTTTTTCCAATCTTTCTGTATTGCCAGAAATTGCCAGAGGCCACTTATTATCTGACCTGATTGCTATTGTGGGATCCGTAGATATTGTGTTGGGAGAGATAGACCGGTAAGCTTTTGCGCACATGGGTACAAATTAGATTCCGTGCTAGATGGTAGCTAACAAAGCAGTCTTTATCTCTTAGTAATAGGGCTGCTCTCCCTATAGAAAAAACAGCCAAAGACTCTTCTCCATGCTTGACTGAATACACCAATTGCCATTTGATCGGGCACTTTGTCTTCTAACTGCAGGCCACGGAGTGCATGCAGGAGGTGAGTCATTCACTCATGCTTCCTCCCCATAGTCACTGAGATTGTCTCAAGTCTGGAGTACAGGCATCTTGCAGAGCACCAAAAGCGGGGCAGGATTTTCTCCCCGAGTACAATATCTTGTCGGGTAGTAGCGCAACAAAACGCCTTCTATGGATGAACAACTGATGAGTTGGCCGATTTGTCGTAGAGATACTTTCTTCGTCTTGCGTTTTGCAACGTGGTAAAGTAGAGAAGCGTATCTGTGAATTAGTTGTAAGTGGCATGATCAGTAGGGATGCCACCAACTTGGCTAAATGCCTAGCAGACTATTGAAAAATGTCCTTTAGGGCACATAGGATATTTTTGGCTAGTTTTTCAGCAGCCTCGCCTGGGCCAAGCATACGATTATTGGTATCCCGTTTATTTGAATTTTTTCCACACTCTTGGTTTGTTGGTCTTTTCGTTCACTTCTCGATTAGAAACTAAATGAGGTAAAGGGTACCCAATGCTCCAGCGCGCCGCTTGTGCGGGGTCTATTTGCAGCAACAACTAACAGCACTGGGAGAAGTGGTGCATGTACAGCGTTTTCAGGTTCAGGCGTTTCATGGACAATCACTGGCGTTACAGAATACGATTGCCAGTTTTTACCCGGCCTGCTAGAAAAGAAGCTTGCTAGCAGTCTGGTAGGATGTATGCCTTGTCGTATCCTCAAGCACTTTGTTGTTTCCAGTAAGTATATTCCTCGTAAGTGCCAGGGTATTCTTTGATCTGCTTGTCTTCGATGTACCAAATTTTAGTGGCTACCTCGGCCACAAAGTGGCGATCGTGAGAAACCAGCAGGTAAGTGCCGGCGTATTGCCGCAAGGTTTGCGCCAGGATGTTGATGGAAACCATGTCCAAGTGGTTAGTCGGTTCGTCCAGCAGCAAGAAATTGGCTTCTGAGAGCAGGACTTTGGCCAGCGCTACTCTAGATTTTTCGCCCCCAGAGAGCACGCTTATTTTCTTGAAGACATCGTCTTTGGTAAACAAAAACATCCCTGCAATACTCCTCAGCTCGGTCTCGGACCTTGCCGCACCTGTATGTTTTAACTCTGTTAGGATGGTATGGTCTAGGTGTAAGGCCTCTAGCTGATGCTGGGCATAAAACGCCATATTTACGTTGTGGCCTAGGATACTTTCTCCTGAATTCATGGTCTCTAGGCCGGAAATAATCCGAAGTAGGGTGGATTTTCCTTTGCCATTGGCCCCAATAAGTGCAATCTTATCACCCCGCTCTATCTTGGCGCTAGCGTTTTCCAAAATGGCGAGTGGGCCAAATTTTTTTTCTGCGTGGGCTAGCGAAGCGACCACTTTGCCGGGTTGTTGCTGTGTACTGAACCTAAACTTGATAGGGGAAGCTGTGGCTGCTGCAGGTGCTACCTTGTCTATCCGCTCTAGGGCTTTGATACGGGATTGCACCTGCTTGGCTTTGCTGGCTTTGGAACGAAAGCGTTCCACAAAATCTTCTGTTTGCTTAATCGTTTTCTGCTGATTGGCATAAGCATTTTGTTGCAACGTTGCGCGCTCTACTTTTCCCTGTTCGTAAAAGGTATAGTTGCCCATATATACGTGCAGTTGCTGTTGGGTGACTTCTACGGTCTTGGTGGCCACCTGGTCCAGAAAGCTGCGGTCGTGCGAAACAACGATAAAGGCACTAGTATAGTTTTGAAGATAATTTTCTACCCACTGAATAGACGTGATGTCTAGGTGGTTGGTCGGTTCATCCAGCAGTAGCAGCGAAGGTTTTTGGAGCAACAGTTTGGCCAACATCACACGCATGCGCCACCCACCCGAAAATTCATTCAAGGGCCTATCCAGGTCTTGGGTAGTAAAGCCCATGCCTTCTAACACAGCGTCTGTCCTAGCCTGGAGCTCATAGCCCCCCAGTTGTTCAAACGTTTCTTGCAGTTTTGCCAGCTGGTCTACCAGGGTATCTTGGTAGTTAATTTCCATTTGGTGCAGTACGGCTTCTATCTTTTTCTGGACTGCCATAGCGTTGTCAAAAGCCATCATGGCTACACTGCGGATGCTGTCGGTAGTTTGGTAAGAAAGTAGGTCTTGATTGAGAAAGCCGATGGTGCAGTCTTTTCGTTGGCTGATAGTACCTTGGTCAGGAGTCAAGTCGCCAGCAATCATCTTGAGTAGAGTCGACTTGCCCGTGCCGTTTAGCCCTACCAAGCCGATCTTATCTTTGGGCTTAATATGTAACGCAGCATGTGTGTAGAGTTCCTTGGAACCCACTTGATGGGTCAGGTCATTGATTACGATCATCTTTATTTTTCTATTTTGTGGACCTAGCTGGTAGGATTTCCAAAAATTCGCCAGTCATGGGGCCCGTGTGTAGCCAGTTGACTTGCCTGAGGGGAACTACCCCTCGTGGTGGTAGCTCGCGTTGATGCAGCAATTACAAAGAATTTTTGAATGGAAAGACCCGACTTTGATGATATCTTTCTGGCACTGGCGGCGAATCTAGCCAAAAGATCGCACTGTGTCAAAAAGCAAGTAGGCGCTGTTTTGACCAAGGACACCCGCATCATTTCTATTGGTTACAACGGGCCGCCAGCCGGCACGTACAATTGTGATGAGAAGTGGCCTGGCGTAGGCTGTGCTAGAGATGCTAAAGGCAGTTGTTTCCTGGCCTTGCATGCCGAGCAAAATGCCATTTTATATGCTGTGAAAAATCATACTTCTGTAGAAGGAGCTGTGCTCTATGTAACCTTAGCACCCTGCTTGCCTTGTGCACGTGTTATTTTTAGTGCTGGCATCAAAAAAGTAATTTATGTAGAATCCTATGCGGTCTACAAGGGTATCCAGCAGGAGGAAGGAGTAGATTTTCTGCAGGAGTTTGGCGTGGTGGTGGCCGCCTATAAAAAGCGTTGATGCGTAATCAGCACTAAATTGAAGGTAGACCTGTGGTACACCAAGCTGTTTTACCCTGCTTGGCAGTGCTCAAAATAATGGCTGGCGTTATATCGGTATCTAGATATGCCCAACACGCACTCACCTAAGCAAAAGATCAGCCAATAAGATTCACTTCAGGCATTATCTCGATGTTGAACAGATCTGTCACTGACTGTTGAATATCCTGCGCAAGCTGATAGACGTCTTGGCCTGTGCCGTCTCCGTAGTTGACCAATACCAAAGCGTGTCGTTGGTGTACGCCTACCGTACCTCGCTTTTTGCCTTTCCATCCACACCGCTCAATCAGCCAGGCAGCCGGCACTTTGACCTGGCCCTCAGGCTGTGCATACCCTGGTATGTTAGGATGCACCTGCCTGAGCTGTTCAAACCGCTGTTGTGTGATGATGGGATTCTTAAAAAAACTGCCTGCGTTGCCTAAACGCGTTGGGTCAGGGAGGTTGCTTTGTCTGAGGTGGATGACAGCGTCACTGATGGTTTTGATGGATAGTTCTTGGATATTCATGGCTTTTAAAGTGCTCTGAAGGACGCCATAAGTAGTCCGAAAGATGGGCTTCTTTTGTAATTTTAAGGTGACGCTGAGAATGATGTACTGCTCTTGGAGCGTATTTTTAAAGATGCTGTCCCTGTAACCAAAAGCGCAATCCTCTTTGCCAAAAGTATGGACTTCCCCTGAATGTATTTCCATGGCTTCTAGCGATTCAAATGCTTCGCTGAGCGTTACGCCATAGGCGCCAATGTTTTGCATCGGTGCTGCTCCTACGGTACCCGGAATTAGTGATAAGTTCTCGATGCCGGCATAACCGTGTTTTACACAATGCAGCACAAGTGTATGCCAGTTGACGCCTGCACCTGCTTTCACCCAAACATGCGCTTGATCTTCTTTTATGGTGGCCATCCCACTGATGGCCATGTGGATCACAATGCCCTTAAAATCGTTGAGGAATAGTAAGTTGCTGCCTCCTCCCAAGATCAGTCGAGGTAAAGTTTGTAGCGTCTTGTGCAACAAGAGGTCGTATAGGTGTTGTATGCCATCAATACGTACGTAATAGCGTGCTTGGGCATGAATGCCAAAGGTGTTGAGATCTTTTAGGGAGACGTGCTCTTGCAATAACATACCATGATGATGAATGCTTGGCGTTGCATTATTTTTGTTGCGGATCAACCGGAATCTGTGCATAGCCCAGCGTGGTGCGTACTTTTTCTAGCGTTTGAGCGGCCATGGCTCTGGCTTTGGTTTCGCCTATGGCCAGTTGTTGCTCCATGGCCGGTACGTCTTGCATATAAGCCTGGAAGCGTTGCCGTTCTGTAGTAAATTGACTTAGAATGAGTGCCAGAAGCTCTTTTTTAGCATGTCCATACCCATAGCCACCTGCCAAGTACTTTTTACGCAGAGTAGCTGTTTGTGTTGCATCAGCCAGAACATGATACAAAGAAAAAATATTGCAGTGGTCTGGATTTTTGGGCTGGTCTAGAGGGGTGCTGTCGGTCTTGATAGCCATAATGGTCCTTCTGAGTTCTTTTTCTGGCAGAAAGGGATTGATGGTGTTATGATACGATTTGCTCATTTTTTTTCCGTCAGTGCCTGGAATGGTGTGTACACTGTCTTTGACCTGAGGTTGGGGCAGTACAAATGTCTCTCCGTATTGGTAATTAAACCGAGCAGCAATATCTCTGGCAATCTCCAGGTGCTGGAGTTGGTCATGACCTATGGGTACCACTGTGGCTTCATAGAGTAAGATGTCCGCTGCCATGAGTATAGGATAGGTAAATAGGCCCGCACTGACATCGGCGAGGTGCGCTGCTTTTTCTTTAAAGGCGTGAGCGTTGGCAAGCATAGGATAGGGCGCAAAGCAATTGAGGTACCAGGCCAATTCACATACGGCTGGCACCTGAGATTGTCGGTAGAAAATAACTTTCGTCGCATCCAACCCACAGGCCAACCAGGCGGCGGCAGTGGCATGGACATATGCTTGTCTATTGGCTGGGTCTTTGATGGAGGTGAGTGTGTGTAGGTCAGCAATAAAAAAAAGCGCTTCATGCGTCGAGTCTTTGGCCAGGTTGATTGCTGGGAGCATGGCGCCAAGCACATTGCCCAAATGGGGCCTTCCTGTGCTTTGAATACCAGTGAGGATGCGCGCCATAATGATTGTGTTAGTGTATATTGTAAGTATAGATTACGCGATGCACTGCCAAGGTATGTTATTTCTGCCTACTGTAAGCAATTACGAGCACGCCATTCATGGGTAAAAGCAAGCCAGATGCTTTGCGGGGAGACTACTTGCAGGGCTATTGTCGAGACGTATCGATCGAGGGTACTGTGTTGAATTTATCGGGTATTAGATAACAAAATTCAGGTACTAGCGTGCAATTATCATGGTTAGAGTTACTTAGGGTGCGGTAACAGTGACTAAAAACTATGTAATTTTCCTGTTGCTCACTTCCAATGCTTCCACTTACTTTTGTCAAGTATTTCTCTTCTGCAATAAAGTCGAGAGCAAAAAGACGACTTCACTTGATAATAAGCTCAATATACTATGGCATTAGTAACAATGGTGATGCCCACAATGGGCGAGAGTGTCATGGAAGCAACCATTCTCCAATGGCTCAAGCAAGAAGGAGATACGATTACAGAAGAAGAGTCTATCTTGGAGGTAGCCACTGACAAAGTAGATTCTGAGGTGCCTGCTCCTTATGCCGGCAGACTTCAGAAAGTATTGGCACTGAAAGGAGAAATAGTCAAAATAGGAGCACCCCTTGCCATCATTGCGACTGCAGGAGAGGGCCTAATAGCTACTCCAATATTGCCTATCTCTGCTATAACTCTCTCACAATCCGCAGTAGTACGCCCGCTACAACCAATACCAGTCTTGCAAATGCCTGCCCATAAGAAAACCGATGGCAGGTTTTATTCGCCCTTAGTACTGCACATAGCACAGCAAGAAAAAATTTCTCCCCAAGCGCTCAGCAGAGTCCCTGGCACAGGCAAAGACAACCGTGTGACCAAACATGATTTGCTGGCTTATCTACAACATCGTTCTGAGGTAGAGAAGCTGCAGCAGCCCACTGTAGCATATATGCCCATTGCGCCTGAGGACGAAGTGATTCAGCTAGACAGGATGCGCCAAATGATTGCTGAGCGCATGGTAGCCTCTAAGCATATTGCCCCGCACGTGACCTCGTTTGTAGAGGCCGATGTAACAGACTTAGTGCAGTGGAGGAATCAACACAAAGAAAATTTTGAGCAAAAGACAGGTACCAAACTCACCTATACGCTACTCTTTCTACAAGCTATTGTGAGGGCCATCAAAGACTTTCCTCTGATTAATGCTTTTGTGGCAGCAGACCGCATGATCAAAAAGAAAGCCATTAATATCGGGCTAGCTGTCGCGTTGCCTAACGGTAACTTGATAGTACCTGTGATCAAGCACGCTGATCAGCTCAGTTTGGTGGAGCTGGCTCAAAAAGTACAAACCCTGGTCCATAAGGCGCGTCATCAACAGCTGGTTCCTGACGAATTGACAGAGGCTACTTACACCGTTTCTAACTTGGGTTCTTTCCAGAACCTGATGGGCACTCCGATCATTCTGCAGCCACAAGTGGCCATTCTGGCGTTAGGAGCCATTGTTAAAAAGCCTGCTGTGATAGAAAGTTCGGAAGGAGATATCATTGCTATTCGGCATAAGATGTATCTGTCGCATTCCTACGACCATCGAGTCATTGATGGAGCACTAGGGGGGGGCTTTGTGAAGCAAGTAGCAGACTATCTGGAAACGCTTGTCGATTGGGTGTGCTGGTGATTACGGATTGTGTTTTGAGGCCTATGCATAGGTAAATTTGACGTTACTGAGATAGTTACAAGCTTGCATTGGCAACACACTGTGTGCCTATAAAAGCGTGCTATGCACCTGTGATTAGTGTTCTTATCCATTCAATAAGCTCAAAAAAGTATGCAATGCGGCTTTCTGGTATACCAGCAAATTTTTGGTGTTGCACTCGCTATCATCACGATTTCGTTGGATACAAGAGAAAATATTCTGGCAAGACCACTTAGTTTGGTGGGCACCATCATGGCATTCTTTGTGTACTACCCCGCGGGCCTGTATGCTAAGTGTTTACAAAGTGTGGTTACTATTTGCTTAAATACTTATGGCTGGTATCAGTGGTCATACGGAGGCAAGCATAAAACGCCCTTGCAAGTAAGTAAAACAAGTCCTCTCACCTTGCTGCGCCTGCTGCTGGCAGGTATTTTAGGTACTGTTGCTTTGGGGAGTTTCTTGTACCAGTACTCTCATGCTGACTTGCCGTATTGGGACTCGTTACACACCGTAGTGTGCCTTGCTGCTCAATGGATGTTAGTGAGGAAAAAACTAGAAAGCTGGCTTTTATGGGTGCTAGCAGATGTCTTGTACACAGCAGTTTTATATTACAAAGGCCTCTATTTGTTCAGCGGACTATATCTTTTTTTCACCTTTTTGGCCATCAATGGCTATCGCACTTGGCGCCAGTCCTATCTGAAGCAAACAGCAGCTGTGATTGGCACCTCTGAGTAAGATATCCGATGAGCACTACGGCGCTTTTTAGCTTATGTGTAAAGCTAAATAGGAAAATAGCTTGTATCCTTTCCGAATCACAGAGAATATACATTGATGAGTGTCCTACAAATTATTTGTACTCTACTGGGCATTGCTGTTGTATTACTCAATGCCAAAGAAAAGGTACTTGCCTGGCCTGTGACCGTAATCGCTACCGTACTCGGGTTGTTCATTTATTATGAAAAAAGGCTGTATGCTAAATGTTTACTGAATATTATTTACCTCATTTTGGGAATGTATGGCTGGTACCAGTGGCTGTACGGCAACAGGACTAGGAAGTCTTTGCAAGTGAGTACCACAAGCCTAAGAACCATGGGGATGCTTGTACTGACCGGTGTTGCATTTGTAGTCACTTTGTGGAGTATACTCACGGGGCTTACACATGCGGACTTCGTTTACGAGGACTCAGTACATACCGTTCTTTGCTTGATCGCTCAATGGATGACAGCCAGAAAAAAGTTAGGAAGTTGGATTTTGTGGGCAATAGCAGATATACTTTATACATCAGTATGTTACTACAAAGAACTTTACTGGCTTAGTGGCTTACACATTTTTTACATCTTCTTAGCCGTACATGGTTACCATGCCTGGCGCCAGGTTTACCTGCGTCAGAAAGCCGCCTTACCTGCTAACTCCTAGGATGAAATTCCTGGATGACTTGCTTGAGGTAGTGCCGATCTAGGTGGGTATAAATCTCGGTAGTGGTGATAGACTGGTGGCCTAGCATTTCTTGCACTGCCCTCAGGTCTGCACCACCTTCTATCAAGTGCGTAGCAAAAGCATGCCGAAAGGTGTGAGGGCTAATGGACTTTCTCAACCCAGTTTTATGTACTAATTCCTTGACAATCAAAAAAACCATATGCCGGGTCAGTCGTTGGCCTCTGCTATTCAAAAACACATGATTGGAAAAGTCTTTTTGGAGGGGCAGGTGGCACCGCGTCTCTTCTACATATAGGTGTATGTACTTGAGCGCTATTTGTCCTATGGGGACCAAGCGTTCTTTGTTGCCTTTTCCCAAAATGCGTAAAAATCCTTCTTCAGCATATAGGTGACTGAGCTTCAGCTCGATGAGTTCAGAGACACGCAAGCCAGCACTGTACAATGTTTCTAAGAGGGCCCGATTGCGCATGCCCGTGGGCTTAGAGTGATCGATGGCCATAAAAAGTGCTTCGATCTCATGGACCTCTAGCGTGGTTGGAAGCTTGCGTCCTACTTTAGGACTTGCTACCATGGCGATAGGATCTTCGGTCAAGTGCTCCTCTAGCAAAAGGAATTTATAAAAAGACCTGAGTGTTGACAGCATGCGTGCCTGGCTAGTAGCACTAATTCCTGTTGCGTGTAGGTGAACCAGAAATGCTTGTAGATGTTTGGTCTCCACGGCCAGTGGTGGGATGTAGGCATAGTCTTTTTGCAGGAATCGCCACAGCTTATTGGCATCTTGCAGGTAAGCAGCCACAGACTGAGGCAATAAAGCACGCTCCAGTCGTAGGTAGGTTTCAAACTGCTGTAGCAGTACTTCCCAGATCATTTATTAAGGGAGTCGATGGAGGTGAAGAATCATCTTGCAGCAACTAAAAAATTATATAAAAGATATACCTTTGGCTAGTCTTACCCCTGAGTGTTTGTCAGAGCCTTTCCAACACACTATAGACACTCAGGCAATAAACAATGTCATTCTGACAGCTATACGATTTTTGGCAACAAAGTTATTCCGGTAGCATATGACCTTTTCCTTTTAGAGGCGCTCACAAGTTAAAAAAAATGAAAGAAGAACTATCAACCCCCAAAGCAGCCCAAGAGGCGGCTCCAGCTCAAGAAAAAGAGACTCATCAACAAGAAAACTCCTCCCAGGAACTTAAAAAAGCCCAAGAGGACCTGGCTGCAGCCCATGAAAAGCACCTCAGATTGTATTCAGAGTTTGAGAATTTCAAAAGAAGGACTACCAAGGAAAAGTTTTCCCTGATAGAGGCAGCTGGCGAGGGTATCCTCAAAAAGTTATTGCCAATTGCAGATGATTTTGAACGGGCTTTAGCAGCCTTGCAATCCACCGATGCAGCTGCCCAAGCCACACAGGAAGGTATCTTTCTGATCTATGAAAAACTGATATATCTATTGCAGCAAGAAGGAGTCCAGCCCATGCCCCTAGAAAAAGGAACAGCATTTGACGCGGAATTTCACGAGGCAGTTACACAAATTCCCGCAGAGGACCAGGAAATGCAAGGTAAGGTGTTGGATGTGCTTGAGAAAGGCTACTTGTTGAAAGAGAAGGTTTTAAGATTCGCCAAAGTGGTAACCGGAGCATAATGACCAAAAGAGATTATTACGAAATACTAGGTGTCGAGCGCAATGCAAGCCCTGAAGAGATCAAAAAAGCCTACAGGCAGATTGCACTTAAGTATCACCCTGATAAAAATCCTGGTAGTAAAGCAGCGGAAGAAAAGTTTAAAGAGGCTGCTGAGGCGTATGAGGTATTGAGTCATGCTGAGAAAAAGCAGCAGTACGATCGCTTTGGGCATGCCGGGGTGAGTGGTCCTGAAGGCAGAGGTCCGGGGATGAATATGGAAGACATCTTCACGCAGTTTAACGACATCTTTGGCGGCGGTAGCGGGTCTTTTGAAAGTTTTTTTAGGCAAGGACAGCAAAGAGTACGCAAAGGGTCCGATCTGCGCATTAAGCTCAAGCTCTCCCTCAAAGAAGTGGCCGATGGTGTTGACAAGAAGATCAAAATAAAGCGCTATGCTACCTGCGACACCTGTGGGGGTAATGGAGCTAAAGACGGTACGGCCATTGCTACTTGTAGTGTATGCAAAGGTACTGGGCAGACGCGCAAGGTAACCAATACGATGCTAGGGCAAGTCATGACCACTGCTCCCTGCAATGCTTGCTACGGAGAGGGAAAGTCCATCTCAGCACCATGTACGACTTGTAAGGGAGAAGGAAGGCTCCTGAAGGAAGAGATCATCAACCTTCAGATCCCTGCCGGTGTTAGTGAGGGGATGCAACTCTCTATGACTGGTAAGGGTAATGTGCCTGTCCGCGGAGGTGCGCCTGGTAACTTATTAATCTTCATCGAAGAAAAAGCAGATGACTTTTTCCAGCGTGAAGAGAACAATATCCACTATAACCTCTACATCAGCTTCATCGATGCAGCCTTGGGCTGTGAGCCAGAGGTGCCTACCATTGGAGGAAAGGTCAAAATAAAGATACCTGCTGGTACTCAGAGTGGTAAAATGTTGCGATTGCGCAGCAAAGGAATTAGCGATATCAATGGTTATGGCAAAGGAGACCAACTAGTGCATGTCCATGTCTGGACGCCTCAACAGCTTACCAAAGAGGAGCATGAAACGCTTACCTCCCTAAAAAGCGCCCTTAACTTCGCCCCTAAGCCTAGCAAAAAAGAACAAAGTTTTTTTGATCGCGTACGTTCTTTGTTCTAAAGGAGTCGTCTATTGACGGCATTTGAAGACACCTTTTTTTGAATATACGCGCTAAATTGCTCGCCTATTGGCAGTACTCAAAAGATATCGTTCCTCTGCTGGCGCAGGGAAAACCCATGCCCTGGTTAGTGAATACCTCAAGCTAGCCTTGGACCACCCTGAGGGGTTTGCCCACATTTTGGCAGTGACCTTTACCAACCAGGCGACCCAGGAGATGAAGCAGCGTATCCTGGTGTACCTGCATAGTCTGGCTCACGGTGCCCCTAGCCCA
Organism: Amoebophilaceae bacterium; assembly: GCA_031422615.1. Taxonomy (GTDB): domain Bacteria; phylum Bacteroidota; class Bacteroidia; order Cytophagales; family Amoebophilaceae; genus UBA8403. The sequence continues at coordinate 50,210 of JANPMB010000031.1, forward strand.
GTGGCCGAGGCGTTGCTGCAGGACAAGGGGTGGAGTAGGGTCGTTTTACAAAACCGTGCTCAAGCTGTTTTGTCCAATATTCTGCACCAGTACGCTCGGTTTTCTGTCAGTACCATTGATAGTTTTTTCCAAAAAATCATTCGGGGATTTGCCCAAGAGCTTGGCCTCCAGAGTGGCTTTCGTATTGAGCTAGAACAGACGCATGTGCTGGGCATCATTATCGATGACTTGGTAGATGCAGCCGGCCAGGACCAACAGTTGCAGCAGTGGCTAGTGGCGTTTGCCGAAGACAAGCTCTTAAGCGGAAAGCCCTGGAATTTTAAACGTGAGCTAGCTGCCTTGGGTCAAGAGCTTTTTGCAGAGTCTTTTTGGGTGCACGAAGCTCAGCTAGTGCAAGCTACAAGTGACCAAGCAACTTTGCGCTCGCTCCTGCAAGCGCTTTACCAGCGCATCACCCATTTTGAGAAAACGCTCCAAGGCTTGGGCCAGCAAGCCTGCAATGCCATGCAGCAGGCAGGCCTAGCCGTCGATGATTTTACCTATGGAAAAGCTGGGGTGGCTGGCTATCTCGCAGGGCTAGTCACCAAGCAAAAGTGGACTCCTCCCCAAAGGGCTTTATATGCTTTGCAGTGTGTAGAGGCATGGCACAGCCGATCATCTAACAAGCAAGAGCGCATAATACAGGTCGTACAAAGTGTGCTACAACCATGTTTGCAAGAGGTGGTTCATTTTTACGATACCCACCACCGTACCTATTATACGGCCCTAGAAGTGAGGCACTTTATTTATGCTTTTGGAATTGTTACTCAGCTGCTAGATAGACTCAACGACTACCGGGCCGTGCATAATGTCATGCTTGTGTCAGATGCTTCCCTCTTTTTGCGTAAGATTATTACAGAAAACGAAGCACCGTTTGTATACGAGAAGATAGGGGCTTTTTACAAACATTTTTTGATCGACGAATTCCAGGACATCTCGGGGTTTCAGTGGCATAATTTTAGACCGCTCATAGAAAATAGCCTTCATGAGGGTCATTCAAGCATGGTTGTGGGGGATGTTAAACAGTCGATCTACCGGTGGCGAGGTGGCGACTGGCGCCTGTTGCTTAGTCAGCTTGAAAAAGATATAGGACGTACTACTGCGGTAGCTTTGAGTCAAAATTGGCGCAGCAAGCAAAACATCATTGATTTTAACAACTCCTTCTTTGCGACGGTTGCGGCTACACTTGTCCAGCATTTTACAGATGAGCTAGCCTTGCTAGAAGATCCGGCTTTGCGCAAGGACCTGATGGTACAAGTACAACAGTTGGGGGCTGCCTATCAGGAGGTCAACCAGCAGCTTCCCCCTCAGCGTGTGCAGGCAGATAAGGGTTATGTGAATATTACTTTCCTGGAGGATGTTGCTGATGAGGAAGTGTCCCAAAGCTGGCGTGAGGTGGCCAAAGCCCGGCTGATTCGGCTCATCGAAGAACTTCAACAAGATGGAGTTGGGTTGAAAGACATTGCGTTGCTAGTGAGGAGTAATGCTGACGGGCGTGATCTTTTCCGAGCCCTGCTAGCCCATCAGCACTCTCCCCAAGCGCAACTTGGTTGTCGGTATGATGTCATTTCTGCAGAATCTCTGTACTTGGGTCATCATCCGTGGGTGAACTTGCTAATCAATGCCCTCAAGTGTTTAGTACAGGAAGAAGCGCCTCTGGCCCAAGCCGAACTCCAGTATTTGTACCAAGTGCATGTACTGCAAGTAGTGCCTGCTACTTTGCATGACTGTTTTCAGGTTGCAAAAGAAGCCACGTCTCTGCCTGAGGAATTTGTGAGCCAGCGACTGCAACTATTGCAGCTTCCTTTGTACGAGCTTATAGAAGCATTGATTGTTGTTTTTCAGTTACACCAAGCTGCAGCCATCCCTTTTTTACAAGCTTTTCAGGATCTAGTGCTGGCTTTTGCAGCTAAGGAAGTAGCTGATATCTGTGGTTTTTTGAACTGGTGGGAAGAACGAGGCTGTCGACATACCTTGCCTCGGGTAGCCGAGCAAGATGCGATGACGCTCATGACCATTCATCAAGCCAAAGGCCTGCAGTTCAAAGTTGTCATTATTCCCTTTTGTGCGTGGGACTTGGACCACAATGTGCGCCGACCACCCACTTTATGGTGTGCTACAGACCTTGCTCCTTTTGCTGCCTTCCCTGTACTGCCTGTGCGCTACACACATCGCCTGCAGGATACCGTTTATGAGCGTGCCTATTATGAAGAACGAATACAAGCGTATCTAGACCACCTCAATTTACTCTATGTAGCTTTTACGAGACCTGAAGACCGACTCTACGTGTTTGCCCAACGCCCCCCCAAGGTGGTGCTAAAAACTACTTCAGACTTGATGTATCAAACCTTTTTGCCAACACAAGAAGTTGCTACCGCGCCGAAGGCTTGGGACCGTGGTTGGAATGTAACCACCGGTGTGTTGGAGATGGGTATTGCCCAGCCCCTGGCCCCGACGTCGCCAAGGGGACAAGTTGCTTCAACAAACTTGCAGCGGTACCTCACGAACAATTGGCTGCAACAGCATGTACAAAACCATGTGCCCCCTCTTGAGGCTGTGGAGCCATGGACTGCCCAAGCAAGCTATGGCAAACTGGTTCACCGTCTTTTGGCACAACTGACCAGCATGGATGCATGGCCCGTGGTGTTGGCTGCCCTGCAAAAAGTGGAAGGTATTGGCCAAGAGGAAGTGGCACAATTGGAACAGCAACTCACGGCACTTTTTCGTCATCCCCAGGTAAAAAGTTGGTTCGATGATGGCTGGGAAGTAAAAAATGAAGCAGCGATCTTAACCCCTTCAGGCCAGGTCTTGCGGCCTGACAGGGTGCTCTTACAGCCTGGGAAAGCCGTGGTTATTGATTTTAAGACTGGCAACCAACATGTTCACCATACTCGGCAAGTCCAGGCCTATGCAGCCCTACTCAGCGCCATGGGGTATGCACAGGTAGAAGGGTATTTGCTGTACCTAGAAACGGGTAAGGTGGTAGCCTGCTGATGAGGTAGGTGATGGCCTACGCAGCAGACTAGTACAGGGGGGAGTACACCAGCAGTGCAAAATTGTTTTTTAATAAAAAAATAGCTAAACATGGCGTTCCGGTGTTTTGCGGTGCCTCACTTGCGCTAAAGTTCAAGGCTTGTTTTACCGTCAGATAGTGGATTACTCACACAAAAAGAGCATTATATGGCTTCTATAGCCCACCCCATTGATGTTGGCATCTTCGTCGCCTTTTTTCTGCTCAATATTATCGTCGGCTTTCGCTATAGAGGCAAGAACCAGTCCTTTCGGGAATATGCCATAGGCGATAAAAAATTCTCTACCGCGACGCTTACGGCCACCATTGTGGCCACATGGGTTTCGGGGAGTGGTTTGTTTCTTGTCCTAGAGAGAACCTATAGTAACGGGCTATACTGTGTTATAGCAGAAGTAGTAGGAAGTACAACGGTATTACTATTGACTGGTTATGTCCTAGGGCCTCGCATGGGCAGGTTCCTAAATAACCTCTCTGTAGCAGATTCACTCGGAAAGTTGTATGGCAAAACTGTGCAGGCCATTGCTGGCATTACTGCCGTGTTAAGGTCAACAGGTTATGTAGCCTTGCAATTGCAAGTAATTGCCAGAGTACTTGCAATCGTATTTGACTACGAAGGACCAGAAGTAGTCACGATAGCAGCCATTATTATTACGTTATACTCTCTTGCAGGCGGTGTCAAAGCGGTCACATTCACCGATGTGCTACAGTTCTTCACCTTTGGCACATTACTCCCCCTACTCGCACTGACGATTTGGAATAACCTTCAAGACCCTACACAAGTAACACATATGTTCCAAAACAACCCACTTCTGTCTTTTAAAGAAGTGGTAAGGTGGTCGCCTCGATTCATGAACACGCTCGTATTTACGGCTTACTTGATGACACCCAGTCTTCAACCACAACTCTTTCAGCGCATGGTCATGGCGCGCGATACAGCGCAGATAAAGCGCTCGTTTGGTTATGCCGCAATCGTGTGTTTAGGGATAGAGCTATGCATGGTATGGATCGCCATCATGATCTTGGTAGATCAACCAGGCCTTGAGGCTAATAAGATCATGCAGTACATCGTCAATACGCATACCTATCCAGGATTGAAAGGGCTCTTAGGTATTGGTGTTATTGCCCTGTCCATGTCTACGGCAGATTCAGTGCTAAATTCTTGTGCGGTCATTATAGCCAATGATATTCTTCCTTCTCTTGGCTTACAAAAACAAAGTTCACTCAACACAGCCCGGTGGTCTACACTGGTACTCGGAACGCTAGGATTGATCATGACACTCAGTACACGAGATTTGTTACAGCTCCTCGTAGGAGCTGCCAACTTTTACATTCCCAACGTTGCCCCCGCTCCCATGCTCCTGGCCATTTTTGGCTTCAAGACTAGCAAAAGGGTTGTGCTCATGGCCATGGGCGCCGGAGCGACAGCCACTGCAGCATGCCTCTTTTATTTTAAAAATGTCCATAGCTTCTTTCCGGCTATGCTAGCCAACATCATCACCATGCTGGTTCTACACTACCTGCTTGGTGAAGAAGGGGGTTGGCAGAAGCTAGACCCTACTAGTCCTTTGGCCTTGGAGCGGGCAGCCCGGATACAGCGCTGGCAATGGCGCCTTCAGGCCATCAAAAACTTCAAGCTCTATCCTTACCTACAAGACAACCTGCCCAAGCAAGAAGGCCTCTACTTCTTCTTTGGTCTCTATACCATGGCCTCTACTTACACGGCTTTATATACCATTGGTGATGTCGATGTTAAAGCCTACCAAGGTATCTACGAAGGTATTTATCGCACTGTCCTCGTGGGTGCTACAGCCTTCCTAACTTTTCCTATCTGGCCTCCTGCCATCAAAAGCCATCGCTTCATGACCTTCTTCTGGCCTTTAGGCATCGGCGCCATTCTCTTCTTTGCGGGTACACTCTTGGTCATTATGAGCTACTTCCATCACATACGGGTCATGGTCATGATGATCAATCTCTTAATGGCGGTCTTACTGCTACACTGGCCGTTGGCCCTTTTTTTGGCTTTTGCTGGCATAGCCCTAGCCGTCTCTTTTTTTAAGCACTATACAGGTATAGCGCTGCCAGTCAGTGAGCTGGGTTCGTTGCAGTTGGTATATGTATTATTGCTTTTCACGAGCTTGTTTATTGCACGGAAAAACAAGCAACAGTATCAGGGTATGGCCAATTCCTACGAGCAGCTCAAAGAAACGAGCATTATTTCCAGTGAGGTATTGATAGAAACCATACACCATCGGGGACACCTAATCCGGGAAGCCAACATGTATCCGTTAGACACGCTGGATGCAGCGTTAAGAAATACCCAAACCAAGGAAGAACTATGGGCGGTCATTGCAGCGCTACGCCAGGATAACCACAACCTTCATGTACTCACCAGCCACTTGAGCCAAATGCTTCATCAGTCGCAGGACTACATGCGCTTAACAGTAGCTGCCGTACCTCTTCAAGCCTTATTACAGGATGTTTTTGAGGATTTATACGCGCAAAACAAAAGGATGCAAGTTTGCACACATCAACACACTACCCACCAAGCGTTGCAGGTTGATGTGTGCAAGGTCAAGAAATTATTGGTAACAGGCCTACACTATGCCAGGGAGCAGCAACGAGCAGGTAGGCCCGTTTTATTAGGTCTCGAGGACACGCTTCTAGTCTATCCCATCCTATCGATACCAGGCTACGTGAAGCGCGTACCCTCTATGCGCATGACGATTACGACCGAGTCTGGCTTGCCCCCTCTTAAAGCGTGGTATGTGGGGAGTGTAGATAGCCCCCCCTCACTTCGTTTGCCAAAGTCGCGCTCAGAGCTTCCCATTACGTACAATCAGCAGGTTGCAGATGCCCATTATGGTGTTTCTGAGCTCATAGAAAGTGCGCAAGGCCTCACACAGTGCTATGTGATTCCTGTGGATGTGAGAGAGGTTCGTCCCCAAACGATGGACACGTTAGTTACCGCTACAACGACAGAGCTCTCCGACACGCCTGTCTGTCCAGAAGAAGAAGCCTTTGTCCAAGCAGTGCAAGACAGGGCCCAAGTCAATATGGCCACGCTGCAGAGCGCCCTTCAGCTGATCAAGCAGTACCATGCAGGTGTCAAGAGAAAGTCGGGAGAGCCATTTTATCTTCACCCCATTGCGGTAGCCTATATCCTGTTAGACTACACCCAAGAGCAAGATGTCATTATCGCAGCCTTGTTGCACGACACGGTAGAATACACGAGTCTTTCTTTGAGCCAGATAGCCTTGCGTTTCAACCCAAAGGTGCAGCGCATCGTGGACGGAGGGACCCGCTTAGATAGTCGTTCGCGGAGCTTTAAGCGCATACAATTGTCGGTCCATGAAAATATCCGTAAGCTGCTGGAGGTCAAAGATGAGCGCATACTGTACGTCAAGCTAGCGGATCGTTTGCACAACATGCGCACCATAGAAGGTCACCAGGAGGTAAGCAAACAGAAAAAGGTCGCTGCCGAAACCCTGCAGTTTTTTGTGCCTATGGCCAAGAGTCTGGGTCTCACGCTGATAGCAGAGGAACTCAAGGAGCGGTCCTTTAAAGTGCTGAATTCATATAGCCATGGTACATAGTGGCTGCATTGTGAGGTAATACCAAGAAGGTTCTTCCAGCTTCATGGATTTTTGTGGTGCCGGGGGGCTCATCTATTCAATTGCTTATGACTGTGGCGTTACACTCCTCTTTTTTAGAAGACCTGGCGGCTGATCTCTATGCTCAGCATCACCATCGTCTCCATGCGTTGACCATTATTTTCCCTACTTGGCGGGCAGGAGAAGTATTTAAGCAATGTTTGGCTACCCATCTTTCTCAACCCACCTGGGCGCCAAAGGTCCTGAGTATCGAAGCATTGATGCAGCAGCTTAGTCCACTCAGGCAAGCACAGCCCTTGCTGCTGACCCATATGCTTTATCAGACCTTTCAGGCACTGCAGCCACAGGAAGAGCCTTTCGAGCAGTTTTATTTTTGGGGAAACCTGCTGCTCCAAGACTTGGATGTCATCGACAAGTACTTGGTCAATGCTTCCCATCTTTTTGCAGATCTGAGCCAATACAAAGCGCTTGGCTTGTACCATGATTACCTAACCGAAGCACAACAGACAGCCATCCAGTCTTTTTGGAAGAATTTTCAACAACGACTATCTACGCATCAGCAAGACTTTTTGCGACTCTGGAAGTTGCTCCCCCAAGTTTATCAACACTTCAAACAACGCCTACAGGCCCAAGGTATTGGCTACCAGGGGCTATGCTACAGAGCAGCTTACGAAGCTTTGGTGCAAGGCACTGTCCAGGCCCAATACGATCAGTTGGTTTTTGCGGGCTTCAATGCGCTTACGCCTGTAGAAGAGAAAATAATGCTGTGGTACCAAACCCACCTACCTACAGAGTTTTACTGGGATGTGGATGCTTACTACATGGAGGATACGCAACAAGAGGCGGGTATATACTTGAGGGCCCATCAGCAACAACCCCACTTTCGGGCTAGTTTTTCCCAACCCTTTCCCCAGCGGCTTGCCGAAGGCACCCAAAAAATTTATCTCACAGCAGTAGCTTCTGAAGTAGGGCAAGCTCAGGTAGTGGGTGCTCAGTTACAGGCCCTGATGGAGGCACAGGGGGCAGCTTTTGTGCCCAGCAAAACAGCCATTGTCATAGCCAACGAAGCTTTGCTTTTGCCTGTGCTGCATGCCCTTCCCCTAGAAGTGGCCCAGGTCAGTACCAACCTAGGCTATCCGCTAAAAAACACCACCACTTACCGCCTGCTCGAGGATCTGCTGGCACTACAGGTGTCTACTACGCAAGAAAAATGTCTGCCAGGCTACTGGCATACCCACCATGTGTTGGCTGTGCTCAACCATCCACATGTGATAGGGTGCAACGCTAATTTGGCCCAGGCTACCATCAGCCGTATACAAGCAACCAAGAGCAGCCATGTAGCCCAGGAGGCCTTGACCCAGGACGATCCCCTGTATGCTACCATTTTCAAAGTGCTAGGCCCTCAAGCCCATCTGCTGCAATACTTGGCAGAGGTTTTACGGTGTATCGAAGTCTATGCACAAGAAGCAGTGATCCCCCTACGTGCTTTGGAAAAAAGCGCGTTACAGCAACTTTTACAGCAGCTTGGTAGGCTTCAAGAAGTGTTGACAGCTCCCCTCATCAAGCGTGAAGCCTTGCTACCACTACTCCGGCAATTGGTACAGTCCGTACAGCTCCCCTTAGGTCGTCAATCGTTGGATGGCGTACAAGTTTTGGACGTACTAGCTACGCACAACCTGGATTTTGACCATGTTTTCATCGTAGGCATGAACGAAGGCCACTTCCCGGTACAAGTTAGCCCTACTTCTTTTATTCCGTACAATTTGCGCAAGGGCTATGGCTTACCCACAGCTGATCAGCACCAGGCAGCCTTGTATGCCTACCATTTTTATCGTTTGCTGCAGCGTGCCCAGCAGGTATACATTACCTACAGCACCCAAACCTCGACGCGCAATCAAGGCGAAATGAGCCGTTATCTTTGGCAACTCTTCTACGAGTCTAAGCTATGTCTGAAAAAGCAGGTCTTGGCTCCGCCCATCTCCCTAGCTACGATCCAGCCGATTGTCATCCCCAAAAAAGATGCAGTGTTGCAGCAGTTGGAGAAGTTTCTACTACAGCCTGACGGCACGGTACGACCCCTGACACCTTCTGCACTGAATACATACCTTGACTGCAGTCTTCGATTTTACTTTCAGTACCTTGTTCAACTCAAAGCTCCAGCGCCGCCCCAGCAAGCCACGCATGCCATGGTCTTTGGGAACCTGCTGCATGAGGTCATGGAAAGGATTTATGCACCACTGATGCACAAGAAGCAAGGCCGGCCTCTACAGAATCAAGACTTAGCGGCGTTGCAAAAGAAGGTGGCACTTATTGTACAGGATGTTTTTGCAAGCACATTTCATCCGGAGCAGCGCCAACTGGTAGGGGTACAAGGCAGCAATGCCATTGCCCAAGCCGTTATGACCAAGCTGGTGAGCAGGATCTTGGTCCTTGACCAGGCGCATGCTCCCTTTGTACTCATTGACCTAGAGATGGGCCGTCAGGTGCCGCTGTATGTTGATTTTAAACTGAACGGAGCAAGGCGTGTGCGGCTACAGGGCATTATCGATCGGGTAGATTGGAAGGAAGGTGTTTTTAGGGTGTTGGACTACAAAACGGGCCTTGATAAAAAAAACATCAAGAGCGTCGCTAGTTTGTTTGACCGTGTAGCTACTAAGCGGAACAAGGCAGCTTTTCAAACATTTTTTTATGCATGGCTTGTTCAGCAGCAGGGTCTTTCCTATGCTTCTACGATGTTCTTGGCCTCTGGCCACCCAACCAGCCCTCCAGAAGAGGTAAAAATCATGCCAGGTCTACTCAATACTCGCCAGCTCTTTGATGACCATTTTGATCCTCGGTTTTTTCTGCAACAATCCGGCAGTCGTACCTACCTACCTATCGAGAACATCACGCCTTGCCAGGACGAATGGGAGCAAGGGTTGCGCCAAACACTCACCGAACTGTTGGACCATGCTGTGCCTTTTGTCCAGACCGCTGATGAGGCTCGTTGCGTGCCCTGTCCTTACAAAGGCATCTGTCAGCGGCATTAAGTACTGGCTGTAAAGGGGAGAAGATTGCTCCAAGCAAGCCTCACAAGACTATTTTTTCCTTCTATTTCAGTACTGTTCTTCCTATGTTAAGGACACTCGTTTGCTTTTGGGGATGTTTTTCGCAGCTACGGATGCAACACGCTAGGTGCCACTCTAAAAAAGCATGGGGGCCTTTATATTACTTGGGATCATCACTGTGCTTGGCCAAGATGCTCTGCGGAGCCTAAGGCTACGCACAGGGTAGCATCATTACCAACAGCCAAGCACAAAGCTACCTCAATCCAAATTTTGGAAGGTATTATGTTTGAACCGTGCGCTTCTATTCTCTAATTTCGGGCCGTATTTTCTGAAAAAATCTAAAAATAAAACCAGTAAAAAATATACTCTCAAAATCCGTGATTAGACGAAGCTTTGCGAACACTTTAATAGGGATTCTTTGTTTGGGGCAAGTTGTGCCTTGCTTGGTTATAACAGGATGTTCTCAGAACCACAATGGTACCAAGCCAGAAACAGTGTCAACAACTGATCGTGCGACAGTAGTCAGGGAAAATACAGCAAGAGATCAAGAAATAGCCGAGGCAAACGAGGCAGTAGTGATTGCAAACACAGCAAGAGATGCAGCAGTAGTGAGGGCAAACGAGGCAGCAGCAAATGCAAACACAGAAAGAGATGCAGCAGTAGCGAGGACAAACGAGGCAGTAGTGATTGCAAACACAGAAAGAGATGCAGCAGTAGCGAGGGCAAACGAGGCAGCAGCAAATGCAAACACAGAAAGAGATGCAGTAGTAACGTGGGCAAACGAGGCAGTAGTGATTGCAAACACAGTAAGAGATGCAGCAGTAGCGAGGACAAACGAGGCAGTCGTGAGGGCAAACGAAGCAGCAGCAAATGCAAACACAGAAAGAGACGAGGCAGTAGTGATTGCAAACACAGAAAGAGACGAAGCAGTAGTGAGGGCAAACGAGGCAGTAGTGATTGCAAACACAGCAAGAGATGCAGCAGTAACGTGGGCAAACGAGGCAGTAACAAATGCAAACACAGCAAGGGATGCAGCAATAGCGAGGGCAAACGAGGCAGTAACAAATGCAAACACAGCAAGGGATGCAGCAATAGCGAGGGAAAACGAGGAAGTAGTGAGGGCAACCACAGAAAAAGAAGAAGCAATAGCGAGTGAAAACGAGGCAGTAGTGATTGCAAACACAGCAAGAGATGCAGCAGTAGCGAGGGGAAACGAGGAAGTAGCGAGGGGAAACGAGGCAGTCGTGATTGCAAACACAGAAAGAGATGCAGCAATAGCGAGGGCAAACGAGGCAGTAGTGATTGCAAACACAGAAAGAGATGCAGCAGTAGTGAGGGCAAACGAGGCAGTAGAAGAGCTAGCAGCAAGTAATGAGGCAAAAGAAGAATCTGCAGAGATAATCGACGTTCCTGATCCATTGGCTGTCACCGAGTTACAGGTCGTAATCAGGGGTAACCGAGCACGGAAAGAAATAATCAGTCAGCAAAACGCGACCCTTTTAGTGGGCGCTGCAGCTTTGGGGGGGTATGTGACCAACAGCCTGTTTACGTGGAAAAGCGCGTCTAAGCAGCAGGAAAAACAGGCACAAGAGTACCAAAGGTTGGTAAACAAGATTCGTAAACTAGAAGAAGCTCCGTCGTCACCGACAGTGATAGATGTTGATACCACTCCCATCAGCCAGGTAAGTGATGCTACTTGTGTTTCGGGCACACGCCTTTTCGTTCCCCCCAGTGTCAGTGCATCACA
>JANPMB010000032.1:0-22296 GCA_031422615.1 Amoebophilaceae bacterium
AACGGTACACCCCCTACGGTAGCAGGGATCAGCACCAATAGGTGCGTGTCTCTGACCTTTTTATTGGGCCAGAATGGGCAAGGGCCGTCCAAGATAGCAGCTATATCACTGGGCAGCGGGGGCGCTGACCCCACATCACCAAAGTGTTGCTTCCACTCCGCCTCCCCGAAGGTCCTGGGCCTTGGGGCAACCGCTAAAGCATTGCTTGTTTGTGCTATTTCTTGGTCTCTTGCTGCTAGCTCTTCTCTTGCTGTTTTTTCCCTCGCTACTGCTGCATCCCTTTCTGTGGTTGCATTTGCTACTGCCTCGTTTGCCCTCACTGTTGCCTCGTTTGTCCTCGCTACTGCTGCATCCCTTTCTGTGTTTGCATTTGTTACTGCCTCGTTTGCCCTCGCTACTGCTGCATCTCTTTCTGTGTTTGCAATCACTACTGCTGCTAGCACATTTCTTGTTTGTGCTATTATTTCTTGGTTGTTTGCTGCTAGCTCTTCTCTTGCCTCGTTTTCCCTCGCTACTGCTGCGTCTTTTTCTCTATTTGCCCTCGCTACTGCCTCATCTCTTACTGTGTTTGCCCTGGCTACTTCCTCGTTTACCCTGGCTACTTCCTTTTTTTCCCTTGCTATTACTTCTTCTTTCTCTGTGATTGCCCTCACTATTGCTGCTAGCGCATTTATGTAGCATCGTGTTGTCTCAACGCTTTTGACAGATGCTGCCTCCCCCTTGAGTCCGGTTTTGCGTACTATCGACGATAATTCTGACGGCTCCATACTGTCTCCTACCTCAAAACTCCGACTCGCGCTTAATCCATGCGCCGAAGCTTCCTGTGCTACGTCAATGGTTGCTGGAACACGGGCTGAATCCATCGCTTCGAGGTGCTCTGCTTCCAGGATAGTAATTCCACCAACAGATTCTTGCCATAAATTCTCTTCTTCGCTCATGGCTGCCATAGGGTGCTTGTTACAGCCGCCAAGTAAAGTGCTACTCAATAATAGAGATAAGATGTAATGGGAGAGCTTGTTGTACTTCATGGGTGGATGATCGATTTCGTTGCGTATCTAAAATGTGTGAAAAGCAGAGAGCACAATGCTGCTACAAATCAATCAAAGAATCAAGTCCTGTCACCATGATTTTCCTAGAAAACTGCTCCAGGCATGCGTGAAAAAGTAAAAAAGAACGTGCAGCCAACGCACCATGATCGCCTGAAGTGTCCTTGCCTCCTACCATAACGCTGCGCAGCTGCTCCTTATGGGTACTTCGAGACCTTGGTAGGATGCATTCTAAGTATGCAGAAAGGTGAATAGAGTGAAGCTATTGCATATCAATCAGCGTGGGGATATTCCTTAGGCGCGGCACTAGCTAGGCGAGTCTTAACAACTACCTATCTGAGTCAACGCTAATTGGTGGTCAAGCGTAATTTGCTACGAAAGTCTGGCCCCCAAAGAGCCCAACACAGTATGGCAAAAAATTACCTGCCAACTCTCTGAGTAGCAGCATCAAGTTGAACCCCATCCCTGCTAGTAAGACGTTATGAGTATCTCCTACACTTCCCTTGAGATCATTGCTTCCCAGCCTGTGCTCGCTTTTCAGGTGCCCTATGATCGCTTCTATCGCCGAATGTCGCTTACACATGGTCTTGTGTCTACGAAGCGCATCAGCACCGCTGAACCGCCTACTTAACCATGACCACGATAGCCTTCTTGACTTTGTCTGTATACAGGGCCATAGATTGCGGGAAGCAAATTTTGATAAAATCCCCTACACGTACAACCAGATGGGTGGATTCAGCCTTGCTTAAGGGGCGATTAAATAGTGAGGTACCTACGCTGAGGTAAAACACAAACTATGCGAATTGGCCAGGCAGCAACTCGAAAATTAACATGCAAAATGGCAACTACTACTTTTTTGTCCGAGTTGAATAGATGATCGATGACATACAAAGCACGCCTATCAACTGGGCACTGCGCAACCTGTGTAGCAAATACTTGCTGGTCGAGTACTTTTGAAACTACATTTGCAAGCCCTCACGTTACTAACTACTGTACTAATTTTGTTAAGATGCAAGATTTTATAGCCAACCTGCACTGGCGAGAGATGGTGCACAATATCATTCCTGGCACGGAAGTGCAGCTCAAAAAAGAAGCTACTGTGGGCTATGTAGGTTTTGACCCCACAGCACCTTCGCTACATATTGGCAATTTGGCTGCCATCATGCTGCTCAAACACTTTCAACTAGCGGGGCACAAGCCAGTAGTCCTTGTCGGAGGCGCTACAGGCATGGTAGGCGATCCATCAGGAAAAGTCTCAGAAAGAGGCCTAGTGCGTGAAGAGGAACTCCGCCACAACCAAACATGCATCAGCAAGCAGTTACAGCGGTTTTTGGACTTTTCTGACCAAGCACATGGGGCAGTGCTACTGAACAACCTGGACTGGTTCAAGGACATAGGCTTTTTGCAATTTTTGCGCGAGGTAGGTAAGCATATATCCGTCAATTATATGATGGCCAAAGACTCGGTAAAGCAGCGCTTAGAGGCAGGCATTTCTTTTACTGAGTTTTCCTATCAGCTGCTACAGGGCTATGATTTTTACTACTTGTACACCCATTACAACGTAAAGCTACAGATGGGTGGAGCAGATCAGTGGGGCAACCTAACCACAGGCACAGAGCTCATCCGCAGAAAAGCAGGTAGTGCTGCTTTTGCGCTGACTACACCCCTCATTACTAAAGCAGATGGAAGCAAGTTTGGCAAAACCGAACAGGGTAATGTGTGGCTCGACCCAACCATGACCTCGCCGTATGCGTTTTATCAATTCTGGTTAAACTGCTCAGACGAGGACGCACACAAGCTCATCAAGGTCTTTACCCTGCTAGACCAGGCAGCTATTGAAACGCTCTACCAGACGCACCGTGCAGCACCCCATCAGCGCATCTTACAAAAAGCTATGGCTAAGGAGCTAACAATGAGGGTGCATTCTGAACAAGCTTACCGTCAAGCCGCCCAGACTACTGAGATATTATTTGGGTCTGCCACCCAAGAAGATATTCAGACGCTGAGCGAACACGATTTGTTGACCATTTTTTCCAATGTTCCACAGATCACTATCAGCAAAGAGCAGTGGGCAGACTTGGCTGATGTGGCAGACTTAATCTCCAATGCAACCCAGGGGGTCATCTGCAAATCCAGAGGAGAAGCACGTCGAATGATCCAAGGAGGAGGTTTGAGCATCAACAAAGTCAAAGTTACTGATCCTCATCAAAAGCCTCATTTCAAACGTTTGCAGGACAGGTATCTTCTTGTTCAGCAAGGTAAAAAATACTATTATCTAATAGTTGTTCGCTAATAAGTAGTCAATAACGGTCTCCAAGAATATCCAACTCTTGCTAGCCTCCCCACGCCTCTCTGTCCAGGCTACGGTATTGGATGGCTTCAGCCAGGTGTTCTTCTTGAATGGCCTCAGTATTTGCAAGATCGGCAATAGTGCGGGACATTTTTAAGATGCGGTCGTAGGCTCTGGCAGACAGACCAAGCTTTTCTGTGGCGGCTTTGAGTAAATTTTTCCCTGCTTTGGAAATAACACATACTTTTTTGACCATAGAAGAGGGCATCAATGCATTGGCGTGAATGTCTTTGGAAACTTGGAAGCGTTGCTGCTGGGTAGCCCTGGCTTGTACAACCCGTGCTCTGATGTCAGCACTTTTTTCTGTAGGCCTTCGAGCAGTCATCTCATCAAAGGAGACAGGAGTTACTTCTACATGCAGATCGATCCGGTCTAGCAGCGGACCACTCACCTTGTTCAAATAGCGCCGTACTGTAGCAGCATCACACACACATTCTTTGGTAGGATGATTGTAATAGCCGCAAGGGCAAGGATTCATGCTGGCAATGAGCATGAAACTGGCTGGAAAGTCTACGGCAATTTTAGCACGAGAGATGCTCACCTTTCGCTCCTCTAGAGGCTGGCGCATCACTTCTAGCACGGCCCTTCTAAATTCTGGCAGCTCATCCAAGAAAAGAACACCGTTGTGAGCAAGCGATATTTCACCTGGCTGGGGCATACTACCCCCTCCTACCAACGCAACATCACTGATCGTGTGATGAGGAGCCCGAAAGGGCCTAGCAGTCATCAGGCCCTCTCGCTGACCCAATTTTCCGATGACCGAATAAATTTTGGTCGTTTCCAGGGCTTCTTCTAGCGTAAAGGGAGGAAGAATGGAAGGGATACGTTTGGCCAACATGGTCTTTCCAGCGCCAGGAGGGCCAATCATGATCGCATTGTGGCCACCTGCAGCGGCAATTTCTAAGGTTCGCTTAGTGTTTTCTTGCCCTTGGACATCTGCAAAATCAAGCGAATAATTATGGACACCATTGGCAAACATGGCGCGCGTATCTACAACGGCAGGGGCTATGGTTTTGGCACCTGTAAAAAAATCAATGGCTTCTTCAATATGCTGTACGGGAATGATGTCCAGATGATTGATAATGGCTGCTTCTGGAGCATTTTCTTGGGGAAGAACAAAACCTTTACAATTTCTTTTACGTGCTTCAATAGCAATAGGCAATACACCTTTGATAGGGCGGAGGCTCCCATTGAGGGCCAATTCTCCCAATACCATATATTCATCTAAATGATCAAAGTGGCACTGCTGGGATGCATGCAGGATACACAGAGCAATGGGAAGATCGTACGCAGCACCTTCTTTGCGTATGTCTGCTGGGGCAAGATTAACTATCACACGCTGACGAGGCATGGCATAACCAGTGTGTTTGAGGACGGATTCGATCCGATGTTGGCTTTCTTTGACAGCGCTATCAGGAAGGCCTACCATAAAAAAGTGGGTCCCCTTAACAATGTTCACCTCAATAGAAATCATTGAAGCGTTGACCCCATAAACAGCACTGCCCAATGTTTTTGTTACCATGCCTTCAACTTAGTCAACACATGCACACGGGTACTATTGGTCAGCCGTGTACCCTCGAAATACCTTCAACAACAAGGATAATAAAAATGACGAGAAAGAAGGTAACCCATCTAGGCTAGGAATCATAAAAAGTGAGGCAAGAATCTTAATAGGGAAAAAGCAACCAATTATCTGAATAGTTCGCAGTTTTGGTACTCGGGCGCTACATGGATAGAGGCACTGGCCTGCACACGCTCAAACCAATCCTGTAGTGTAGTGGTTTTCTTCTGATCAATTAACAGCTGCTGAATCTTGGCATAATCCTGCACAAGATTGGCCTGATGAGGGGCTATCTTTTCTTCCAGGAAAAGGATCCTGACAGCTTCTCGACCATCGGCTGCTGTGAACAGCATGGGATCAGAGATAGCACCGGGAGCGAGCTGCTCTACGGAAAAATATACATCTGACGATAAGTCATCGATGAACATCCTGGTACTGCCATGCTCTCCTGTGAGCAACCCCCCATTGGAGGCTGTTAAGGCATTTTCAGAAGACTTGATTGCAGCTTGCTCAAAAATAATTTTTCCCGCTAAGATATCGGTGCGAAGCTGGGCCAATTGTTTTTTAACTACTTCTATGCCAAGCGCTTCCGGACCGTACTTAAGCAAGATATGGCGACTGTTGTAGCGGTCTTCTTCTCGAACAATGAGCTGAATCAAATGCATACCAAATTGCGTGGTGACTGGTTCAGATACCTCACCAGGCTGGAGCGCCAATGCTGCTGCCTCATAGGCAGGGGCTAGCTCACCTAGCTGCCAAAAGCCTAAGTCGCCTCCTTGGGAGGAAGAACCTGGATCTTGGGAGTACTCTTGGGCTAAGACTTCAAAATCTTCTCCCTGCTGTATGCGTACTTTCAAGGCTTTGAGCTGTGCTATCAGGGAATCTTTCTCTTGCTGGCTAACCCGTGGATACCGCACAATCTCTCTGACGGCTACTTCAGCAGGATAGTAAGATCGTTCCTGGGCAGGCAGCGCTTCGAAGAACTCTTTAACCTCTTGCGGCGTGACAACAATGTCTCTTGTAAGCTGGGCACGCATGCTGTCTAGCACCAGCTGCTCTTTTATTTTTTCTCTCACCTCACTTTTTACCTCCTCGATAGGCCTTCCAAAATACTGTGATAGCCTTGTTTCCGATCCTGCTTGTGCTAGTAAGTACTGCATTCTGTCATGGAACGCCTGTGCTATTGCTTCCTTTTTCAATACTACTCCTTCTTGCCTGGCTTTAGCCAGCAACATCTTATTGATGACCAGTTGCTCTAGCATCTTACACTTCAGGTCAGCAACCTCTTTACCACCTTGGAGCAAGTACTGCTGGTAAGCAGTTTCTAGATCTGAATACAGGATAATTTGGCCATCAACATTGGCAATGATCTTGTCTAGCAATGTACCTTGGGAAGGCTCTGCCAGAGCAATACGGGTCAATGCTAAGCATAAAACTACCAGATGGCATTTTCGTTTAATGTTCATAGACAGCACAACCGTTATTGTTTTTAGCTTGCTCGAGCATATCCTTTCGCCTCTTATTGACCAAATCTATCTTTCTTTTGTAGATCATACCATCAGCAATCTGATCACTGACAACCTCCAGGGGAATGCTTTCTTCATGCGCTCGCCGGCAGCCATCGATTTGAAAGTAACAAAAGTGTCCTTCCTCTCTTTTTTGGAGTCATCTTTCCCTGCTAAGAATAAGTTTCTACCGTGACAACCACCCAACAGTCTCGTCGAAAGCATAGCTTCTCGCAAACCGAAGGCAGCAAACCCTCAGGGCTGCCTACCGCCAGGGGCAGGTCATTCAGATCACTTTTGTAAAAGTATTGGTGATACACACGAGCACCAGGCAGGGATTTTCCGACTTGGCCTTGCCCACGGGTAGCGCCACTGAATTACTAAAAGTGCTCGTATGTACCCCTGAGTCGTACTAGCACCACAGCTATACGCAACACGCCAGGTGCTTATTGATGGGGTTGCTGTGCATTGGCCCCGCTCATCCATGCCCCCGCTTTGGCCTACAAACAACCGAGTAGAATACTGTAGCAACGAGGTATAGTATATTTCGGAGACTTTACTTCTTCTTGTCTTTTTCTTTGTCAAGGTCGATCCCTAGTTTTTTCAAGACCCGATCAGATATATTATGCTTTTCATCTGCATAAAGCAGCACGGGTATCCCTGCTATATGATCGCTCAACACATGTGTATAGCCATTTTCTTTGGCAATTTGTGCAATCGCGCTTTGGACTTTCTCGTAAACAGGCCTTAGTAAGTTAGATTGCTTTCCAGCAATCTTCTCTGGCAATGCCAGCTGCAGTTGGTTAAGACTTTTTTGTAATTGCTGTAGTTCCAATTCTTTTTGATTTCTCACAGCTTCAGTCATGGCCTCATAGCTTTGTTCGAAAACCTGTCTTTTTTGCTGAAAATCTTCTATTCCGGCCTTTATCTGATTGTTAAGTTGCTTCTCAAAAGTTGCACATTCAGATTGCATTGCTTTTGCCTCTGGTAAACTGGTAAAGATGTATTCCATATTGGCGTAGCCAATTTTTAAAGGCGGGGGTTGTATGTGAGAGGATTTTTCTTTCGCGTACAACTTGAATAAGCTTAACATCAAGGCAAGTGTTAAAAAAAATCTTTTTTGCATGGTATTTAGGTTTTTGTGTTAGCGAATACTATCTAAGTTATTAGTCATTTACATTTTATCAACACGCAAGCACACCGTGCTTATCGCAAGTCCATCCCTATGGAGAAAGAGAACTCCCATTCATTATACTTTTTATCAGTGGGCTTTTTATCAAACCCATACCCCCAATCAAAACCTATCGTGGTACCTATGAGCAAAGGCAAATATGCCCTTATGCCCACACCTGCTGATCGTTTCAGGGAAAACGGGTTATAATCCTCGTATTGCGACCAAGCATTCCCCCCCTCAGCAAAAGCTAAGGCGTAGACAGAAGCAAGGTGGCTAGAAACCATAGGATACCGCAACTCCAGTACAAATTTATCATAAATCACCCCCCCTTTATAACCAGTCACCTCGTCTTTAGGGGTCACGTAACCATCTTCATAGCCCCGCAAAGAGATATACTCCTCGCCTCTAAGTGTGCGATTCCCGAACCTGGTACCTCCCAAGGAAAATCTTTCAGATGGCCCGATACTTCCTTGAGAAGGAAACTTACCTAGCATGCCAAAATGGCCACGCATATTCAGTACCAAGTTGTCTAAAAGACACACAAAGTAAGAACCATCCAACATCC
Organism: Amoebophilaceae bacterium; assembly: GCA_031422615.1. Lineage (GTDB taxonomy): Bacteria > Bacteroidota > Bacteroidia > Cytophagales > Amoebophilaceae > UBA8403. The sequence goes on from JANPMB010000032.1 coordinate 8,202, forward strand.
ACTGATGATACTCTTTCCAACTATATCGCTCCGACTCAGAAAGTGCGCTGTGCCCTTGATTAGAAAACCAAGACCAAGGAGGAGTAAAATTGGTGTGTAACTCCAACTTACTCCCTTCTTTAGGATAGACAGGGCTAGGTCCAGTGCTATCGCGCCCTAAGTAGATGTTGACAGAGAGATCGTTTAAAACGCCTGTGCGCTTCTCGTTGTTATCTAGTAGATCATATTCTTCATAATCATGGCGATAATAGGCAAGACTACTTTTTAATGCCATATAGTCATCTGGCCAAGTAAGCCTTGTCCCTAGGCCGGTCTTTCCACCTATCGACCCTCTGTTGCCTTCTCCGGACTTATTAAAACTCAAGTGAAAGTGTCTAGGTTTTTTCCCACCTAGCCATGGCTCCGTGAATTGTAGTGCAAAATTTTCGTACCCTTTGCCATTGGTCTCAGCACTCAGCCCTAGAGTTTGCCCTCCTCCTAGTGGAGAACGTGATCTAACAAGGCTCCCTAACGAAAAGTTGTTAGTAGCCAGCGTAACTACGCCCATAAATTCACCTCCCCAGCCTCCTGAAAATTTTATTTCAACCTTGGGCCGATCCTTTACTTTGCATTTGATGTCTACAGTCTTATCCGCAAAATTAGGTACAGGAACAATATCAATGGCAGGGTCAAAAATATTGAGCTGGGCCAATTCTCGATGGGATCTATGTAGCTTGGTCCTGCTAAATTTATCACCCGGTAAAGTTCTGAGCTCTCGCCTAATTACATAGTCATGCGCGATCTTGTTGCCCTCAATCAATACCTTATTAATATGTTCTTGGGTCCCTTCTTGTAGGCGGATCTCCAGGTCTACAGTATCCCCTTTTAAGCCTACCTCTACTGGAGCAACCTGAAAGAACAAGTAGCCGTCATCCACATATAGCGAAGCAATGTCTCGCCCCTCTGGATTATTATACAGCCCCTTCTGGAGCAGTAATGGGTTGTAGACATCTCCTTTTTTGATGTTCAATATCTGTCGCAGGGTGTCATCATCATGAAGATAATTTCCTGTCCATCTGATATCTCCTACGCGGTACTGTCTCCCCTCTTCCACCTTCATCCATACATTGAGTAATGCATCTGCTTGCTTATCAACAGTATCCTTGACGATGACTGCATCTCTAAAGCCTTTGCTTTGGTAATAGCTTATGACACGCTTTTTATCTTCCTCAAATTTGGCTTGGTTAAACTTAGAGGGGAATAGAATCACGTTCTTATGTAAATAATTCCAACTCTCTTGGAGATTGAATGGACGCCATAGTATTCCTTTTTCTCTGATGGGTTGGAAAGTGAGTACTTCTTTGATCACGTCCTTGACTAACGTGAAACGAGGTTTCTCACGGAGATGTTGCATCTGGCTTCTTAAGACATCGCTACTGATGTACTGGTTGCCTTCAAAATGTATTGCATTGATACTTACTTTTGCCCCTTTGTCAACCTTAATCTTCAGTTGAATGTGCTCAGCACGCGTGGGGTCAGGCACAGAGGCGATGGTGACGGTTGTATACAAATAACCTTCCGCTATGTAGTAATCTTGAATGGCTTTCTGGGCATTCTTAATGAGCTCGTCCGTGACGACTTTTCCTTTTACAAGGGCTATTTGCTCTATTAGCTTCTCTTGCTCTTTCTTTTTGATCCCCTCAAAAAAATAGGCGGATAGCCTGGAACACTCCGTGACACTCACCGTAAGTACAACGTGATGATCAGCAACTCGGGAGGCATAGATGGCTACATCCTTAACGAGCCCTTGCTTCCATAGTCTTTGAATGGCATCCGCAATGGCTGGTCCAGGTATTTGAACCGTATCACCCGAATTGAATCCTAAAATTGTGATAATTGCTTTCTTGTCTATAGACTTGGTGCCAGTAACTTGGACGTCTTTGATCAAGTAGCTGGCTGGAGACTCGTCATTAAGCTCGAGTGGATAACGTGCAGGCACAGTCTGCGCTAAGGCTCCTGCAGCCAATAAATAGCTTGTTACAAGCTGTACTAAAACGGGACGGAAAAACCTTTTCCTCATGTTGCACTCACGCGTTTAAGTTACCAAATCTCCTTGCACGTTTTTGGTAGGCTAATATTGCCCCGTAAAGGTCGCACTTTCTAAAGTCCGGCCAAAGAACTGGCGTAAAAAACAATTCTGTATAGGCAAGCTGCCCTAAAAGAAAGTTGCTAAGCCGCATTTCCCCGCTCGTTCTGATCAGCAGCGCTGGATCAGGCATGTCTTTGGTGGAAAGGTATTGCTTAAAAAGCTCGGCATCAATGTCTTGCAGTGCCAACCTGCCTTCCTGTACATCCCGGGCAATGGCTTTGGCAGCCTCTGCTAAGTCCCAACTGCCACTATAGCTCAACGCAATAGTCAAGAGCAATCCCTGGTTATGGTGAGAAGCTTGGATGGCTTTTTGGATGGCTTTTTGGCATTCTTTGGGGAGACTAAGTAAATCACCTATAAAATTGAGGCGTACATTGTTTTGCAAGAGTTCTGTGAGCTCTTGATCAATGGTATTAGTGATGAGGCGCATTAAACTTTCCACTTCCACCTGGGGACGCTTCCAATTTTCGGTAGAAAAAGCATACAACGTCAAGCAGGGAATGCCCAGCTCACCACAACCTTCTACAACTTCCCTAACACTTTGTATAGCATTTTGATGACCAAATACTCTTGGTTTACCTCGCTCTGTCGCCCACCTACCATTGCCATCCATAATAATTGCAACATGTTCTGGCAAGTTGTTCTGATCGATCTGTGCTTTCATGTGGCGTGCCAAGGCATCTTTGCTCGTTGCCGTCTGTGCACAAGCATTCAGCGAGAAGAAACAGCTCCATAAAACCTGGAGTATACCGACCAACAAGTGCCTCCTTTTCATGATACTACATGGGATTCAGCCCCTTCTTCTGCCCAATATTTTGTCCTTGGCATGCTGCGGCGAAGGCCGGCCAAGTGACTCTTAGCAAAGAAAAAGAAGACTTCAGTTTTAGCATCAAGAGGAGGAAGTTCTGCTATGTCTCTGCTACCATCAGGCCGCACGAACCTACAGTAGCAACATTGCGTCGCCGTATACAAAAAAACGATATTTTTCCTTGATGGCTACTTGATAAGCCTCCATGAGCAGATCATACCCCCCCAAAGCAGCAGCCGTCATGAGTGGGGCTGACGCTGGTAAGTGGAAATTAGTAATCAGTGATGTACAGACTTTGAATGGATAAGGAGGAAAAATAAATTTATTCGTCCACCCGTGGTTAGCCTTCAAACCACCAGCAACAGAAACAGAGGCCTCTATAGCTTTGGCAGTAGAGACACCAACGGCACACACCCGTTTCTTTTTATCTAATGATTGATTGACTAGCCGTGCTGTTGCTGCATCAATGGACAAAAACTCAGAGTCTACTTTGTACTTGGTTAGATCTTCTACATCAACAGGCCTCAGTGTTCCTAAGCCAATATGTAAGGTCACAGAGGCAATGTGGGTACCCTGTATCTCTAAACGTTTAAGCAAGTGAGGGGTAAAATGAAAGCCCGCAGTAGGTGCTACCACAGCACCTGTTTGTTGTGCATAAACGGTTTGATAGCGGCTGCGATCTTCAGAAGCTACTTTTCTTTTGATCTCTTTGGGAAGTGGTGTACTGCCCAACTGCTCAATGATACTATGCAGCTCTTCTGTGGTTCCATCAAACAGAAACTTGAGCGTTCTTCCTCTAGACGTGGTATTGTCTAGTACTTCTGCCACCAACTCACCATTACCAAAGAATAATTTATTGCCGACACGAATCTTCCTAGCTGGATCGACCAAGGTATCCCACAAGTGATGCTCCTCACTCAACTCCCGCAAAAGCATGACTTCTATCTGTGCACCTGTCTTTTCCTTGTTGCCATAGAGCATGGCAGAAAAAACCTTGGTATCGTTGACTACCAATGTATCATCTTCGGCTAGATAATCGATGACCTCTTTGAAGTACTTGTGTTCGATTTTCCCAGTGTCTTTGTGGACAACCATCAGCCGCGACTCATCTCTATTTTCGGCGGGATGAGAGGCAATGAGCCTAGCGGGCAGGTCAAACTTAAATGCGGATAACTTCATACTTCTACTGCATATCGGTGTGCCCCTCAGGGTCTCGAAAAGAAGCCTTCATGGGGCACCCAGAATATGGGGTGCAAACATAACAAAATTGTTCGTGATCTTCATTAGCATGCACAATGATAAACAGGTGATAAAATTTTGCGCTACTGTTTAGTGGGCCACTACATCAGGTTCCTGCACGTTATACATGTTATCCATTTATTACTATTAGGAGTCGTCACACACAAAATTACCTCACTTTCTCGTTGCATATAGGTCGGGTCTAGTGTGTACGCAACAGCATCGATGAGGAAACAGCGTTGCAGCAATGCGTCAAAAACCTCTCAAAATCTTATTCCTAAATCGATACTCAGTAAATCACTATAGCCCATGACCGGAGATGAGGGTGGATTCTGGGCTTGTTTGTCAATCACACTTGACAGGCCATATTGGTAGCTGATGCCTACAAAAACACTGGTAGACAAGCTGGTGTTGTATTCTACCCCCACTCCCAGCAAACCTGCAAAGCCCCAACGACGAAATTCCTCAATAAAAAGCTTGTCCCTACTTGCTTGTAGTTCAGTGTTTCTTGCATTGACTCTGATTTGACCAAGAGCGCCTAGTAATGCGTAGAGCCGGGTGTCTAGCGTAAGTTCGCTGGTGTAAAGTCTGAGGAGCAGAGGGACTTGTAGGTAGTGCAGCACATGTTTTTCTCGAATGTCAGGCGACAATTTTTTGTTTTTAATAGCAAGATGTTGGACTGAATACAATAGCCCTGTACTAGCATAGCAATTGTCTTGAATAGGATGATCATAGATAGGACCGAGTTTTAACCGAAAATCCGCCCCTGCCGAGGAAAACCCCGCATTGTTAGGATTGGTATACACCCTGTTGATGGACATACTAGGCGATAATTGAATGCCTAGCTGTCCCTGTGCACGTGTCACTGCAGCACTCAAAAAAAGCCCTACAAGAAGTATATATCTTTTCATGGCGCCCAAAAATCTATTTATTTTAAGTCTAAAAATAACTAAATAGTGCGAAGCATCGTCATAGTTCTTTGTTGGTGCATGGCTGTATCAGCCGGCCTATGTGCTCTCTGACAGACCCAATATGCTGCTACCCCCCGCCAGATGTGTCTAACATCATATTTCCCTTAGCAATGTAAAGACCGGGAAAAGTACTGTTTGGCTTGGAGAGCAGGAAAAAGATTCGTGCCTTCTTAAAAGATAATGCGCTTTTTGCAGCCCAATTTTTAGGTCCAACTTCTCAGAGAGAGGAGAATATATTGGTAGAGAGGCTTTATGCTGTGGTACACAACGCGAATATACAAGCACTATATCAAAAAGTGCGGCGCATTTTTGGAGATTTTTCAGCCATACAACAGCAATTTGAAGGGGCTTTTCGTTACTTCCTTTACGATTACCCAGACTTTAAAATTCTTCTCTCCCGTCGCTAGCTACCTTGATCACAGGCATGGGTATGGACTTATATCTCCGTGAAGAGCGGATGGTCCTTGTACTCGATTTTTTCATGGGCGAGGGAGCCAAATGCAGGCCCATCGAGCTAACACAGTAGATCCTAAGGGCTTACCAGAAAACTTATTCGTGCCTCAGGCGGCACTTCGGCTCGCACAGGAATTCATCAAGACAAACGACGCCAACCAAATACTGCTGGCAGATATGCTGTACTATGGGAATTCGGCCTATTAATGTACCCAGGCCATGCTGCCAAAGGGCGAAGCGAGTTTGATTGTCATACACCAAGGAGCAACTAGTAGCGGCTGAGAAACACCAAGACATCGTGCGGAAGCATTTTTATTGACCAAGAACTACTTTATGTAACCAACCATTTGATCAAGAATAGCTACCTCAATGATAGACCGTTTACATCAGAAATAGGCCAGCAATGCCCAGGCGACATCTAGGTTGGGAAATTGCAAAAAGTTATATGGAAAAACATACTGAGGTAAGCCTATCTTCCTTGATGAGCAGCACTGAGACTTAGGCACTGCCTGCCTCTAAGTACCGGCCAAAGACGTCAAGCAACCAAGGAAAAAGCTATACAGCTGCGCAAAAAATACGCAGTGCAGCCACTGCTTGTTCAGGATGAAGGAACTACTCCATGTGAAAGCCAACAACATGAGTGGATTCTCATCAAAAAATCGTTGCTGCGTGGCATTTTCTAGATCCCAGCTGTGATATCAGGGCGCAAGCGCACAAGCAATTTCTTCTAAAATTTCATGCACGACCTCGGACGTAGGGGCTGTGACCAGGCGTGTCCGAAAAAACTTAATGCCTTCTAAGCCCTTGAAGTATCTGGCGTAACAATTTCTCATTTCCAGCAAGCCCGTTCTTTCGCCTTTCCACTGCAGCGCATGCTGCAGGTGTTTTTTAATGACGTAGATGCGTTCCTTCAAATTAGGTGGGGCAAGTATAGTACCTGTTTTTATGAAGTGCTTGATCTCTTGGAAGATCCAAGGATAGCCAATACTAGCCCGCCCAATCATGATGCCATCCACACCATATTTATTCTTGTACTCCAGGGCCTTCTGGGGACTATTGACATCGCCATTGCCAAAGATAGGGATGTGTATATCAGGATGGTTCTTAACGGCCGCAATGAGCTCCCAGTTGGCCTCCCCCTTGTACATCTGCTTTCTAGTTCTTCCATGAATAGTCAGTGCCTGGATGCCCACATCTTGTAGCCTTTGGGCTACCTCCACAATCTTGATCGTACTCTCGTCCCAGCCCAGACGGGTTTTGACGGTCACGGGCAAGGAAACACGCTTGACAATTTCTGCCGCCATGGCTTGCATCTTGGGGAGATCCAAGAGAATACCTGCGCCAGCCCCGCGACAAGCTATCTTTTTGACTGGACAACCATAGTTAATATCGATGAGAGCAGGTTGAGATGCTTCGGCAATGCTGGCTGCTTCACGCATAGACGCAATTTTATCGCCATATATTTGAATCCCTATAGGGTGCTCATAGTCGTAGATGTCTAACTTTTGTACACTGCTAGTGGCGTCGCGAATCAAGCCTTCTGCAGCAATGAACTCTGTGTACATCAAATCAGCCCCTTTCTCTTTACACAAAGCCCTAAAGGGAGGGTCACTCACGTCTTCCATAGGGGCCAGCAGCAACGGAAAGTCACCCAGTTGTATGTCTCCAATTTTTACCATAGCACTGCGGGGTAGACGAAGCTTATTAGACTTGTGTAGAGCACCAATTTATCAGTTATCTGCTTAGCGAACAGCCCCAATATTTTATGTAATTTTGATTTTCTTATGCCTCAACGACATACGATCCTTCCTCTAGTAGCCGACCGATCTCCCTGGATGAGTCTTGCCTTGGTATTTTTCTTGGTAATACTGGGTGCTTTTTTAGGCCAGTCGGTAGCGTCCTTACTTTATTTTTCAGGCACTCATGGTGTTGAGAAAACAATCAATGCAGCCTTATCCCCTCAACAGCCGCTCCTAGTACTACAAGCTACAACAGCCAGTGGCGCATTTATTGTGGCGCCGTTGCTTTATTTACGCATTTTTGAAGGACAGCATCTTCGCGCATTTTTTCAGTGGCGGCAACATTACGCCGCACCTATGCTGATCACCCTAGGCTTGGTTCTGGCTTTTATGGTGGTAGACACCTGGGTTATCCAATGGAACATGGGGATTAAGCTTCCCATGTGGCTTAAGACATTTGAAATATGGGCGCAAGAAAAAGAAGCGGCTTTACAAAGGGTCACAGTCTTGCTCACTACCTTTCGTTCGCTACCAGAGCTAGGGGTAGGAATTTTGGTGATAGGTGTGGTCCCTGCCATTGGTGAAGAGCTGCTTTTTAGAGGCTTGGTTCAGAATCTTTGTCATAAGCTTACCAACAACATCCACCTGGCCATCGGTATCAGTGCCTTTGTCTTTAGTGCTATTCACCTTCAGTTCTATGGTTTTGCACCCCGGTTTTTGCTCGGGGTGTTGTTTGGTTACATTTATTGGTGGACCAAAGACTTGCTGTTTCCTATGGTTGCACACTTGTTTAACAATACTCTTATACTGCTCCTGCTCTTCTTGCACCAACAAGGATTTGTGACACACGACATATCCACCCAGAAAGCCATTTCGGCCACTGGACTCATCTTCTTTTCTGCTGCAGTCACCCTATTAGCATACCTCCTACGACAACAAAGCAAACGTGAAGACTAGCCCCATCATGGCACTCCGAGGTCCGGTTAAAGAGAACTTTTTTTATCCTCTTACCTGCCGTGCAGTCGCCATCTCCCCTAAGAATCCAGCTTCTGCTCGTTGAGCATGGGTGCACCGGTGAGGGGTTGTATGCTTTAGTCTCTTTTGCCTGTCCGGGCGGTTCTCTTGCGAGCAGTGGGGTCTAGCTCACGTTTACGTAATCGTAGACTCTCTGGCGTGACTTCTAGTAGTTCATCCTCATCAAGATAGGAGAGCATTGCTTCCAGTGAAATTTTTCTAGGTGGCACAAGACGTATTGCTTCATCTGCACTAGAAGCGCGCATATTGGTTAGTTGTTTGCCTTTTAGGATATTGACTTCCAAGTCATTTTCTCGGTTATGTTCGCCCACAATCATCCCTCCATAGACTTTGTCTTGAGGGCTCACAAACAAGGTACCCCTGTCCTGAAGATTGAAGATGGCATAGGCAACAGCCCCACCTTGACCGGTAGAAATCAGGGCACCATTACGGCGGCCCTCAATGCTGCCCTTATGTTTTGCGTGACTGTGGTAGAGTCTGTTCATCACACCCGTACCCCGTGTATCGGCAAGAAATTCACTTTGATAGCCAATCAATCCACGAGATGGGGCCAGGAAAGTGATGCGTATTTTACCTCCTCCAGAAGGGCGCATGTCCGTCATGATTCCTTTGCGCAACGATACTTTTTTGACCACTGTACCACTAAAATCTTCATCGACATCGACAAAGACTTCTTCTATGGGTTCCAGTAACATGCCATTACTATCTTTTTTAAGCAAAACACGTGGGCGTGAAACAGACATCTCAAACCCTTCGCGACGCATGGTCTCGATCAATACACCCAATTGCAACTCTCCGCGCCCACCTACCTCAAAGCTATCTTTGTTTTCTGATCGGGTGACGGTAATAGCCACATTGGTTTCAGCCTCTGCCATCAGACGATCATAGAGCATACGGCTGGTGACTTTTGATCCCTCCTGTCCCGCTAAAGGGGAGTCATTGACACTGATGGTGATGGCCATCGTAGGCGGATCAATAGGTGTAGATTGTACCGGCTCATTCACGATTACATCGCAGATGGTATCAGCGACCGAGGCAATTTTGGTGCCAGCAATCGAAATAATATCGCCAGCAATAGCCTTAACCACTGGTACACGTTCTACACCAGCAAAGGTTTGCAGTTTAGTGAGACGACCGAGTTCTAACTGCTCGCCTTGTAGGTTCAATACTTTGATGGGCATATTCAGGGTGGCTATGCCGCTAACAATGCGTCCGGTAAGAATGCGCCCTAAGAACGGATCGGATTCCAACAAGGTAGCCAGCATAGCAAAAGGCGCCTCTTGGTTCACTTGTGGCGCAGGGACGTGCGCCACAATAAGTTCCAGCATTGGCATAAGATTACTGCGTTCCTCTTTCAGCTCACGCACACACCAGCCATTACGGCCTGAAGCGTAGAGTACGGGAAAATCAAGCTGCTGTTCATTCGCGTCAAGTGCAGCAAATAAGTCAAATACTTCGTTGACTACTTCATCCGGACGGCCATCAGGGCGATCCACTTTGTTAATGACCACTATTGGTTTCAGTCCCTGTGCTAGCGCCTTGCTCAAAACAAATTTAGTTTGTGGCATAGGTCCTTCAGCAGCATCAACAAGTAGCATTGCCCCATCTACCATAGACAATACACGCTCTACCTCCCCACCAAAATCGGCATGACCTGGGGTATCAATGATATTAATACGAATGTCATTCCATGTGATGGAGGTACATTTGGCAAGAATAGTAATACCGCGTTCTTTTTCTATGTCGTTACTATCCATGACACGTTCTGTTACGCTCTGGTTAGCACGGAAAGTCCCACACTGCTGTAGCAGGGAATCAATCAAAGTAGTCTTACCGTGATCTACGTGAGCGATAATAGCGATATTGCGAATTTCTTTCATGGATTAAGATTTTATTGCGTAGTAAAGTGCCCACAAAAATGTCATTCATCCCAGAGATAAACACCATCCAAATATGTTTTTCTTTGCGTGGACCTTAAATCTTATTTTTGATACCCCATTATCCCAGCTACAACACCTTCTTGAGGGCGTGGCTCTTTCGCATGGCTGTAACGTGCAGACAACGCATTAACGCCGAAGTATTGATGAAAAAAATAGTAATCCTGGGCGCAGGAGAAAGTGGCACAGGGGCAGCACTACTTGCCCAAGCAAAGGGATTAGACGTGTTTGTCTCCGATGCAAGCAACATTGCTACGCCCTACAAAGAGGAACTCGTGGCCCATAACATCGCTTTTGAAGAGGGGCAACACTCCCACGAGACGATCTTGGTTGCTGATGAAATAGTCAAAAGCCCAGGCATTCCGAATAGTGCTCCCATCATCCAGAGCATTCAAAAACAAGGGCTACCCATCATTGCTGAAATAGAACTAGCCAATCGCTACACCCAGGCTTTTCTGATTGGTATTACAGGCACTAATGGCAAGACGACCACAACACACCTCACTTACCATTTACTGAAAGAAGCAGGGCTCAATGTAGACATGGCCGGCAATATGGGCAAAAGTTTTTCCAGGAAGGTATTAGAAAACAAGCATGACTACTTCGTGCTAGAGCTGAGTAATTTTCAGTTAGAGGGGATGTATACTTGCAAGTTAGAGATCGCTTGTTTGTTAAATATCACGCCAGATCATCTGGACCGATATCACGATCAAATGGCACCTTACTTGCACGCTAAGTTCAGAATCCTGCAAAATATGACTACTCAGGAGCATTTCATCTATAACCAAGAAGATTCCAACATTTCGGCTTATCTGCAGCAACAGACTGTGCTGCCTTGCCAACATCCCATATCGGTACAGGAGTGCAGCACAGAAGTGAATGCTTGCCTTGCTCTGCGCGCTGCTTCTCACTTTAAGCTTCAGGGGCTCCACAATTGGTTCAATGCCCTGGTAGCCATGAAGGTAGCCCAACTCCTTGGTATTGAAACAACAAAAATTCAGGCCGGCCTGGCAACGTTTACAGGCGTTCCCCACCGCATCGAATGGGTTACTGAGATGGATGGAGTTACATTCTACAATGACTCCAAAGCCACCAACGTAGAGGCGACCTGTGCAGCCTTGAAGAGTTTTTCTCGGCCCATCATCTGGGTAGCAGGAGGGAAAGACAAAGGGAATGATTATGCGATGCTTCAACTTCTTGCAAAAACACGTGTTAAGGCGATGATCTGTTTGGGCAAAGACAACACAAAAATAAGCCAGGCTTTTCGGCAAGTAGTAGCGCCTGTCTATGAGACAACGCAGGTGGAGGAGGCAGTAGCCATAGCACTTGATTTGGCACAACCTGGAGACGTAGTGCTGTTTTCCCCAGCGTGTGCTAGTTTTGATTTATTCAAAAATTTCGAGGAGCGGGGTGAGTGCTTTAAGCAAGCCGTGCTACAGGCTGGGATGGCCCAACATATCAATAGCTAAGGTACCCAATGAGCAAAATTAGCCAACCGATGAGGCAACCCATCAACCGATGGTTGAGGCGCAATTTGAAAGGCGACCCTTTTATATGGGCCATCATGCTGGTACTCGCTGTTTTAAGTATCCTTGCTGTTTATAGTGCCTCCAGCGCTTTGGCCTATCGAAAGATGCAGGGGAATACCGAGTATTACCTGGCCAAACACTCTCTGTTGATGCTGAGTAGCCTTGGTGCCATGTGGGTAGCACACAACATCGACTATCGCTACTATGCAGGCTTGTCCAAGCTTGCTTTATGGATTTCCATCCCGCTACTGCTCTTGACTTGGCGCTATGGACTTACCCTGAATGAGGCTTCCCGGTGGCTGACTATTCCGGTCATTAATAAGGCGTTTCAACCTTCTGATTTGGCCCAACTCGCTTTGATCGCCAGCCTCGCCAATATGCTGGCCAAATGGCAACACAACATTGGCAACTGGCAAGAAGCACTGGTGCCCATGCTGACCTGGTGTGCAGTGGTTTGTGGCCTCATTGCACTGACCAACCTGTCTTCTGCTTTGCTCCTCTTTCTTACCTGTATGTTGTTAATGTACATTGGTAGAGTTCCTATCAAATACCTTGTCATCCTGACATCCATAGGCCTCATGGTGGGCAGCATTGCCATGCGTGTGGGACAAAGAGGCGAAACAGCCTTGAGCCGGCTTAAAATCTTTGCCCAGGACGAACTACCTTTCCAGACAGAACAGGCTTACATTGCAATTGCCACAGGTGGATTATATGGCAAAGGACCGGGCAATAGTCAACAAAGAAACTTTTTACCCCATCCATATTCAGACTTCATCTATGCCATTCTGGTAGAAGAGTATGGGTTAATAGGCGGCGTAGTGGTGGTATTACTTTACCTGGCCTTGCTCTACAGAGGTATCCGTCATGTTTCCCAAAGTAATCGGGCTTATGGTGGATTGCTCTCGGCTGGTATCAGCTTTGCACTAGCACTCCAAGCCATGGTCAACATGGGAGTAGCCGTAGGGCTAGGGCCTGTTACAGGCCTCCCATTACCCTTTGTCAGCATGGGCGGTACTTCTCTGCTATTTACAGGCATGGCAGTGGGCATCATCTTGAGCGTCAGCAGGGGCGATATCGATGAGAGCATTGGTATACTCCAAGAACGGGGCGCAACGCGAAAAAATAATCATAAACGCTTCTAGGCCAGTAGCTGTGCTCTGAAGCACACCGTTGATTGGACTCACCCAAAAGACAAGGTGACGATAGGGCCTACCCAGTCGTAGGCAAAGGGCCCTTGCCTTGTCCAATATCCAGGCTAGTCTTCTTCACGTCGCTGAAATTACCTGAAAACTATCTTCGTCATCACTTGCAGAGTCGTCGGTATACGTCTCGGGTATCTGGCTGCACTTCTGGCCGCAGAGTATCCGGTTGATATCTTCTAGCTCATTCTTTGACTCATCAGACGTTGTTGAACCGATCAACTTCTTCAGCTGAATCAATGCATACCTACCACAATTGTGATGATCGCTTACACCCTGGGTACCCGAATATTGATACTTCATTTCGACCTCAAATTTCTCGCTGACAACACGTTCAACAGTTGATTTTTTGGATAAAAAATCAACTGTGCGACTCAAGCTAACCGATCCTTTTGAATCGTGGTTTTGGGCGCTTGAAGGGTTTGTATTGATCTCTCGTAATGTCCAATGCGCTTTTTCGATCTGCTGTAGTAGTATCAATATCTTGCTATTTTCTGTGTTGTTTCTGCCTTGGTCAGAAATCAGTTTTTCTATCTCCGCTAGTACTATCGAGATACTTCTTTCTCCACATCTAGTCTTCTGTGCATCGTTCCCTTTTTCATCGTGTGCCAAAGAGATGTACGTTTTTTGTCCAGATATGCGATCGTTCTTGTAGAAGAAATTATTTTTATCGACACCGCCAGATTCAAATGCGGCCTTGGATTGAGAGAAGCCATTCAACTGTGTAATGACATAGCGCATATGGGAGCTATCTAGTCGTTCCTTAGCAAACTTTTGGATGGATTCTTCTGCTATTCTTGCTGCTACTTTTTCTGCGTTTTCCTGCACTATTGCATCGCAACTTGCTACTGCTGTCTCAATTTCGTAAGATGGTTCTCTTCGTACTACGTATTCTACATCTAATAACGTACACAGACCCACTGGCACTGCTTGTGATGCACTGACACTGGGGGGAACGAAAAGGCGTGTGCCCGAAACACAAGTAGCATCACTTACCTGGCTGATGGGAGTGGTATCAACATCTATCACTGTCGGTGACGACGGAGCTTCTTCTAGT
>JANPMB010000033.1:0-93909 GCA_031422615.1 Amoebophilaceae bacterium
AACTTGATGCTGCTACTGAGAGCATGAGCAGGTCATTTTTTTGCCATGCTGTGTTGGGCTCTTTGGGGGACAGACTTTCGTGGCAAATTACGCCCGGCCACCAATGAGCTCGGACTTCGACGGGAGTTATTAAGATTCGACTAGGTAGTCTGTGCCAGGTTCATCTTCCTCCGCATGGCTAGGGACACGGCCGAGGACCAGAGTGAGCATAAGACAGGGTACGATCACCTAGTAAGCAAGTAATCCATAACAGGCATGGGGAAAAAATCGTAGGTTTATGGCCGAGTGGGTAAAAAAATAGCTTTTTAAACCCATACGCATGCAAAGCAGCACCCAAACAATGCGCCAAGTGAATTAGCTACACCAGGATGGTGAAAAGACACGAGGCATCATACAACTTGTATCGTGCCCTCACGTCAGGGACATGTTGATACAATAGAAGAAAACTTATCTTAAGGAGAGGAAATCCACGCAGCGCATGATCGATCACTCAACGAGACGCTTGATAAGCTTAGTTTTGTTATTACTGTTGACAGTTACTGCAGGTACGTGGTGCAAAAAAGATATTCAAAGTACCTATAGCGAAAACCTTGCTGCACACAGAAAGAAGTTGAAGGTCGCCAAATCAGCAGTCAAAAAAACTGTTCCACCAAACCACAAGAAAAAACCTGTCCATATAACCCCTGTCTATGCTATCACTGACCAGCTTGACTACTTACTAGCGCGCAAAAAAGCAGTCAGTAAGCAAATCAAGCACGTACAAGGCTATACCATTCAAGCCTATGTAGGAGGTAGTAGAGATGAAGCATTGAGGATCAAAAACAAGCTATACACGCATTATTCTGCTATCGAGCCTGAGGTAACCTATGATTTGCCTCATTACACAGTGAGGATTGGAAAATTTCTAGAGAAGTTAGAAGCCTATCCTGCGTATGCAGCTATCAGAAAACGGATGCCTCAAGTGATCATTAGGCCTATCTCTTTTGTTAACAAACCCCACATTTTCATCAACAAACAGGCAGCGGGTCAGCGCAATACGGCCCCTTCTGTGCTGCCAAGCGACGAGTGCGCCAAAAAGGCCCAGGAGCAGCTTATTTGTCCATCATACTTGCAATTTCTGTAGATACAACGGCTACGTTTGTTCTCCTCAACCTACTCATTCTCCACATAAGGGTAGCACTATATAAAGACGAAAGGTCCTCTCTTCAGCTTAAAAGCCATTGTTTTAGGCTTGCTCATCATGACATCAGCTGGATGTTGGGGTCCAGCCGCCCTACTAGTAACCGGTCAGGAAAAAAGCCGAATAACAGGCGCACTGTTCAACGATGGCAAAGGGGGGCAAGGATTTTTCCCTTTCAGCAGCAGGAAACGGGCCAAGGGCTTATCTTTGTAGAAGGGGGAATGACAGTCATGGGCGTTGCTGCTGACTGCTCTCCCCATGATTCCAACCTGTACTTTGAAAGAACTGTTGCCGTTTCTTCTTTTTTTA
This sequence comes from Amoebophilaceae bacterium, assembly GCA_031422615.1. Taxonomy (GTDB): domain Bacteria; phylum Bacteroidota; class Bacteroidia; order Cytophagales; family Amoebophilaceae; genus UBA8403. The sequence continues at coordinate 1,490 of JANPMB010000033.1, forward strand.
TAGATAGTACGGCAGTGACCAACATAGCTTACGGAGAATAGCTCGATTACCTACAAAAGAAGACTGCAGTAGAAGTCTATCAAGCTGCACAGCCTGATGAGCAAGGATGAGTACGTGCGTTGGCTTTCAACGATTCTTTGGTGAAAAACTATTCACGACATCCTGGGTTGAAGTATTACCAGTGGTAGGGGTCAGTTGGTCACAGGCCAATGCGTTTTGCAAGTAGAGAACGGCAGGTACTAATAAAATTCTTGCTCAGCATGAAGATAATAAGTACGCATTGGACGAGATGGGCCAGGTATATTACAAAGGGATAGCGGGCGAGAATGACAGCCATGAAGCTACCTTCTCTGTCCTCCCGATGAATGGGGGTTCATATAGGAAGGGGGAATGTCCGTGAGTGGGTATACGATCTTTACAGACCATTGTCATCCCAAGACATTGAGGACTTTAATCAAGTAAGAAGAGACGATGCACTAGACCCTGCCTAAGGTTATGACAGTAACAACAACTCATTGATCGATAACAGTGCCAGAGTCGTCAAAGGATGTTCCTGGAAAGATTGTGGTTACTGGCTTCAGGTGAGTATGAGAAGAGATATAGACCAAGAAGCTTCTGGTACAATGACAGGATTGAGGTGTGCAGTGACGAGTGTAAGCAGTACGCATCGGTAATTTTCATTCTGCTACTGCTATGGTGGCCACACTGAGTTCCTTGATCCCAGCAACTAACAAGGCCCTGCCACAAGCCTCTAATGTGGCCCCTGTTGTAATGACATCATCCACCAGGAGCAAGTGTTTATGGTGTATGTCTGTGATATTTGTTGCATAAAAAGCATCTTCTACACCTTTCAAACGTTCTAATTTTCCCTTTTTTGTCTGTGTAACTGTCTTTTTAATACACTTAAGGTGTTGATTACTCCAAGGTATGTGAAGTGCCTCGGCAAGGCCTTGTGCAACAAAGTCACTTTGGTTGTAGCCCCTTTGCCGCAGCCTACTGCTGTGCAAAGGTACAGGGACAATGAGGTCAAACGTATTGCTCAAATGTGCCTCCTTTAACAGTACTCCGTATCTCCTGCCTAGTACTTTTCCTATGATTGGCTTGTGCTTATACTTTAAGTGATGAAGTAGGTGCTGCACTTTGCCTGATTTTCTGAATTTGTACAGTGCCATAGCATACCGTACGGGAAGCCTGCCAGCAAGCTTTTGGGCGACTATGTTGTCAGGCTCTCGGTGATAATTTGTCTGAGGCAAATCGTAGAGACAACCTGTACAGAGCAATGTCTCTCCTTTGACAAGTAGCTTGGGACAAGTCAAGCAGGAGTTTGGAAAAAATAGGTTGAAAAAATCACGTAACATGCCTACAAGCTAACACTTCCTTGGCCTGACTGGCAGTACCTACTAACAGCTTTTTTTTTAATTTTATCACTATAGTAATAGAAAATATTCACCACGGAAAATGTACCTTGGAAGTGTCAACAACAGCAAAGCTAGCAAGATTTCAAAATCGCAGTCCCCTTGAGATCCTCAAGAGGGTCTATCGGTCACAACCAAACAAGCACCCTACCGCGCGCGCAATGTCCTCACCATATAGGAACTTCGGGCAAAGAGCCCTTTCTGCATTAATTGCCATGCCTATTGTCGTTACTGCCATATACTGGAGTATGTGGAGCTATTTTTTTCTTTTTCTTCTCGTGGCTGCGTTGGCTATGCTAGAGTTTTATAGGCTAATGGGCTTGGGCGGCCTAAGTCCTAACAAATTTTTGGGGATCGGAGGAGGCATTTTAACCTATGTACTTGTATTCATGTATACTAGTGGGTACCTACCTGGCACCTGCCTTTACATTTTGTGCCCCATGATGGTCCTTATTTATGCTATGGAACTTTATAAACACGGAACAACTCCCTTTACTAATATCGCCTACACACTCCTGGGCATTGTTTATGTAGGTATCCCCTTCGCTTTGCTGCATATAATTTCCTTTGCTAAAGGCGCTTACAGCCACGAAATTGTCCTAAGCATTTTACTGATCCTGTGGGCGAATGATACGGGAGCTTACCTAGTGGGTTCAGGCATAGGTAACCATCGGCTCTTCCAACGCATATCGCCTCATAAATCCTGGGAAGGGACTCTGGGGGGCGCTGCCTTAGCGCTGGTCGTGAGTTGCACCATCGCCAGCTATTTCAGTAGCATCAGTTTAGAAACATGGCTAGGTATTGGAAGTATTATCGTTGTGGCCGGCACCTATGGCGATCTGGTAGAATCCATGCTCAAGAGGAGCCTCAAGATTAAGGATTCGGGAGAGGCTATTCCTGGGCACGGGGGTTTTCTGGACAGGTTTGATAGCTTTTTGCTGGCAATCCCTTGCATCGTAGCCTTTATCAAGTTGTTGCGCTGAAAAGTTCTCCCTGCCCCATGCTTATATAAGCAGATAAAAGTTGTATTTTCGGCAGCCGCTAGGGCGGGGCTCTGGTATCAACTTCAATCAACAGACCCCACTCTCCGGGAAGAAACCCACTCAACCAGCACAAACTTCAAAATGCGTATTCACAGAGAAGGAAGGAATATTCTATTGGTTGCATCTGTTTTTTTTCTAGGAACACACTTGATGCTTGCCATGCGTTGTGCGATGATGCATCAAAATTATGCCCTATTTGCGGCCATTAGCACGCTGCTTTATGCATGGTTGGTGTACTTTTTTCGTGACCCCCAAAGGGTCATCTCCCAGCAAGAAGCATGTGTACTTGCACCTGCAGATGGGAAAGTAGTAGCTATTCAAAAAGTATACGAAGACGAATATCTGCAAGAAGACTGCATACAAGTGAGCATATTCATGTCTCCTTTGAATGTACATGTCAACAGAAATCCGATCTCGGGGATTGTCAAATTTTTTAAGTACCACCCGGGGAAGTATTTGGTCGCCTGGCACCCCAAATCCAGCACTAAAAATGAGCGTACTACAATCGTAGTTGAACATGCACAGGGGGCGCAAGTCCTTTTTCGCCAGATAGCAGGCTTTCTTGCCAGAAGAATTAAATCTTATCTTCAAGAAGGGGAACAAGTGCACCAAGGTAGTGAGTTCGGCTTTATCAAATTTGGCTCTAGGGTAGATGTCTTTCTTCCACTCAATTCCCAGATCAAAGTAAGCTTAGGAGAAAAGGTTAAAGGAGGGGTGTCTTTGCTTGCGGAGCTGTAGTTACCGTACCAAAGCATTACCCGCTTAGCTAGTGCGTCCCTAACCCACGAATAATCCCCTCTCGATAAGTCTAGCCCCCCTGGGTACTGCTGCAAATTAACCCCTTCATAGCTCCCTACAATACATCTCAAAGCTATCTCATACTTACCCAACATGCCGCACTTGTAAGATTTCGTGAAGAAATCTGCAGGAGTGGAACACTCAAGCCTATCTAATTTTTAAGACCCAAAGGGTCTAAGTTGAGAGGGAATAGCCTTAAGACAAGGATTTTAGAAAATTTATCACAGCAGCAACAGTTTTTGCCTACTGCTTGGCTCTAAAAAGTAAAAAAAAACCGACAAGGTGAGCACGACGCCGATGCCTTGTCCTTTTTTCTCAAAGTAGGTCCTGGCTTATGAATCATGATTGCTGGGGCTTTACATCATATAAATACCTTCTTGAAAGTGCCATGTGGTTTAGCAAATGAGCTTGACCAGCAACCCTGCAATAACTACTGCGGTCGTAGTAGCTACAAGGCCGGGTAGCATAAAACTATGGTTCAAGATAAACTTGCCCACACGTGTGGTGCCGGTGCTATCTAAGCTTATAGCAGCAAGCAGCGTAGGATAGTTGGGAATAAAAAATAACCCATTCACAGCAGGTAATGCAGCCAGTAACGTAGTGCCTGGAAGGCCTAAAGCAATGCCAAGAGGCATGATAGCACGGATGGTAGCTGTTTGGCTGACGAGTAGGATCGACATCACAAAGAGTAGCAAACTAAACTGCCAAGGTGCCTGAGTAATTTGGGTCTGTACTGCTGCTAGGATCTCAGATTTATTGGCTGCGATAAAAGTGTCCCCTAACCACGAGATGCCCAAAATAGCTATGACAGCCTGAATACCCGAGCTAAAGACATTGCTTTTTACGATTTCTTTGGGATTCAACTTACATACAAGGACAATCAAGGCCGCAATAGCTAGCATCATGATCTCAATCACGACTGGCATTGCCATCGGTTGCATAGTTCCGTTGATTTCCCAGCTGGGCCGCATGCCTTTCCACATACCACACAGCATAATGGTGGTAATCCCTAGCATAAATAAAATCACAGAAAGCTTTGCTGTACTTGATACAGGCTCCGTTACAGCTTTCCCCTCCATCTTTTGCTGCGCATCCTGTACTTTTTTTAGGTATGCTGGGTCTTCATACAACTCCTTCCCCCACTTATTCACCACCAAAGTAGCCAATACAACGCCCCCAAAAGTGGCGGGGATACATATTTTCAGGATATCTATCAGATCTATCCCGTGGGGTGCTAAAAGCCCCACTGCAAGGGCAGTAGGTGCAGATATGGGGCTAGCCAACACGGCTTGCTGGGCAGCAATGACCGCCACCGACAAGGGTTTAGAAGGTCGCACCCCCACATCTTTGGCTACATCAGCAATAACAGGGAGGATGGCGTAGAGGGTATGGCCAGTGCCTCCCAGAAAGGTAAATAGATACACAATAAGCGGACTGATAAAAGTGATCCTATGTGGATATTGCCTAATGAATCTCTCCGCTAGTGTGGTCAAGTAGCGCAACCCACCCGCTGCTTCTAAGGTGCTTGAAGCAGTAACAACAGCTGTAACAATCATCAGCACCTCCGTTGGAGGATCGGTAGGCCTTACATGAAAAACAAAAGCTAGGATGGCCAACCCCAACCCACCCATGATGCCCAGGCTAATACCCTGAAGCCTTGTGCCTAAGAAAATGGCGAGCAGTACTATGGCCATTTGTATCCAAATCATGTTTTTAAATTTTACGAGGAAAACCCGCTCCTAAAAGGACAGGGGTTCCTACACGCAGTAAGAAAAATAACGCACCAACCGTTTAGTGCACTTGAGATTCGCAAATTTACTAGGATCTCAGATATAACCATCATGGCAACCCAACGACCTACGCAGCGGCATTAGGTACGCATAGGCAAGAAGTTGGTGTCATGAATACCCCTGGTCTACTTGTGCGTTGATGCCACGAGTTATGGAACGGAGTGATCATGCTTCAAGTTAATTAGGAAGTATCACATAAGGAGCAGCTGAGCAGCGTTATGGTAAGAGGCAAGGATACTTCAGGTGCCCATGGTGCTTTGGCTGCACGAGCTTTTATACTTCTTCACACATGCCTGGAGAAGTTCTCTCGGAAAACAGTGGGGGAAAGGACTTGATTCTTTGATCTATTTGCAGCAGAATCGAGTTCTCTACCTTACACACATTAGATACGCAAAGAAATTTATTATCCACCACATGAAGTATAACAAGCTCTCCCATTCCATCCTATCTCCATGATTGAGTAGTGCTTTGCGACTGTAATAAGCACCCTATGGCGGCCATGAGCGAAGAAGAGAATTCATGGAAAAATTTGTTGGATTCAATCCGTATGCCGGCAACCGTTGACGTAGTATAAGGAGCTGCGGTGCATGGATTAAGCACGAGTAGGAGTTGGGAGGTAGGCGGATCGTATTGAGCAGAAGGAAAAATATGCACAAGAGCACCAGAAATTGGTAAACAGGATTCGTACACTAGAAGAAGCACTGCCGTTACCGGGCAGTGTCAGTGTGTCACAAGCAGTACCTGTGGGGCCTGTGTACGTTCATTGGCGGCAGGATACATAGCACGAAAATCCAAGGCTGCAAAATGCTCTAGCAGCAGCACAAAAAGGAGCCAGCGCAGCAAGAGACCAAGAAATAGCACAAACAAGAAATGTACTAGCAGAAGTAGCAAGTGAAAATACAGAAAAAGATGAAGCCGTAGCAAGGGCGGATATAGCAGTAGTCAAAGTAACCGAAATGCAAAAATAGTTAGTAGCAGCACAGGGAAGAGCAGAGGCAGTAGAAGGAGCAGCAACCCAAGCACTAGAAGAAGCAAAGCAATAGAGGACCAGATTGCGCCTTTTTTTAAAAAAGTAATGAAGAAGCAAATTCAGCATTTCGAACCGGAATTAGCGAACTCAATATTAAAAATGCAAGTGAAAGCATAAGAGCGCGATCCGGTAGTACCAGATAGTGAACCAGCCTCTCCATCCGCTGCCTCTGCCGCACCAGCCAGATAATAGAGCAAGGGAATAACAGTGGTAGATAAAGAAACCATCATGATTAAAAAATCATATATAGATGCGGCGACTATGATATGCTTGCTGATATTTGTGCAGTGTGCCAATCGAGCTAGAATGAGTGATGACATCGAAGCACTCGAAAAAAAAGTTTGAAGAGGCTTTCCCAGCCTCTAAAAGCGGCACAAGAGGGCTTCAAGGGGAGCTTCAAAATAAATTTGAAACCCTGAACAACCAGCTCGCACAGAAGCGAAAGATGGAACGGAAAAGTTTCAAGGTGAAATTATAGAAATAAAAACGTTGGCTCATACTCTGCAATGTCACCCAGAAACTCATAGAAACTCTTACAGAGTCCACGAAGCTTCTATCATTAGGCTCGAATCAGGAGAAGCAACTATTAAGGCTATAGGGAGAAATATTTCGGATATAAAGGGTACAAAAACGGAGTGAGACGGATATACGCAGAAGAAGAAAAACATCAGTAAACTAAATACCGCAAACTACCCTTGCTTAGGCCCTGTACTACGAAGGCACCATCTTCCGGGTACTTTTTGGTATAAAATGGGCCATACTTAATGTGCTGGGTCGTTTTGAGTTGCTTCTTTTTTCGCAACTCGCTTGCGGCTTCTCAATAACTCCCGCCATTGGTTAAATCCTTTGGTGTACGACAAACTAACCCCTCCAGTGAATGTTGCTGCACTCTCTGTATCCACGTACGAAGTGTTGGTAACATGCTTGTTGTATAGTTTGGCGCTCAGTCTTCCGTCTTTGGTAAGTACATACTCCACCGTCCAGTCACCTACCCATTGGGCTGTACCCCATGCACGCGCTGTATTGCCAAAAATGCTTCCTTTTCTGGACACTCGAAGTCTTCCATTCGCAAGACGATAAGAAAGATTGAGATGTATATTATCAAGGTCCTTATTCCCTAATGCTGCCAGATCGACCTCTACATCAACTTCCAGGTTATCATCCAAGTTAGAAGTAAGGTTACTTAATTGCTGAGAGGCAAGTGCGCTAAAATGTCTACCAACAGTATTATTGCCTGTATCTATGATCTTGCTATCAGAAAATTCTCTAAAAAGTAGTAAGCCCAATGCCTGAGTTTCTGCATACTTCTTATCTTCTTTTGCCTTTCTCTTAAACTCGTTAACGGCTGTGGCTAACTCACTAGGACATTCTGGAAAGTTGATTGCAAAACTTTTTTTAGGCGACAAGAGTGCTCCTTGAAGTCCTATCACTACTTGTACTGGATACTTTTTTTGGGCCCTTACTGCTGCGCCCGCGCCCCCCAAAAGTGGGGCTAGTGCGACTCGCTGCTCGTACGCTGCTTTTATATTGAGTATGCCTTGAGCAGGGTTGTCATACCAAGTAATCTTACTCTCTGGCAGAATCTTAAAAATTCTATTGATGATATGGTAGAGAGAAAGGTTGTACTCCCCTGCTAGAAACTCAAACCCACCTGCCATAGTCAACACCCCCTCAGTATCGACTTCTAATTTTATGTTGCCTTTGCCTTGCCCCTTGATAGCATCGCCAGCTTTTTCATCCAAAATGAGGACTGTGTGGGCATCAGGCGTGATCTCTAGTAGTAGTACAAGCTTGAAGCCCTGCAAAACAACTTGCTTGGTCTGAGCTGCTTTTTCTTGGTATCGGGCTTTAAAATTTACAAACCGGATGAAGTCGTATTGCGCCACTGTATGACTGGCCCCACACACCGGAATAAAGATATTGGTGCCTGGATCTGTTTTTGCTTTCAAGCATACCACCATGTTGTTGACAGGACCAGATACAGTCAATCCACCACTCAAGATACCAGTCCCATAAAAGTATTCATGGTCTTTTTCAGCGGTGTTGAGTAGCCTAAAATTTTTCATACTGCCTGTTGCGTCAATTTTAAAATCCTCAAAGCCTTTGTGAGCGATGCTGCCCTGTAAAATAGCTTTTCCTTGTTGATCATCAGATAAGTGGAGGGTGGTGATATGGATCACCTGATCGGCAAACGTCAATGCCCCACTCACTTGATAAAGCGTATTGCAATAAGTAACCCTTACAGCTGCATCTGTAATAGTTGCCCCACCGGTTATCTGAGGACTACTTGGGCTGCCATTGATGTAGATAGTCCCATGGAGATCGCCAGCTAATTGCGATAAATGATTGGCTACAAAGGGCGCCAAGGCAGCAAGCGGGGCATGAGAAAAGTGAGTAGTGAGTTGCAGGCTGTTTGCTTCTTTTAGTGGCTCATAGCAACCCTGGATAACCACGGTTTGTTTTTTTAAGTACGCTAGCTGGCAAGTCATGTTGAGTCGCCGCAAAATATTATTCCAGCTAGTTTTTACATGTATGTCGCCCACCAAAAAATGATCGATGGTAAGCTTTTCAAGGGTGATATCACTATTTATGTACGGCTGGTCCAGCGTGCCTTGCAGGATGGCTGCTGCATTGAGCACTCCTGTAACTGGCTTACTGACCAACAAGTTAAAGTTTTCTAATAAGCAATCTTTGACTTTTAGGTGCAGCACCTCGGCAGGATCAGCAGACAACGTGCCCTCAAGACTAACTTGTTGTTGCCCCTTACGGAATGTAAAGTTTTGGAACCGTGCCCACGATTTTCCAAGCGTCATGCGATTCTCTGGATGTACCTGCCACTGACTGTCAGGCAATACCCCCTGAGCGGGTGTTAATACAACCTCTATGGTACTATCCAGCAAAACTGCCTGGCCCGCCAGACTTGCCTGCTGAAGACTCTCATGCAGAACAAGACTACTGCGAAAATCGATCTGATGATCTTTCCAAAAAATGGCCACCGAAAGATCTTCTGTGGCATTGAGTGTGCCCCATTGCTGCCCCTTAGAAGCTAGTTGCACCACAGCCGATACTGACTGGCCATCTTTAGATTGACTGGTGGATAGCTCCAGCTGCGTACCTTCCCATCTATTTTTCTTAAAAGAAAAGGTTGCTGCTTCAGCAAGGCGTAAAGAAAAATTTACTCTTTCTTGCTGCGAAAAACTACCTTCAAGCAGGGTATTGGGCGATACATGTGCCTCAATACCCAAAACACGGAGCAGCGGGTTAATGTCTTTACAGTGAAGCTGGTAGGCAAGTGTATAAGGCTGAAGTGTGTGCCTCTGGGGAGGCAGTCCCACATGCATCAAACGGTGTTGATAACCTTGTATAAACCTTTTGAAATCACTAACCAGACTAGTATAAGAAAAATCACCTTCGGCCTTGAGCGCGAGGAGTGCTGAGTCTACCTCCAAAAAATGGCCAAAGTCTCCTTGGTCTGCACGAATATGTAAAGTATCTAACCGTATTTCCTTGTCTTCAAGGCCAAAACAAAACTGGTGTAGCTTAGCATCTGCCTTGATACTATCCAACGATAGGCCCTCTATAACAACCGACAATTGGGTACACAAGGTGACACGGCGGTCCGTAAGTTGCAGCCCTTGTAGACAAGCCCTGTCTAAAATACCTTCTACAGCAATATTTTCTGTACCTCTGTTAAAGTTAATGGCCGCATCAGCCCGGAGCTGCAGGTGGGGGTCATCGACGGTAAACATTCCTTGAAAAATCGCTCGGGAAAAATGCCCGTGGGCATAAATATTTTCGTACGCATAGTTGTTAAAACCAAGCTTATGAATGTTGGCCTCTAATTGGAAGTGTGCTGTGGCCCAACTCAAGCCCTCTCCATCTATGTGACCTTGCATGGTGAGTTGCTGTATAGTAGCATTGTTGAGCCATGCGCCTAACTCAAAAGAACTGGTAGTAATGGCGCCCTTGTACGTTGTACGTTGAGCAGCAAGGTTAATCTGAACCTTCAGATCAGTAGTCACCTTGCCTAATTCAGTGTCAAAAGCAGCCTTGATGATAAAATCATTTAACCTACCGCAGAAATGACCTTGCGGTTTTACAAGATTAAATTTTTCTATCCGTTTGTAGTGCTTTGCGTCTAGATAAGGAAGCAAGTCTTTGGTATGCAGGACTCCCTGTTGCAGTTCTATATCAAATGTTGCCTCTTGCAAGTTAGGCAACCCTTGCAGGCTTAGACAGCCCTCGAAGCGACTACCTTGTTCGCCAAAATCAAACTGTAAGTCTTTGACGCGAAAATCATTGACCTTTCCCTCCAAAGCACCACTAAGGCTATAGGAGGCCTTATGCTTCTTAAAATAAGGCAAAAAGACAGCCAATTCTTCGGCAGCAATGACGGCACTGCTTAGGTGTGCTGTCACGTGTACATTGTCTTTGAACGCTGCTGGAGGCAATGAGAGGTCATAGGTGAGGGTACAACTTCCCTCAAGGGTACTACGCCCGGTCCGAAGCTGCAGCGCTTTGAATTCTACGCCATCTGGGGCAACCAAGAGAGAGGTTCTGAAATGGTCTACCAATAATGGCCTATCAGCATGTTGACCCGTAAAATGACAAATGTCTACTGCCAACGTACCGGCTTGGGCTTTGAGGTTGGCTAGCTCAGCATCCATTTTGTGTAGGGTGAGGTGTTGAATATCAAAACCATCTTGCAACGGCAAAGCTTGTCGATCATCCACTGAAAGTGTTATATCGTGTAGATAAGCCTTTTCAATCATCAACGAGGCCGCATGATCGTGATGAGTACTAGAGGCCAGCTTGGTGGCCCCCACTAGCCGCTGTAGCAAAACATGCATGTTATAGCCTGCTGCATCTTCTTTGCATAGATGCACTTGGGCCCCTCGCACACACACTGTTTTCAGGGTCATATGCATGTTAGTGAGTAGCTGAAGCGGATTGACCTTGAGTGCCAGTTGGTCCATAGCCAGCATGATATTGTCTTGGGGGTCTTTGATGGTCAATCCAGTAAGCGAGACACGGTACAGCCACTTGAGCTGAAAGTGCTGGTGTGTGATGGCAAACTGAGTGGTATGGCTTAGGTGCTGCAGGAGTATTCTAAACAAGCGATTTTGGACACAGGAAAACTGTAGCACGACAAAAGTGCTTATGAGCAGACCAAGTGTGGCTACCGAAAGCCATTTCAGGAGCTTGCCTATGCTTTTTTTGATTAGTTTCGTTCTTTTTTTAAGCGTATTCAATGCGAAAGAGCAATCCAGTAATATTGGCAATTGAGACCTCGTGCGATGAGACAGCAGCAGCGGTCATTTCTAATGGCAAGATAGCAAGCAACGTAGTAGCCACCCAAGCGGTGCACGCACAATATGGGGGCATTGTTCCCGAATTAGCTTCGCGCGCACACCAGCAACACCTCGTTCCTGTAGTCAGGCAAGCTATGCAGCAAGCCAACATTGCTCAAGCTGAATTGGACGCAGTAGCCTTTACACAAGGGCCAGGGCTCCTAGGAGCATTGCTTGTGGGCACCGCTTTTGCCAAGTCTGTTGCTTTTGCACTGGATATTCCGCTTATCGCCACACACCATATGCGGGCCCATATCTTGGCCAATTTTATTGAGGAGCCTTATCCCACGTTTCCATTGCTGGGTCTAACAGCGAGCGGTGGACATACCCAGCTAGTCCTTGTCAAAGATCATTTACGCATGGAGGTCATTGGAACAACGCAAGATGACGCCATAGGAGAGGCTTTCGACAAGATAGGTAAACTGATGGACCTCCCCTACCCTGCAGGACCACTCATTGACCAGTATGCACAAAAGGGTGATCCACAATGCTTTCAATTTCCATCCACCAACGTACCACACCTCCATTTTTCTTTCAGTGGTATCAAAACAGCTTTTTTCTATTTTCTCAGGGAGCAACAAAAAAAAGACGCCCAGTTTGTGGCCAAGCACCGAGATGACCTTTGTGCGAGTATTCAGGCGACTTTGATCAGCATGCTCCTCCAAAAACTCAAGGACGCTGTTGCCCAAACCGGCATTAAAATTATCGCAGTAGCAGGTGGTGTGGCCGCTAATTCCGGCCTGAGAAGTCAGTTGAAGCAGCTGGCTGAACAAGAGGGCTGGGAGGTATTTATGCCGCGACCCGCCTACTGTACAGATAATGCAGCCATGATTGCTATCACAGCCTACTACCAGTACTTGGTAGGTGATTTTTGCAACTTGCGAGTCACTGCCAGACCTAGGATGTCTTTGTGAACAGTAAATTTCCAATCGATGACAAACTGACGCGTGTCAGGGCCTGCTGCTAGAGACGTAACGATGCCATATAAGGCACAGGTAGTCGTTTTTTCGTGAAAAAAGATGAGTTGATACACTTTTACGCCTGGCAATAGTTACAACGAACAAATCACCTAACGACTGGAGTCACTGCATACCATGTCCTCAAAGCACAAGAAAGTAGCCAAGAACATCGTTATCAAAAACAAGCGGGCGAATTTTGAATATACGTTTCTGGATAAATATATAGCAGGGATAGTCTTGACCGGCACAGAAATGAAGTCTGTTAGAGCCGGAAAGGTAAGCCTACAAGAGTCTTATTGCTACTTCTCTAAGGGAGGAGAGCTTTGGGTCAAAGGCATGCACATTGCAGCGTATGCACAAGGAAACATTTATAACCATGTTGAAACCAGGGAACGAAAACTCCTTTTAAACAGAAAAGAGCTCAATAAGCTCATGCGCAACAAAGAAAAAGGACTGACCATTATTCTTGTCCAGCTTTTCATCAATGAACGGGGGCTGACTAAGCTGCAAATTGCTTTGGCCAAAGGAAAAAAATTGTATGACAAACGCCAGGCCATCAAAGAAAAAGATTTGGAAAGGGCCACGCGGCGTGATCAGGTATAGCATCAATTTTTAGACAATACTTACACATCATTTTAACATTTTACTATCAAACAATATGTGGGCCATTGGCATCAAAAGTGGGCTTATGACTATACTGGGGCTTATAGCGTATGGACAGATCGTCCAGCTTATGGGACTGCAGTACTCATTATGGGGCAACTTAGGCTCCATGGTGCTAGCACTAGGGATTTATTCCGGGCATTACTATTATAAGGCAGCCAACAACGGATTGATGACTTACAGGCAAGGCCTCGAGCTGGGGCTTATTGTCGTTTCATTTGCAGGCTTGGTAAACGCACTGCCCGTGTATCTGTATGCCAAATTCATGGATGCTTCCTTTATCGCACAGTTGGCCGAAGGTATACAAAAGGCTTTGCAACAAAAGCGCATAGATGAGGCCATCATTGAAAAAATAGTACGATCTATACAGCACATGACTCCAGAATTTTTATTGATCGGGATCTTTGTAAGTACTGTGTTGCTGGGCTTCGCTTGTACACTGGTTATTGCTGCATTCTCCAAACATTCCAAAAAGACCACGCAACAACCGTAACACGGCTGTGTAGCCGTGTTACTATTTTGACCTTTGTGCCTTGTTGTAGCTTCACCAGTCTATTTGCGTTACTTTGCGTGTGGACCTGGTATTGAAACACGGTTTATACGTTGCCTGTAGACCGGCTTCTCCTACGGTTATGAGCACTAAAAGAGTTGTAGATAGGTTGCAACCCTTTTTGATTTGCAGTAAATTTCACACCCAACGCTACTGCCATGCAACTCAACAAGAAACTACTAAGTAGCCTACTTGGATACTTCATGCGGGGATTATTGCTGGTGGTACCCTTCGCGCTGACAATTTATATTATTTCACTTGCCCTGAACTTTATTGATGGATTGATAGGAATAAAAATTCCTGGCTTAGGGATAACAATTTTGCTGACTTCTATTACTTTCTTTGGTTATTTAGGCTCCACACTGCTGGTCAGGTCTGTATTTGATCTTACAGAAAACTTGATTACGAAGCTGCCCTTCATCAATACTATCTATTCCTCACTCAAAGAATTGACCTCTGCTTTTGTAGGCAATAAAAAGAAGTTTGATAAGCCTGTACTAGTCATCATAAATAGAGAAGCTCGGTTACACAAGCTGGGCTTTGTGACACAACAAGACCTAAAGACTATGAATTTACCAGGAAGTATCGCAGTATATGTTCCTCATTCTTATAATTTCTCAGGCGATTTGTTTATTCTCCCCAAGGAAGCGGTCACCGCCGTAGACATCTCCAGTACGGAGGTTATGAAGTTTATTGTGTCGGGCGGAGTGGCAGGCTTACAAAGCCTAGAAGAAAAAGAGGTGAATAAGGCTGCTCCGTGAGGATAGGCAGCGGATACGCCTTATTGCCTATGAAAGTACTTGCCTAGCCAAGAATCTTCGGCACGGATCAGCCACCTGCCAACTAGTTCTTCTTTTTTAGTGATGGTGTTATCAAAAGTAAGCATGTCTCCCAAGATAGCTCCTTGCTGAATTTTTTCTTTGAGCTGTCCCAATGGAACCACAGAATTAGCTTCACCTCGCCTGAAAGCAATATGGGTTCTATTCAGCAAGTCTACTTGAAAAGCTTGCTCTAGCCCACGAATAAACTGTACAGAAGCATCTACAGCGCACCCCGTAGCACCTTGTAAACTTTCCTCTACAGCCAGGATAAGAAATTGATCATAAAGTATTTCAGTACTGCATTGCAGGGGATTTCCATGCGCGGTCCACTGCCCCAAGAACCCTTGTACTTTTTGTAGCATCGTCGCTTGTTCCTCCTGCTCAAGAGGACGACTGGCTTGATATACCCAGATGCGTGCTGCATCAGATAGTTGACCAAAGGGGATATACATAGTATACAGTGCTTGTTATGATACTCTTTTTGCTTACTTCTGCGTCCGCAAGTTACTATATTTCTCAACCACTCAGGCACGAGGCGCGCATGCGTCTAATTCGTCGTACCCTTCAGAGTTTCGGTTGCAGTAAAGAAGCGAATTCCCTAAATTTGTCAATTCATACTACGTGGTGATGTAGCTCAGTTGGTAGAGCATCGGACTGAAAATCCGTGGGTCGGTGGTTCGAGTCCACTCATCACCACTTCTTGCTTCCTAGCACCCATGTAGTGACATGGACACATGATGGGTGGAAAAAATAAGAATGATGGCAAATAGGAGTAATCTCATCATTCTTGCCAACAGCACCTACCCTTCAATATCCACGAGCTCTACGTCGAAGATGAGGATGGCATTGGCTGGAATCAAGCCATTTCCTGCACCTTGACTTCCATAAGCCAGTGTAGAGGGAATAAATAAGCGCGCCTTGGCTCTCTTATGCAAGCACATGATTCCTTCGTCCCACCCCTGGATGACTTGTCCTACACCCAACTGAAACTTAATAGGCTCGTAAGTCTTTTGTGGATTGTGAATGCCATGCTGCTCAGCTACCTCTGCTAGGCTCGTATCAAACACTTTTCCATCCAGGAGTCGCCCTGTATAATTGACTTTTACCTGATTCCCTTGCTTGGGCTGAACGCCCTGACCTGGTGTATCAATGACATAGTGTAAGCCAGAAGACGTAGCCTGGGCTACAATATTATTTTCTTTGAGATAGTCAGTAATGACTTTGACGTCTTCTTTGTATTGCTTTTCCATCTGCTCTTGTTGTTTTTTTTGTAGTACAGCGATTTGTTCAGTTTCCCATTTTCTATGCGCCTCTTCTGTCATAATGTCTTGCAACTGAAGGTGTAAAAATATTTTTTCGTTTTTCTTCAGCCCATACCGGGCAATCATATCATTGAGACTTTCTCCATCTAACTTATAGATAAAATGGTCTTCTTTTTTTTGAAGCATTCCGATGATTTCCCCAAAGATACCATCTTTGGGGAGTGTACTTTCCGAGTAGGGTAGTGCTATAGGAAACTCCTGATCTTCAGTGTTGAATAACACAACTCCCTTGCCAGTTTTGTAGCACACATTGAGCAAAAGAATGTCTCCTTCTTGAGGGCTAGGGCCTTCTCCTTGCCTGACTACTTGGTACTTCAATCCTGTAGCTGTCTTCTTAAAAAATCTATGGTGGTAAGTTTTTAGTAAGAACACCAGGGAAACAACAATCAGAAGGCCGCCAAAGGAAATTAGATAGTAGAAGCGTTTTTTATTCTTCATTGGCCAGGGTTTAAAATGTTGTGTTTGGCTTTGACCAGGGTTTCGAATTTGGCCACTGTTTCTTTCAGGGTAAGGTAAGAGATGCCACCTGCAGCGTTCTTATGCCCTCCTCCTTCAAAGTATTCTTTGGCCCATAGGTTCACAGGTACCTCTCCTGAAGATCTCAAAGAGAGGCGTACGGAGTCTTTCTTCTCCTTGATGACAGCAGCAAGCACAATGCCCTTGACTGCAAGTGCATGGTTGACAAGTCCTTCTGTATCACCTGTTTGTAAGTGATATTTTTTATAGTCTTCTACACTGATAAAAAAATAAGCGGCATTGTGTTCCTTGAGTACTACCAATCGATGGCTCAAGGCAAAGCCCAGAAACGCAAGCTTGCTCACAGGATTGTTTTCATATACCAACCTGCTTACTTTGGCTACATCGGCGTTATGGCGCATCAAGTTAGCTACTATGCAATGCGTCTTGGCAGTAGTATTGGGATTTTTGAATGAACCGGTATCGGTCATGATGCCAGCATAGAGGCACTCAGCAATGTCCTGATCAACTAGTTCCTGTACACCTAGGGCTTCTATCATTTCATACAAGAGCTCGGCAGTCGCTGCGGCTCCTGTCTCTCGAAAAATCAGATCGCCAAATTGTTCTGTTGTTGGATGGTGGTCTATTACCACTTTGGTAGCAGCAGCAGTTCTCACTACTGGTTCCATTTCATGAAGCCGGTTCAAGGTGGGAAAGTCTATGCAAAAGATGACATCAGCCTTGTTCAGGAGTTCGAAGGATTTTTTCTGCTGTCCCCGAGAACAAATGATGACTTCTTGTGCGCCGGGTAACCAGTTGAGGAAAGCAGGGTATGCTGTGGGTGAGATGACTTGTACGTGGTGTTGTTGCTTTTGGAGCAACGCAGCCAGCGCTAGTCCAGTCCCTAAAGCATCCGCATCAGGGCGCTGGTGTACTGTAATGACAATGTGCTTGGGGGAACTTAGTAGTGCCTTTAAAGGCAGTATATTTTCCATGGAGAAGGTGATCTACAGTACAAACAAGCCCTTTACCGGGGCAAAGTTGTAAATATTCCTATAGAAAAACAAAGAGGCATCACCAGGTTGATGGCGCTACTTGCCGATACAAAACTTGGAAAACAGGTTGCCCAATAGTTCCTCTGTGGTTACCTCCCCTGTAATTTCTCCCAAATGGTAGAGTGCTCTACGGACGCCTTGTGCCAACAATTCATGGGTTAGTTGGCTTTCTATACCCTGCAATACCTCTTCCAAAGCTTCTTTGCTCTTGCTCAAGCTTGCATGATGCCGTGCATTGACCACGATGGTATCTGTCCTTTGTAACTGGTCTAGTGCCACACACGCCAAGAGCCGTGACTTTAGCAAGGGTATATTTTTTTGTTGAGCAGCCGATATAAGCACAAAATCCTCTTGCTGAAGGGCTTGTAACAAATCAGGTGGTGCAACGTCTATCTTGTTACCCACTTTGATGCAGGGGACGGTCGATGCCTCTAGCTGCTGGATCGTATGCTGGATACTGGGTAAAGTTTCAGTAGCTAAGTCAAAGAGATAGATGACGAGTGTAGCTTTCTGGAGTTGTTCTTTGGTCTTCGCAATGCCTATGGCCTCTATGGCGTCAGCGGTATTGTCTCGCAGCCCTGCAGTATCAATGCATCTAAAATTCACGCCTCCGATGTTCACCTCAGCTTCAATCAAATCGCGGGTGGTACCAGGCATATCAGAGACAATAGCTTTTTCTTCATTGAGCAAGGCATTGAGCAACGTAGATTTACCAACGTTGGGCTTGCCCGCGATCACAGTAGGAACACCGTTCTTGATGACATTGCCAAGTGCAAAGCTTTCTATGAGTTGTGTAATGGACGTTAACAGCTCTTGGACAAGTGTTTTTAAGGCTATTCTATCAGCAAAAGCTACGTCTTCCTCTGCAAAATCCAGCTCTAACTCAAGCATAGA
Organism: Amoebophilaceae bacterium; assembly: GCA_031422615.1. Lineage (GTDB taxonomy): Bacteria > Bacteroidota > Bacteroidia > Cytophagales > Amoebophilaceae > UBA8403. The sequence continues at coordinate 19,637 of JANPMB010000033.1, forward strand.
GGCAAAGTGAACCAGCTTTTCTCGAAGTTGCTTGATCTTTGAGGAGAATCCGCCCCGCATTTGCTGCAAGGCTGTGCGGTGCGCCATGGCTGAGTCGGCAGCGATAAGATCCGCCACAGCTTCTGCTTGTGCCAGATCCAGCTTGCCATTCAAGAAAGCACGCAGCGTAAATTCTCCTGGCTTTGCCAAACGCACTCCATGCTGTACCAAGAGCTGTGTGATTTGCTGCACAACAAAACCGGAGCCGTGGCAGGAGATCTCTACGGCATCTTCTTGAGTAAAGGACTTCGGTGCTCTGAAGATGGAGACCAAGACTTCGTCTAAGAGTTTTTTCTGGTCATGGATGGTACCAAAGTGAATCGTATGAGAAGCCTGCTGGGTCAGGTTCTTGCCTCGAAAGACTTGGTTCACGAGTTCGATTACTCCTGCCCCTGAAAGCCTGATCACTGCGATAGCACTGCTACCAGGTGGAGTGGCTAAGGCAACAATAGGGTCTTCTTGGTGGGGGCTTTTCAAAGGTAGTGGGTGTAGTTTACAAGCAAACATGTGTACTTTCGCCGCAAACCTATAAGTATTTTCCCAACTCATGAAGCACTTTCTTGCTAACCGCATCAATACCCTGCCACAGTCAGCCACCATCATGATGAATCAGAAGGCAATGGATTTACGGGCGCAAGGATACGACATTATTAACTTGAGCTTGGGAGAGCCAGACTTTAAAACGCCTTTACCTATCCAACAGGCAGCCAAAAAGGCAATTGATGCAGGGACTTACTTCTCTTATACACCAGTGGCAGGTTATGCTGATCTTCGCGCAGCCATTGCTGACAAGCTCTGTCAAGAGAACAACATTCGCTGCAAACCTACCCAAATCGTTGTGTCTAATGGCGCCAAGCAGGCGATTGCCAATGTGTTTTTGTGCTTGCTCAATCCTGGAGACGAGGTGGTGGTTTACACCCCTTATTGGGTCAGTTATGTGGCTATCATTCAATGGGCAGGAGGCAAGCCTGTGCTGATCCGAGGCAAGCTAGCCAATAACTTTGAGGCTACTCCTGAGCAGCTAGACCAGGCCATTACCTCCCAGACAAAAGCAGTAATTTTCTCTAGTCCTTGTAATCCTACAGGTCATATATTTTCTAAGCAAGCATGCGAGGCCATGGCAGCGGTATTGGCAAAACATCCCCATGTTTTTGTCATTGCAGATGAGATTTATGAGTACATCAACTTTGTCGGTGAGCATACCAGCATGGGCGCACTGCCGGGTATGCAAGACCGCGTTATTACCATCAATGGTTTTTCTAAAGGCTTTGCTATGACAGGCTGGCGAATAGGGTATATGGCAGCACCGGCGTGGCTTGCCAACGCTTGCGAGAAGATACAAGGGCAGACCACTGGTGCGCCTTCCTCCATTGCCCAGCGTGCTGCATTGGCTGCTATGCAAGGAGACAGAAAAGCTATACAACTGATGGTTGATGCCTACCGAAAGAGACGCGACCTGTGCTTGGAGCTTTTGAAGGAGATTCCAGGATTTCGCTACAAAGCACCTTTAGGAGCTTTTTTTATTTTTCCTGACGTTAGCGATTATTTTGGTTGCACGGATGGACAGGTCGTTATCCAAAATGCAGATGTGCTGTGTATGTACCTCTTGCAAGAAGCGCATGTTTCTGTGGTGGCGGGCAGTGCGTTTGGTGAACCTAATTGCATCAGAATCTCTTATGCAGTTACTGAAGACCAGCTAAGAGCCGCACTGCATCGGATTAAAGAGGTTTTGGCCAAGTTCAAGACCCCCTAATTACGTAGCTTGATACAGCGTTGCGTAGTAGCCTCCCTGGGCTAGTAAGGCTTCATGGGGCCCTTCTTCTTGAATTTTCCCATGCTTCAGCACCAAAATCTTATCAGCATGCTGAATCGTAGCAAGGCGATGTGCTATGAGAAGACAGGTTCTATTTTGCATCAACATGGCAGTAGCTTTTTGAACAAGTCGTTCATTCTCCGTGTCCATAGAAGCAGTTGCTTCGTCCAGTATCAAGATGCAAGGATCATAAACCAACACGCGTACAAAGGCTAGCAATTGTCTCTGTCCCATGGAGAGCGTCATGCCCCTTTCCATAACATGGTAGCCATACCCGCCAGGTAGCTGCAAGATAAAATCGTGCATGCCCATAAGCTGGGCAGCTTCCATCACACGTTCTCTACCAATGTCAGGGTTTCCCAAGGTGATGTTCTCGTAGATACTTCCAGAAAAGAGAAAGACGTCTTGCAACACAAGTCCTACATTTTCGCGCAAGTTCTGGAGCTTATAGTCTTTAATATTAACACCATCGATATGAATCAATCCTTTTTGTACATCGTAGGAGCGTTCTAGCAGATTGATGAGTGTAGACTTTCCTGCCCCAGTAGCCCCAACGATGGCCAAAGACTTTTGAGCTTCTATCTGAAAAGAAATATCCTTCAAGACATAATCCTGGTCTTCATAAGCAAACCATACATTTTGAAAGACAATTGCTCCCTGAAGTTGTTTGGGAGCATAGGTACCTGTATCCTCTACCTGTTCACCATTTTTCAGCAGCTTCATGATTCGATCTGTACTCACGATGCCCATTTGCAACGTGTTAAACCGATCTGCGATGAGGTGCAACGGGCGAAAAAAAAGATTGATATACATTAAGAAAGCTACCAGCTGGCCTAAAGTGACTATGCCGTGTATAGCGTCCTTGGCACCATACCAAACAAGCAGGCTGATCGACACAGAGTTGATGATGCCAAGTAGCGGAAAGTAGAGCGAATAATACTGTACAGATTTGATACCAGCATTTTGGTGTATTTCGTTAAGGGCATTAAACTGAGCTAGTTCACGTTGCTCCCTACCAAAAATTTGCACCATGCTCATCCCTATAATGCGCTCTTGCACAAAGGCATTCAGTTGAGCCACCGCATTCCTCACTGTCCTCAGGGCACGCTTTATCTTTTCCTTAAAGATATAAGTACCAATCGCTATCAAGGGCGAGGTCGCCAAACTGAGTAGGGCCAGCCGCCAATTGATGTAGAACATAAGAACCGCCATGAGCAGCATTTGTAAAAGATCGCCGATCAATGCTGCAATGCCTTCACTAAACACATTAGCAAGAGTTTGCGTATCAGAGATGTTGATGGTCACTGACCTACCGACAGGTGTTTTATTGAAAAAGCTGGTACGTAGCCGAAGGATATAAGCATAGATCTGGACGCGAATGTCTCTAATCACGTGCTGCCCGAGCCAATCAGAAAGGTAGGTTTGGTAGTACTGAGCAACACCCTGGATAACTAGTAAAAGAACAAGCAGGATAGTCATCGCCAACAACCCCTTGAAATCGCCTAATACGATATAATCATCAATGGCGATCTGGACAAGGTAGGGCTGCAATGGTGCTAGTACGCCTAGCAAAAAAGTGAGGCACGTGAGGAAGTAAAAAGTTCTTTTGTAGGGCTTTACAAATACGGCTAGCTCTGAAAGAAGCTTCCGATCAACAGTTTTTGTATTTTTTTCTTTATGGCCAGGCATGTTCAGTGGAGACATAGAAAATTTAGAGAGCTTTTAAGAAGTAGGTTATTAGGTTAAAAAGATAGCCTTTGGATAGGTTACTTGCATCAATGTTAAACCCCGGGCAGGGACCAAGCTGGCTGCTAAGTCCCGCTCTTTTTGGTTAATCAGTGTTTCAAAAGCTGACAAGCTCAGTTTTTGCTGACCTACTTTGAGTAAAAGGCTGACAATAATTCTAACCATGCTTCGTAGGAAGCGATTGGATTTGATACGAAATATGAGTTGTTCTTTCTGGACCAACCAACCAGCCTCCATAACGGTACATAAAAAATGCTCATCGTCTGAGCGCACCTTGCAAAGACTCCGAAAATCCTGCTTGCGACATAAGATTGCGGCTGCTTCGTTCATCTTTGGGATGTCCAATATGCCCCGCAACAAACAGCTGGTCTCGCCCTGAAAAGGAGTTTTATTTTGTACAATGGCATACGCATACGTTCTGACCAAAGCATCGAATCGAGCATGGGCAGTGGGCTTGACCAGCCGCATGGCTACAATGGCAATGTCTGGGGGCAGTACCGCATTGAGCTGATAGTGGAGGCGATGCACGTCCACGGTACATGCTAAGTCCATGTGAGCAAATTGTTGCTGCGCATGCACGCCTGTGTCGGTCCTGCTACTCCCCACTACTTTGACTGCTCTTCGTAGTATTTGAGACAGGCACGCCTGCAGTACCCCTTGGACTGTGGTGGCATTTTCCTGCTGTTGCCATCCGTGATACCGTGTGCCGCGATAGGCGATTTGTAGGAAGTAGCGAAGTGTTCTCTCTGGCATAGCGTTGGGCAAGCTAGGACTACAAAGATAGATGCACAGCAACAGGTTGCATAGGTACCAGTACTTCTTTTTGTGCCTAGTACTAGCTATTTTTGTTGAGCGCTAAACACACACCTAGAAATGGATTTTACGGCCGAAGCCATCCTCATCGTTGGCTCATTCTTGCTTTTTATCAGTATTTTGGCAAGTAAAATATCTACTAAACTAGGTATTCCTACTTTGCTTATCTTCCTAGCAGTCGGTATGTTGGCTGGCTCTGAGGGAATGGGGGGCATTAACCTTCATAACGCTGCTTTGGCCAAGGTGCTGGGTGCTGTGACCCTGACGCTCATTCTTTTTTCAGGTGGCCTTGATACAGAATATGCACATATCCGGCCCATTATATGGCATGGAATACTCCTTTCAACCATAGGAGTGCTGGTGACTGCCTTTGGCATTGGCTACTTTGTGTACTGGGTGACAGACTTCAACTTGGTAGAAAGCCTCTTGGTAGGCTCTATCATCTCTTCTACCGATGCAGCAGCGGTGTTCTCTATACTACGCTCCAAGAACATACATCTCAAGCATAATCTTGCTCCAACATTGGAACTAGAGTCAGGAAGTAATGATGTCATGGCATTCTTCTTAATGATGTTCTTCACAAGCTTGTTGCATAGTGGAGGAGAGATAGAATTTTCGTCTGCCATCCCCATCTTCTTCAAAGAAATGCTCATAGGCGGCACAGTAGGTTTCCTGATGGGCAAGGCCATGGTGCTCGTGGTGAACAAAGCACAGCTTGCGTACGAAGCACTGTATCCGGGCCTCACACTCTCTATGATTTTGTTTACCTACTCTGCCACTAACTTTATCCATGGCAGCGGCTTCTTGGCAGTCTACCTGGCTGCCTTGATGCTAGGCAGCCAGGACTTTTTGCACAAAAAAAGCCTGATTCGATTCTACGATGGGGTGACCTGGCTGATGCAAGTAGCCATGTTTATTGTCTTAGGCTTATTGGTTTATCCCAAGAAGCTTATTCCCGTGGCTGGGATTGGTATTTTGATTTCCTTAGTGCTGATGTTCATTGCCCGACCCTTGGGCGTATTTCTCTCGTTGGCTTTTTTTAAGAAGGTCGGCCACAAGCAAAAATTGTTTATCTCTTGGGTGGGCCTTAGAGGAGCGGTGCCTATTGTATTTGCCACTTATCCTTTGTTAGAACGTATTGACAAGTCTGATGTTATTTTTCATATCGTCTTCTTTATCGTCCTCACTTCGATTCTATTTCAAGGGACTACACTGCATCCCCTGGCAAAGTGGCTCCAACTAGAAGCCAAGTTATCTACCAAGAAAGCAAAGGCCATCAGCCTAGCAGAAGACGTTAAGAGTGAGTTATTAGAGTTAGAGGTAGCTAACGATTCGGCCGCTGCTGGCAAGAAAATTGTAGAATTAGGCTTCCCTAAAAGTTCACTGATTGTGCTGATCAGCAGAGGAAAAACTTACTTAACACCTCGGGGAGATACGGTCATTGAGGCAGGCGATAAGCTCATGGTAATGACCGACGATAAGCAGGCCATCACAGATTTGAAAGACTGCCTAGGGATGTCGTATTAGAGCAGCAGCAAGCATCTGAGAATATGAGTATAGCGATTTGAAGAAAGTTATTTTATCGGCTTTCAATGCTGTAAATCATAAATCGAGACCTTTGCATGGTGTTGTAAATAAAGGAAGCCTTGAGGAGACTTGGGTTGCTGGCCATTAGGTGATTAACGCCTTTATCCCATGATCAAAAATAGTAGCCAGCGGTCATGTATCACTGTTTTTAACCAAACGCTGTCTTAGTACTCCCCCATAAGTGATAGGATCATCCTGCAAAACTCACACGAAAGCTAGCTTGGTAACCCTATGAAAATCATCCTCAGCGGAGGGGGCACAGGCGGCCACATCTATCCAGCGATTGCCATCGCCAATGCATTGAAGCAATATGACCCGGTTACAGACATCCTGTTTGTAGGGGCTAGCGGAAAAATGGAGATGCAAAAGGTGCCAGAAGCAGGTTATCCAATTGTAGGGTTAGGGATTAGGGGCTTGCAACGCAGGAAAGTGCTTCAAAATGTTGTGCTTCCTTTTAGATTAATGGCAAGTTTATGGAAAGCCAGAAAGATCCTCAGAGACTTTCAACCTGATGTGGTCGTGGGCACAGGAGGCTATGCTGGTGCCCCCATACTATACATGGCTGCTAGGCACAAGATTCCTACGCTAATCCAGGAGCAAAATGCAACTGCTGGCCTCGCCAACAAAATTCTGGCTAACTATGTGGATATAGTATGTGTAGCCTATGCAAGCATGGAGGCGTACTTCCCTGCTAAAAAAATTGTACACACTGGCAATCCTACACGAACAGGCCTTATGCACTTAGGTGAAAAGCGAGAAGCTGCTTATACCTACTTCGGCTTAGTGCCTGACAAAAAGTGTTTATTGGTGCTAGGAGGAAGCCTAGGGGCTAAAACAATCAACGAAAGTATCTTACCAGCCGTTGATCAGTTGATTAAGGCAGGTCTCCAGATCATTTGGTCAACCGGACACTTATACTTTGAAGCTATCAAGGCACGGCTCACACCGCAGCAAAAAAAAGCTGTCAAAGTCTATTCTTTTATCAAAGCCATGGATCTAGCATATGCAGCAGCAGATATCGTGGTCTCTAGAGCAGGTGCTTTGACAGTAGCAGAGCTTTGCATGGTCCAGAAGCCGGTAGTCTTTGTTCCCTCTCCCCATGTAACGGCTGATCACCAGACTAAAAATGTGTTGCCACTGGTAGAGAAAAATGCAGCACTGATGGTAAAAGATAGCGAGGCCATACAGACACTTGCTCACGAAGTAATTCATCTTTTACAGCTTGAGGCTCGGCAGAATATTTTGTCAAAAAACATGAAGCATTGGGCCAGACCTCAGGCTACAGCAGCTATTGTAAAAGAAATTATTTGTTTAGCCGCAGCCTCAAAGCTGAATTAGCAAGAATACGTAATGAAAGACTATAAATATATTTACCTAATAGGCATCGGGGGTATTGGGATGAGTGCCGTAGCCAGATGGTTCAATGCTCAGTCCATTCAGGTCTTTGGCTACGACCGGGCTTCAAGTACACTGACCGATCAGCTTACGCAAGAAGGCATCAGGATACACTTTGAAGATCGTGTCGATGCCATACCAGAGGAGATTATACACCATAGAGAAGAAAGCCTCATCGTATATACGCCAGCTATTTCTTCCAAAAACCGTGTGTTGAGCCTTCTTAAGGCCAATCACTATACGCTGTATAAACGGGCAGAGATACTGAGTATACTCACACAGGATCGCTTGACGCTCGCAGTAGCAGGCACCCACGGAAAAACGACTACTTCTTCGCTAGCAGCGCACATTCTGTACAGCGCAGGGAAAAATATGGCAGCCTTTCTAGGCGGTATTGTCAAAGGTTATGAGTCTAACCTACTTGTCACCGACAACGTCAATCAAGATACGATCATGGTCATAGAAGCCGATGAGTTTGATCGGTCCTTCTTGCACCTACATCCCCAGGTAGCTATTGTTACCACTGTTGATCCGGACCATTTGGACACTTACGGTGATGAGCCAGGGTTCCAAGAAGCTTTTAAAGCATTTATTGCGCTGGTGCCTCCGACCGGAAAAGCCATCGTCCACCAAATTGCAGCGCAACAGTTGCGGATCGATGAAAATGCCCCTCATGTAGTGCGCTATGCCTTGGAAGACGCAGCAGTCAGCGCCGAGAATGTCCGTATCAAAGAGGGTACCTTCTACTTCGACTATGTCAGCAAAGAGGTAACAATAAGGAACCTACGGCTCACAGTGCCCGGCTATCATAATGTAGAGAATGCTGTGGCAGTGATTACTGCTTGCCTAATTTTGGGCTTAGATACTGAGTCCATTCGCAGAGGCATGGCCACTTTTCAAGGCATTAAACGCCGCTTTGATTATGTCATCCGAAACGAGCAGCTGATTTTTCTGGACGACTATGCACACCATCCTGTAGAGATGACTGCCCTGCTGCAGACTATTCGTGCATTGTACCCTGATAAAAAAGTAACCGCTGTCTTTCGACCCAACTTGTACACCAGGACCAGAGATTTGGCTGGCGAATTTGCACAGAGCTTAGACTTGGCCGACCAGGTTTTTTTGCTAGATATTCACCCAGATAGAGAAGCGCCTATTGAGGGGGTGACTTCAGCATGTATATTCGATCGGATGACGCTGGAAAAAAAATTGATGTGTAACAAAGAGAATTTGATCGATGCCTTAGGCCAACATGGCCAACCAGATATCGTGGTTATGATCGGCTCAGGGGGCACCGGTAGCTTTGTTACACTGATTAAGGAATTTTTGCTAAAGCACTGGGGGTAGTTTTCCGCTTAGCCCGGTTTTCTGGTGCAGGGTGCCCCCGATGCGCTGGGTGAGGAAGCTAGATGTATATGCTCTCCTCATTTCTAAAAGCTCTTCTTCTGGCCCATAAAATCGCCACGACACCAAGAAAGATAGCCACATCTGCGATGTTAAAGATGGGTAACAAGGACAAATAACTACCCCCTATGAAGGGAAGCCAAGTAGGCAAATTTGCTCCCCAAATGTCCAAGTAAATCATGTCAATAACTTGTCCATAGAACCAAGACATAGGAGCATTGTGCGGAGCATTGTCTAGCAAAATTGCATACAAGGTGCTGTCAATTACATTACCAACAGCGCCACCTAAGATCAGTGTCCAACCCCACAACAGCAGCGCGGACGTATGTTTTTCTCGCACCAACTGCCAGATATACCGCCCTATCATACAAGTAGCAACAATACGCCCTAAGGTAAGTAGTAGCTTGTCATACCTAAATCCGAATTGGATGCCAAAAGCCATGCCTGGATTGAGGGTGTAGTGAATTTTGAACCAATTGCCAATCAACTTAATGGCTCCAGAATAGCCTAATTCCACGTTGAAGTGCACCCAAAGTTTGGAGGATTGGTCGACAAGAATGATGACCAAGGCGATCAAATAGTATTTCCAAGGATTTTTTATCATGCGACTGTAAATATACGAGGAGTTGGGCAATAGTATTACGAGCTAGGTAGGATAGACTGTACGCAAGAACCAAGCAATCAGCAACCAAAAAACAAAGACCCAGGAGAATCATTAACTCAAACCCGGATGAGGATCTTACCAAGTGCATCTAGTTGCTCCACCACATAGTCTACTTCTTCAGCAGTATTGTATTTGCTAAAAGAGAACCGTACCGTGCCCCGCCGTTGGTCAGTACCTAAAGCTTGCAGCACGTGAGAGCCCACATTGCTGCCGCTAGCACAGGCACTGCCTACTGAAGCTGATATTTTCTGAATATCCAAGTTAAAGACCAGCATGTCGTGGCTGTCAGAAGGTGGCAAACTGACGCTCAGGATAGTGTGCAAACTAGCTTCAGCGTGGGCGCTGGCCCCGTTAAAGACAACGCCAGAAATACAGGCTTGGAGACGTTGGATCATGCGGTCTTTGAGTCCTTGTATGTATTGGCGATCTTTTTGCATACTTCGGTAGACTATTTCAAGTGCCTTGCTAAGCCCCACAATGCCCGGTACATTTTCTGTTCCTCCTCGCATATTCCGCTCCTGTGCACCCCCATAAATGAGCGGAGCCACCTGGGTACCGCCACGAATATAGATGAGGCCTATGCCCTTGGGGCCATGAAATTTGTGAGCAGACCCCACAGCCAAGTGTACTGGCAAAGCTTGGAAATCCAATGCACAATGGCCAATGGTTTGCACTGCATCGGTATGAAAAATAGCTTCATAAGTTTCGCACAGTGCTCCAATCTGTGCTATGTCGTTGAAGTTACCTATTTCATTGTTGGCATGCATCAAGCTCACCAAAGCTCGGTCATGCGTTTTTAGTAGGTGTTCTAAGTGGTCATACTGTAAGCATCCTTGTGTATCTACCTGAACCCAGTGCACCTTAATCTGGCCTGCTTGAGCCATTCTCTCCAAGGGACGAAGTACTGCATGGTGCTCGATGGGAGAGGTAATCACATGACCTATGTCTGAAGCTACCACACTACCCCAAAGTGCCATGTTGTTGCTTTCGGTGCCACTTGAGGTAAAGAAGATCTCTGAGGGAGATGCATTGAGGAGGGTTGCCACATGCTTGCGGGCTCTTTCTACCGCCACTTTAGCCTGTCTTCCGTGGCTATGGATGGAAGAAGGACTACCACATACAGTGCTCATGTAAGGCAGCATAGCCTCCAGCACTTCTGGATCCAAAGGAGTGGTGGCTGCGTTATCTAGGTAAACAACCATGGTAAATATGTAGGAACGCCTGTAGTAAAAAGTTGTAATACAAAAAATATCGCAGTCCCGATTGGTCATAGACCACATCACGGAAGACACGGAAAAGTGAGCACGTGAAGAGTCAAAAACCCCACGAGGACAAAGCTACCGGCAATTGATCACACCGCAATGCTGAATATACCAGGAACATAGACAGCACTGAAGAAGAAGACACTCCCAAGGAGCCCTCCAGAAATAATAAAACCATTTCCTATAGACTAATGCCTGGCAAGCAACGGTAAAAGCAAGTATGGGGACTTCTCACACTCTTTTATTTGCTGCATCACTGATGCAGATAAGTGGGTAGCTTGTGCTGCTGTCTCAGCCTCGACGTAGAGGCGGATGATAGGTTCTGTATTGGACTGTCTAAGGTGGACCCATGCTTTTCCCAACATGATCTTGACACCATCTTCTGTGCGCAGGGGGTAGGCGCTGTATTGCTGCTTGATGGCATCTAAGAGGGCTTCTACGTCCGTCTCAGGAGCCAATTGTATCTTTTGCTTGACAAGAACATAGTCAGGATAGTTTGCCCGCAGTGTCGAGGCCGTTTGTTCAGTGTGTGCCAGGTGAGTCAAGAGGAGTGCAATGCCTACAAGCGCATCACGGCCATAATGCAATGCAGGATAGATAACACCCCCATTGCCTTCCCCACCAATCACGGCTTGCGTGGCTTTCATTGTGGACACAACGTACTGCTCTCCCACTGGTGTGCTGGTATGGTGACCACCATATTTCGCTGTAATTTCTTTCAATGCCTGGGAAGAAGACAAGTTAGAGACGGTATTACCAGGCGTATGGCGCAGCACGTAATCGGCAGCTATTACCAACGTATACTCTTCTCCCCAAGGCAATCCCTTTTCATCGATCACCACCAGCCGGTCTACATCAGGATCTACAGCTATGCCTAGGTCATGGGAACCTGATTGGACAGTATGGGCCAGCACTGTGAGATGAGCTGGCAATGGCTCTGGATTGTGTGGAAATTGGCCGTTAGGCTGGCAATACAACGCTGTGACGTGCGCAACGCCTAGCGCTTGGAGGAGTTGAGGTATAGCTACGCCCCCTGTAGAGTTCACAGCATCTACAGCAATCTTAAACTTTCTGCTACGAATGGCAGGCACGTCTACCAATGGAAGAGCCAGAATTTGAGCGATATGTTGGGCTATATACGCCTCTTGGGTAGCGTACTGACCTAGCTGCTCCACAGCTACAAAGGAATGATCGTGTTGTGGAGTTGCTGCAAACACCTCAGCCGCAGCGGCGGCATCAATAACCTCTCCATCCTTGTTGAGCAGCTTCAAACCATTCCATGCTGCAGGATTATGACTAGCTGTGATGACAATTCCGCCTCGGGCGTGCTCTTGCGACACGGCGATGGATACAGTAGGAGTTGTGGAAAGACCCAAGTCAATAACATCCATGCCCAAGCTTTGCAGGGTGCTACTTACCAAGCGGCTAATGATGGTTCCGGAAGGACGCGCATCACGCCCAATGACTACAGTTTTATGGCCAGATTGCTTGAGGAGCCACCTTCCAAAAGCAGTAACCAGTGCTACCACATCGATGGGGGTCAGGGCATCACCCACCCTGCCGCCTATGGTACCTCGAATACCAGATATAGATTTAATAAGAGTCATAGATCATTGGGTGATTGACTAATTGGGCGCTAGGCGGGGATTTTCTTTTCATAGAACCTCCTACCATAGAGTTTTTGATCAAATATAGCAAGGAGCAGCAACTGTATCTGCTTGTATACTTTCGTTACATAGGGTAATTTTAACCACCTTTTTTAATCTAACCCTACGCTTCATCATGAACAACAAAAGGCTCGTTGTTTTCCTGACCATCGTGGTCTCTCTGCTTTGCCTCTATTACCTGTCCTTTACGTACATCGCTGCCAAAGTCCAACAAAAAGCCACACTCCATGCCACGGATGAAAATGACCACATCGATTTTGCCAAAAAGCAAGCGTATCTAGATGCTGCCTGGAAGCAACCTGTCTATAATCTTTTGGGATTAAAATATACCTACGAGCAAGTCAAGGAAAACGAATTAAGCCTAGGCCTGGACTTACAGGGCGGCATGCACGTGACGCTGGAAGTATCTCCTATAGAACTGATCAAAGGACTTGCAGGAGGCAGCAAAGACGAAGCTTTTTTGGCAGCACTGGAACAAGCGCAGCAACAGCAGCAACTTCAACCCCAGGCTTCCTTTACCTCCCTATTTTATCAGGCATACAAAACACAACACCCTGAAGGAAAATTGAGCAAGATTTTTGCCACAGCAGCCAACCGCTCTCGCCTCAGCTATGAGTCAACAGACAAAGAAATTATACGAATCATTGAGCAGGAGATTGACAGGGCCATCGACCGCTCTTTTGAGATCATCAGAACACGCATTGACCGATTTGGCACTACTCAGCCCAATATCCAGCGCCTACAAGGCACCGGCAGAATACAGCTAGAGCTGCCCGGTGTCAACAATCCAGAAAGGGTAAGAAAGCTGTTACAAGGAGTGGCCCAACTTCGGTTTTGGGAGGTTTATGAGATTCCAGAATTGAGCGAGGCCTTGCAAGCCATTGACACGATGTTGGTCGCAGAACAACAAGCAACCATATCTATACATCAACTGCCTGCAGGCGCCCAGGCAACGCAAGACAACGGCCCTGCGGCACAGCCAGCTCAAGAAACAACCATGCAGCCAAAGAACTCTTTGGCCATTTCTCCGCTTTTTAGCCTATTGAGAGAAACATATGGGTTTGTTTACGCAAAAGACGATGTGGCTATCATCAATAATATTCTTGCCCGGCATGATGTCAAAGCGTTCTTGCCTAATGACTTGCAGTGGTTGTGGGATGTAAAAACCCATACACTCCAGGACGGCACTGAAGTAGTAGGCCTCTATCCTATCAAGCAACGCCGTGGGGGCCAAGCTGCCCTAGAGGGTGATGTTATCACAGATGCACGCCAAGTATTTGATGACCGTGGCAAGCCTGCTGTGAGCATGCAGATGAACAGCAGTGGGGCCAGAACCTGGAAGAAAGTAACAGCCAATAATATTAGCCGGCGCATTGCCATTACTTTAGACAACCATGTTTATTCAGCGCCAGTAGTCAACACAGAAATTTCTGGTGGTAGCTCCCAAATCACGGGTAATTTCACCATCGAAGAGGCCAAAGACCTGGCCAATATCCTCAATGCTGGATCCTTACCTGCCCCTGTCAAGATTGTGGAAGAAACCATCATTGGCCCCACCCTGGGCAAAAAAGCACAAGCAGAGGGCATTGCTTCGATGTTCTTAGGACTCGGGTTAGTCGTGCTGTTCATGATTGGTTACTACGCCAAAGGGGGCTTGATTGCTAACCTAGCACTTCTCTTCAACATTTTGTTTATCATGGGCATACTGGCCCAACTCAACGCTGTCTTGACTCTGCCTGGCATTGCAGGCATCGTACTCACCATCGGTATGTCTATTGATGCCAACGTGCTCATCTTTGAACGCATCCGAGAAGAACTGAGAGCAGGCGTCTCGATGAAAGTTGCTATTGACCGTGGCTATCAAAAAGCCTACAGCTCAATTATTGATTCCAACGTCACCACCTTGCTTACCGGAGCCATCCTATATGCATTAGGCCAAGGGCCTGTACGCGGTTTTGCTACTACCCTGATGATTGGTATTGTGAGTTCTTTTTTCTCTGCTGTGTTCATCACACGTGTGCTCATGAGTTGGGTAGTCAGCCGTAGTCAAGAAAATCGCCTAACATTCTCTTTTTCCTACAGCAAAAATTTATTCAACAACCTCAACATCGATTTCCTTAAGATGCGCCGCTTCTCCTATGCAGTTTCTCTGGTCTTCATAGGCATCGGCTTTTTGCTGATGGCCCAACAAGGCGGTCTTAATCTGGGTGTTGACTTTACGGGTGGGAGGTCTTACGTGGTGGCCTTTAGCCAACCTATGGAGCCTTCCGCACTAAAAACCCAATTGGCTGAGTACTTTGGTGAGCAGGGCACAGAGGTAAAAACGTACGGAGCCAATCATGTACTCAAAGTCACAACGAGTTATTGGATGCAAAATGAAACCAGCGAAGCCGACGAAACCGTTAAAACCGCGTTAATTCGAGGCATTCAAGACCTAACAGGACTTACCCATGCCACCGACACGACAGCTGAACAAGCAATAGGCACGTTCACCATTGCCAGTACTTCTAAAGTAGGGGCTACCATTGCGGGCGATATTAAGGCAGCCGCTTGGCAATCTATTTTTTTCTCTTTGGTGATGATTTTTTTCTACATTCTGGTGCGCTTCCGCAGATGGCAGTTTGGCCTAGCGGCTGTGCTTGCCCTGTTTCACGACAGTTTGGCCGTCTTTTCAGCCTTTGCCATGGCAAGAGCTTTGGGCTATGCCTACGAAGTCGACCAAGTATTTATTGCTGCTATCCTTACGGTCATTGGTTACTCTATCAATGATACGGTGGTGATATTTGATCGGATCAGGGAAAGGCTGCACATGAAAACAAGCAGCAACTTCCGGGAAGTTGCTAACCGTTCCATCAACGAAACCATGAGCCGCACGGTGATTACTTCCTTAACCACACTCATTGCTGTGCTGGTCTTGTTTATTTTTGGCGGTGAAGTGTTACGAGGTTTTTCTTTTTCGCTGTTGGTAGGTATCATTTTTGGTACCTACTCCTCCATTTTCATTGCTACACCGTTGGCAATTGACCTTTCTAGCGCAGTACATTTCACCACAAAACTTACCTCAAAACACCGTACAGGAAAATAGTACAAGTAGATAGGCAAAAGCCGTACTGAGTAGTCACTTACCATGTTCGGAGTACTCGCTACATGGCAGTAAATCGCTCAAGTACCCAGCGTGTCAGTATGCTTGGGCAAAGACTACCCTTTGCTGAGAAGGTTTTCCTGAGTAAATACATATACCCTGCTCTGGAGATGGATCTAACGGAATACAACGAATTGTTGCTTTGGTTGCTGCTTGGATTTTCTTTTCGGTTTCGGTTGTTCCATCCCAATGAGCTAACACAAAACCTCCTTTTTTAGCCACCACTGTTCTGAATTCCTCATAGGTATTTACTGAGGTAGTATGGGCTTTTCTGAAGTCAATAGCTCGTTGGTAAAGATGGTTCTGGATGTCTGTGAGCAATGTTTGGATACGAGCTACAGCGTTGTCTACGCTAATGGTAATTTTTTCCTTAGTATCCCTTCTGACCAACTCCACCGTATTGTTCTCTAGATCCTTGGGCCCTATCGCCATGCGCAGTGGCACGCCCTTGAGTTCGTATTCAGCAAATTTCCACCCTGGTTGGTACATATCTCGGTCGTCCAACTTGACAGCTACCTCCTGAGCTTTGAGCGCTGCTTGAAGGGTAGTTGCTTGCTGCACAACAAGCTTTCGCTCTGCTTCACTTTTGTAGATGGGGATGATGACTACTTGGATCGGCGCCAGCCGCGGCGGTAGTACCAAGCCCTCATCATCTGAATGGGTCATAATCAATGCACCAATCAAGCGCGTAGTCACCCCCCACGAAGTGCCCCACACATAATCCAGGTGGCCAGCTTGGTTAGCAAAGGTGACCCCAAACACTTGGGCAAATTTCTGGCCCAAGAAATGTGATGTACCTGCTTGCAAAGCCTTGCCATCTTGCATCAGTGCTTCGATGGTATACGTTTCTTCTGCCCCTGCGAACCGCTCATGCTCAGTCTTGATGCCTTTTAGCAACGACACTGCCATGTAGTTGCTCGCAAACTCATCGTAGATGTTGAGCATTTGGAGAACCTCCTGCTCAGCTTCTTCGCGGGTAGCATGGGCGGTATGTCCTTCTTGCCACAGCACTTCGGCTGTACGCAAAAAAAGTCGTGGACGCATTTCCCACCGCATCATGTTGCTCCACTGATTGATCAGCAGGGGTAAGTCCCGGTACGACTTAATCCAGTTTTTGTAGGTATGCCAAATGATGGTTTCTGAAGTAGGACGAATAATCAGCTCCTCTTCGAGTCGGGCCTCAGGATCTACCACCACACCTTTCCCATCACTGGATTTTTTCAATCGATAGTGTGTCACCACAGCACATTCCTTGGCAAAGCTTTCTATGTGGTCTGCTTCACGGCTCAGGTAAGACTTGGGGATCAACATAGGGAAATAGGCGTTGGCATGGCCAGTAGCTTTGAAGGCTTGGTCCAAGATGGCTTGCATCTTCTCCCAAATGGCAAAGCCATAAGGTTTGATAATCATGCAGCCACGTACAGGGGAGTTTTCAGCTAAATCTGCTCTTTTTACCAACTCGTTGTACCAAGCTGAAAAGTCTTCTGTTCGTTTAGGTAATTTTTGTGACATGGAAAAGAGTTTAGTTACATTACGTGTGCAAAGCTCCTGCGTTGCAACGTGCGTGTAGTAAGTGCCGAGAATACAGCAGATTTTTTAAGGATATAAGGAAGCGTTAATACACCATCTGCAGTAAGGCTAACCCAACACAGCACCACTGTTTTTTTACCTGCTTTACTGCACTAATCTCTGCACACATCTCCTCATGAGGCATCTTAGCATGATAAGCAGGCAATCGAGTAAGCTATGATCACCCTCCCTAGCAAAAAGATCATGTGACTTCATAGAGTCTGACCAGCGTAATATTTACCGCAAAGGACGGAAAAAGCCTGCAAGAAACATAAGCTATTGCCACTTCCTAGTCCTGCATATTTTTTACATTGCTTAGAGAAATAATTCTTTTATTGGCCTTATGTAAAGCTTATCAACATCCTGATCTTGCAGGATGTATCGGGTGGACTGTTGCTGGATTCAAAAATCAATCCTGCAGCAACAAAGAAAATTATATGTACCTACCAACTCTAACCTCTTATCATCATGAGCATATTGAAGAAAATAGGTATTACACTGGCAGTTAGTTTACTGCTTATTTTTGTCATAGGCATGTTTTTGCCTTCTAAGCGGCATCTGCAGCGCTCTATTACAATTAATACACCCCCCAGTGCTGTCTTTAAGGAAGTCAATAGCCTTAAGAGATGGGAGAACTGGTCTCCTTGGCGAGATATGGATCCGAACGCTGCTGCCAAGTATGAAGGTCCAGAAGCGGGCATTGGGTGCACCATGTCTTGGGCCAGTGAGCATCCTCAAGTAGGCAGAGGCACTCAGAAGATCGTTGTCAGCAAACCCAATCAACACATTGTAATCAACCTGGACTTTGCAGACTGGGAGGGTACTGCGACTGCTGGCTGGAAGTTTGAGGAACAAGCAGCAGGTGAGACCCGAGTCACTTGGAGCAATGATAGCGATAACAAGGGTAAGCTCTTGAACAAATATCTGGATCTCATGATCCGCCCCGAGCTAGGCAAAAACTATGAGCAAGGCCTGAAGAGCCTCAAAGCACACGTAGAAAGTCTATATGCACAGCAGCAAGATTTGCAAAAAGAAATAGAAGATATGGCCCCGCAGGAGATTCAAAAAATACCTTGAGAAAACAGCATGTTACCCGGAGGAACAAGGCATCTTGTGCGCTTTTTTATACAGGGTGCAACAGTTGCCAGATTTTATCTTTGAGCTTACCAATGCCCTGGCCAGTCATGGCAGAAATGCATACGTAGTCTATGCTTGGTGGCAAGGCAGCCACCAAAGTCTGCTGCGTGTTCTCATCTAATAAATCCATCTTAGAGCATGCTAGCAGCCGCGGCTTGTCCAACAGTTCAGGATTGTGCATTCGGAGCTCTTTAATCAAAGTAGCATAGGTTTTCGGTATATCAGGAGTGTCTGCAGCAATGACAAACAGCAACACTGAATTGCGCTCAATGTGCCTTAAAAAACGGGCCCCCAAGCCTCTCCCTGTTGCTGCACCTTCGATAATGCCTGGAATATCTGCCATGACAAAAGATTGCTCTTCTCTGTAAGCTACAATGCCGAGTTGTGGCACCAGCGTGGTAAAAGGATAGGCAGCAATCTTGGGCTTGGCAGCAGAAACCACGGACAGTAGGGTAGACTTGCCAGCGTTGGGCAATCCTACCAAGCCTACATCTGCGAGTAACTTTAATTCTAAGACCACCCAGCCTTCGGCCCCTGGCTCCCCAGGTTGTGCATAGCGGGGAGTTTGTTGGGTGGCCGACTTGAAGTGGACATTGCCCAGGCCGCCTCTACCACCTTGCATTAAGATCTCTTGGGTACCCTCTTGGAGTATCTCCAGTAATATGTGGCCTGTTGCCGCGTCTTTGGCTACAGTGCCCAAAGGAACTTGCAGGACGATATCAGCACCTGTAGCGCCGGAACTCTTCCCTCCTGCCCCTAGTTGGCCATCTGCTGCTGCCACGTGCTTCCTATAGCGTAGGTGCAGTAGGGTAGATAGCTGGGCGTTGCCTTGTAAGGCGATGTGCCCACCTCGGCCGCCATCACCGCCATCAGGGCCCCCTTTGGGTACTGATTTCTCCCTTCTGAAATGAACGGCGCCTGCACCACCCTTGCCAGCTTGGGCATGTAGTTTTACATGATCAATGAAATTCGAAGTAGGCACAAGTTTTTATTTTAGAGCTGGCATGGCCGACAACTGCCCCATCACAACTACGATGCGTTCGAAAATGGCATCTACCGATCCTACCCCATGGACTTTGCAGAGTTTGTTTTGTTGGGCATAGTGTTCGGCCACAGGCAAGGTCTCATCGTGGTAAATACGCATTCTTGTGGCAATTTTGCATTCGTCTTGGTCATCGGCACGACCTGCTATTTTGGCCCTGGCTTTGATTCTTCTGATGAGTTCTTGCTCAGGCACTTCTAGAAAGACAACAGCATCGATCTGCATGTTGTAGGTTGCCAGCTTCTCTTCTAGCGCCTTGGCCTGGATAGCCGTTCTTGGAAACCCATCAAACAGAAAGCCATCGCCATGCTTGTGTGCTGCCAGCTGTGCTGCTACGATGTCGATCACGAGTGCATCAGGTGCCAACTTACCTTTGTTGATATACTTGGCCACTTGTTGGCCTAGTGCTGTTTTTTTGCTGATGTGCTCGCGCAGCAAGTCACCAGGTGCAATGTGTGAGAGCTGGTATTTTTGGATCAGTTTTTGGCTTTGGGTGCCTTTTCCAGCCCCTGGCGGTCCGAACAATGCCACGTTAGTCATCTGTTGATTTCTTAATTTGTTACTCGGGCATGGACACAAGCACTCTTACACTGATAAGTCACGCAGGGCGTCCATCAGGCCATGACCCAAAAATCGTCATTCAATGGCCTTAAAACCTGTGTATGGCTGCAAAATAGGTGGAATGCTGATACTACTAGCTACTTGATTGTTTTCTAGCAGCGCAGCCACAATTCTAGGCAGCGCAATAGCACTTCCATTTAGGGTATGAAGCAAGCGTGTTGCATGATGCTCGTCTCTGTAGCGGAGCTGCATTCGACGAGACTGGTACGTCTCAAAATTACTAATGGAGCTAACTTCAAGCCAACGCTGCTGCCCAGCAGCCCATACCTCTAGGTCATAGGTCAACGCAGCAGCAAAGCCCAAATCTCCGCCACAAAGTTTAACCACTCGATAGGGCAATTCCAGCTTTTCGAGTAAGCGCTGTACATAGGCACGCATCTCTTCTAGCGCCTGGTAAGACTCCTCAGGAAGCCTCATCTGCATCAGTTCTACTTTATCAAACTGATGTAACCGATTGAGTCCTCTCACATGACTCCCCCAAGAACCTGCTTCTCTCCTAAAGCAGGGAGTATACGCCACATTCTTGATAGGCAAAGCATTTCGAGACAAGATCTCATCGCGGTACAAGTTAGTCAAAGGAACTTCCGCAGTTGGAATCAGGTAATACTTGGTGTCTTTCAGCTGGTACATTTGCCCCTCCTTATCGGGCAGCTGCGCAGTGCCGTAAGCAGAAACTTCATTAACCACAATAGGGGGCTGTATTTCTTCATAGCCTGCATGTAGGGCTTCCTCCAGAAAAAAATTAATGAGGGCCCTTTGAAGCCTGGCACCTTGGCCTTTGTAAACCGGAAATCCTGCGCCTACAATTTTGTTCCCTCGCTCAAAGTCAATAAGGGAATATTTTTGAGCCAGCTCCCAGTGGGGTAACTGTGTTGCGTCGTTGACAAACACCTCACTACTTTGGTGAACGAGTGTGTTATCTGCCGCACTTTTCCCTTCAGGAACTTCAGCATTGGGCAGGTTAGGAACCTCGTACAAAGCATGCTGCAATGCTTCTTCATGCGCTCGCAGCTGTTGTGCCAGCGTTTTGATGGTTAATCTGAGTGTGGTGGCTTGTACTTTGGCAGCAGTGGCTTCTTCTTTCCCCTGCTGCATCAGCTGGCCTATCTGTTTGGCAAGCTGGTTCAATTGGGCTGCTGTATTGTCTACAGACAATTGGGTGGCTCTTCGTTGCTGATCAATTTCCAATAACCTTTCTACGGCTTCAGTGGCGTTGTTGAAATGCTTCTTTTGTAGTCCTTGGATGACAAATTCCTTGTTGGCTCTGATGTGGTGGATATCAAGCATAGTATATAAAATCGATGTGCGTTGCCAACTACAGATTAGCAGGAAAAGCTTCTGCTAGCTAGTCAGCGGTCACAAAGTAAGCCACTTTTACGCAAATGATTAAGGAACCACCAAAACGATTTTATTGTCTAAAAGCATGCGATGGGCTTGACAATGGTGTATCATTGCCCTATTATTGTGTTCTCTTGGCGAGAAGGCGAGTTTTCTGCCCTCTTTACGCTGCCACCCTCTGGGCTTTCTGAAAGTAACGCTCTTGAACATCATCGCTGCGTTTGGATAACTAGCCATTCGGACGGCTTATCGTTTATCATTTCCTCTATTCAATCACACACAAACAACCCATGTATAATATTGAAGAACTTAATCTTCGGCTTCTTTCTGAGCTGAGAGAAATTGCAAAGGCCCTAAAAGTGAACAGCTACGACCAACTGCCTAGGGAAGAGTTGATCTATAAAATACTTGACCAGCAAGCCATTGCACCTGAGGTATCCCTTCCCCAGAAAAAAGTAGAATTGCCAAAAGAAACTAATCAACAGGGGCATGCACCAGTCTCCACAAACAATCCTCCGAGAGCAAAAATAGAAACCATCATGCCAAGCCATGTTACTGGCACTGGCTTAGCCAAAACGGCTATATCTGAGGGCACCAACAATGGGAAACCAAAAGAGCAGAAAAAAGAGGCTCCCCCTAGAAAAGAAGGTGGGCGTGATATGGGCCTGAATAGTGTTATTGATAGTGAAGGGGTGTTGGAGGTTATGCAAGATGGTTACGGTTTTCTGCGCTCCTCTGATTACAACTACCTGACTAGCCCAGATGACACTTATGTCTCCCCCTCACAGATCAAATTATTGGGGTTAAAGACAGGCGACACGGTAAAAGGACAAATAAGGCCGCCTAAAGAAGGGGAAAAATATTTTGCCCTGCTTAAGGTAGCTTCTGTAAACGAAAGGACCACAGAAGAGATTAGAGATAGAATTGCGTTTGAGCACTTAACTCCTTTATTTCCCGAAGAAAAACTGGAACTTACCAACGGCCCTTCTCAGTATTCTACAAGAATTTTAAGCCTCTTTGCGCCTATTGGTAAAGGACAACGGGGCATGCTGGTAGCTCCTCCCAAAACTGGGAAAACCGTGCTCCTCAAAGAGATAGCAAATGCTATTGCCAAAAATCATCCAGAGGTATACCTCATTATATTACTCATTGGGGAGCGGCCTGAAGAAGTCACCGACGTGGCTCGCAGTGTGAATGCCGAAGTGGTGGCCTCCACCTTCGATGAGCAGCCAGAACGCCACACCAAGGTGGCCAACATAGTCCTCGAAAAAGCGAAACGCATGGTAGAGTGTGGCCATGATGTAGTCATTCTTCTAGACTCACTGACGCGCCTTGCCCGAGCTTACAATACGGTCATCCCTTCTTCGGGAAAAATTTTATCAGGCGGGGTAGATGCCAATGCTTTGCACAAACCCAAAAGATTCTTTGGGGCAGCACGCAATGTAGAAAATGGCGGCTCTTTGACCATTCTGGCTACTGCGCTTATTGAGACAGGTTCTAAGATGGATGAGGTAATTTTTGAGGAGTTTAAAGGTACTGGCAATATGGAACTACAATTAGACCGCAAATTAGCCAATCGCCGGATCTACCCTGCGATTGATATCCCTGCCTCTGGGACACGCCGTGAAGACCTACTGCTTACCAAAGAAGCTCTGTCACGCGTATGGATTTTGCGCAAGTTTATGGCAGACATGACGCCCAACGAAGCCATGGATTTCTTACTTGAAAGGATGAAGGGAACCCGCAACAATGAAGAGTTCTTGCTTTCTATGAATGACTAGGCTTTACATGCTTACAGACACACAGTGTTCGTAGGCCGATCATTTTCATAATGCAAGCTTACTGAACGATTGCTAAAGCCGATCTATGGTTCAAAAGGAGATAGCAAATGCTTTCTAAGCCCTACAATGAGCTAAGCAACGATGTAGCTAGCAAAGCACTTTACGGGCAGGTATATGAAGCTATCTTCCCTGCGATCCTGGAGAAGCGAGAGTGTTGCGCTATTACCCAAAGACTCCTTGCGCATTATCTCCAGCTAGATCCAGTACGCATGGTACTAGACGAACCTGTCATCCTCTTCCCCGCCCAAAAAAAAATATTGTCTGCCGCCATAGAGCGCCTAAAAAACCAGGAGCCTATTCAGTACATTTTGGGCGAAGCACCTTTTCTAGGAAGAGATTTTCGGGTAAGTCCTGCCGTCTTAATTCCTAGGCCTGAAACGGAGGCTTTGGTACAGTATATTATCGACAAAAATCCGCAAGCAGGCACACGCGTGCTGGACATCGGTACGGGTAGTGGGTGCATCGCCATCACATTGCAACAAGCACTCTCCCAAGCCACCGTCCATGCTTTAGAAGTTGATCCAGAGGCACTGCACATAGCCCAAATCAATGCGAAAAAACTGGGTGCAACGGTGCACTTTATACAAGCAGACATATTGCATGAGCCATTGCCTGCCCAACACTGGGACATCATTGTCAGCAATCCTCCTTATGTATGTATGGCTGAGCAAAAACAGATGCAACGCCGCGTACTAGCTCATGAGCCTGCCAAAGCGCTCTTCGTGCCTGACACACACCCCTTGATATTTTACGAAAAGATTGTTGCTCTGGCTCCCCAGCACCTTGTGCCAGCGGGCAAGCTCTACCTAGAAATCAATGAAGCATTTGGTGCCGCAGTAGCCAGTTTACTCATCAATGCCGGCTTTGAGGAAGTCTGCGTTAGGCAAGACCTACACGGCAAAGATAGGTGGGTAGCATGCACCTTACAGCAAGACAAAAGGTAGTGCTAACAAGCGCGTGCCCTCCTTCCGGGGCGTTACTTTTTGTCTACCCCACGAAAAAGCGCTGCTGAGGGAACACAACTACCATAACCGCGCTCTCGCGCTCAGAGCTACCTGACGCGCACACTTGCAGCATTCTCAGACAAAGAAAAATCTTAAAGCCTTGCGCCACTTGCCATGCTAACGCTCCTTTTCTCAAGGCGGGTCTTTTTACTCGCAAATTTTTCCTTGACTTATAGTGGTGCCGCCTTTGTAAAATTTCTTGAAGAAATCCGAAAGAGCAGGATATTAAGGCCCACCTACTGTCTGGGGCTCAAAAGGGCCGAGTTTCAGTGGGGTAGCTCTGAGACAAGCATTGGAGAAATTTTTCAACAGCGGCTGATTTTTTCCTAATTTCTTCATCCCAGGGAAAAATAAGGCCCCGCCAACAACGAGAAAGCTTTGATAAAGCGCTGCTAACTATTTTTAACGCAAAATTGTTGCGCAACAAGCTCTTCACGTAACTTTGGTCCATGCAACCCAGTTCAAGATATTTCTTTTTCTCCAGAGTGGTTTTGCTGTGCTTGGCGATGCTGCTGGGGGTGCACACCGCTGCATGGGCAACTGTGTTGGGCAAGAAGAAACGAAAGGAAAAAACAGCTCAGTACCCTACAAGAAAATACGCCAGTAAGATTCAGAAAAATAACCTCCCACTTCAAATAATAACTCCAGCTACTCCTGACGCTAAAGGCCCCAATCCCTATCCCCTGAAAAAGCCTACACTGCTCGAGCCAGCCGCAATAACAGAAGAAAATCCATTGGTGCATTTGGACACGCTAATTGTTAAGCAACACATCACGCAAGCCCCTTACGTTCCCTTGGTCCAGACCATTGGTGTGGCGGTAGACTACGGAAAGCCGTCTATGTATTTGTTCACTAAGTATTTGTTTACTCAAGAAGCACACAGGTACGCAGGCAGCCTATGTATCTTGTTCAGAAAAAACATACAACTGGTCAGGCACATTGGGGTATCAAAAACTTGCTCAAGCACGTAGCATGGGCAACAAAAGTAGCTACGAAGTAGCTGGGTATTATGGCAATATTGGCTTAGACTACTTTGTTTTTTATAAACCACGCAAACAACCTTTATGCAGGACTACGCTATGGCAGGAGTGATTTTAAGGACAGCACAACGCCGGCATCTCCCACTGAACAAATCACCAGCAAAAATTTAACAGCCTCCTGGTGGGAACTAGCCATCGGCTCTGAGCACCAATTTTTCAGTAGTTTTGGTCTTGATGCTGGTCTCGTTGTTCACTTGAAAAGTATTTGAGCCAGCCACCAACTATGTTATCCCAGGCTATGGGCGAAGTATTCAAAATGTAGCTCCATCGTTTACCCTATACATCAAGTGCCAAATATCATTTCTAGAAAAGAAAATCACCTTTGATTAGCCATTGGGGGCATAAAAGTAGACGAATGTCACCCCATGCCCCTGACTCACTCAAGGCTTTGCTGAAAGCGTCTTCTCGTTAGAGACCACAGAAGCGCAGCAAGGAGAACGTATTATACACCTGTGCTTTTATGCCGTAGTCCCGCAGGTGATACCAGGTCTGGAGTCATGTCATCGTAGAGAGCATATCATCGCTGAATACGCTTTTCTTCTTTGTGCTGACCGGCCCGTGGGGTAACGCTTCTCCAGTATATGGGCAACAGCCTCCCGGTTGCTAAGTCGCGCTGCCTGCTTAAGAAAAGTGACTAGCGCGCTTGGGGGTGGGAAGTTGTAATAAGTACACTTTGACATTATTGAATGAATAGGGACAGAAGTAATTAGCGCGAGAGCACATGCCAATCCTAACGTAGTTTATAAATACTTTTGCAATCATCTTAAAATTTCAATTGCGTTAAATCATTCCTGTTTTCAAGGTAACCATGTCTTTACAATCCTTACTCAGCAAACCCGTGGCTGCTTGGGTGGTGCATCAACAGCGCCGATGGAGCCAAAACCCGGTAGCCACCCAGCAGCAAGTTTTCAAGCAGCTGATCACGAATGCCCGCAATACATTCTTTGGCCGGGAGCACTGCTTCCATACCATTCGGAGTTATGCAGATTTTAAGGCTCATGTTCCCATAAGGGATTATGAGGGCCTGAGCACGTATATCCATAAAATCAAGGCAGGTGCAGGCAATGTACTGTGGCCAGGAAAACCCCTGTACCTAGCTAAGACTTCCGGCACTACCTCAGGGAGTAAGTACATTCCCATCACCAAAGACTCCATGCCACAGCACCTGCATGCGAGCCGCAATGCCTTGCTTAACTACATCCATGAAACAGGCAAAGCAGGATTCTTGTCCAAGAAAATGCTTTTCTTGTCAGGAAGTCCGCAACTAGACAGTGTAGGGGGCATTTCTACCGGTAGACTGTCAGGGATTGTTAGTCACCATGTACCGGCTTATTTACAACACAACCACCTGCCAAGCTATGTCACGAACTGTGTGGAAGACTGGGAGGCCAAGGTAGATGCTGTTGTTGAGGAAACACTACACACCAAGATGGGCTTGATGGCTGGCATTCCACCTTGGGTGCAAATGTACTTGGACAAGCTCCAGCAACGTACCGGCAGGCTTATCAAAGAGCTCTTTCCAGATCTCTCTTTGTTGGTCCATGGAGGCGTGAATTTTGCGCCCTACCGTAACAAGCTCTTTGATACCATTGGCAAGCCTATTGATACCATCGAGACGTATCCTGCTTCGGAGGGTTTTATGGCTTTTCAGGATTCGCAACAGACAGAAGGATTGTTACTGCAGCTTAACAGTGGCATATTTTTTGAATTCATCCCTGCCAACGAGTACTTTATTGAAAATCCTAGCAGACTAGGTATTGAAGAAGTGGTCATGGGCGTTGACTATGCAGTCATCCTGAGCACCAACGCAGGTTTATGGGCGTATTCTCTGGGCGACACCGTCAGGTTTGTGTCTGAAAATCCTTACAGAATCGTTGTTACTGGGCGCATTAAACACTTTATCTCTGCATTTGGAGAGCATGTCATTGTAGAGGAGGTAGACAAGGCCATGCAGTATGCATTGGCTAAGCACCCCGAAACAGTATTAACTGAGTTTACGGTGGCTCCACAGATAAGTAAGCGGTCGGGTGTGCCGTCTTACCATGAGTGGTTGATTGAGTTTACCCATCCACCCCAAAATATATCGGCTTTTGCACAGGATTTGGATCTGGAGTTACGCCGGTTGAATAGCTATTACGATGACTTAGTGGCAGGGAAAGTGTTACATCCTCTCCATATTACGGAACTTGCGAAAGACGCTTTTAAACAGCATATGAAAGCAGAAAACAAGCTGGGTGGACAAAATAAGGCAGTGCATCTGGCCAATGACCGTGCTCTAGCTGATGCACTCCTAGCCCACAGAGTGCCCACCTCATGAACTTTGCCGAAGGCGCAGTAGTGGGGGGGGGGGATAAGGGAAAGAAGTTAATGGTGATGCCCCAAGTAGCCAACAAAGAAGTGGCGGACCTGGCCAAAGTAGACAATCGTAGGATTCTGAAACTTAAAATAGCGGTATATTCGCTTGGCGTAGCCGCCATAGAATAAATTGTGACCTTTTCAGGAACCTTCAAATCACAGCAACACCATGGGAATTTTAGCTATGATTGTTCAGTTTTTATTGGGCCTTTCCATCATTGTTGGGCTACACGAACTAGGGCATCTGCTCTTTGCCAAGCTTTTTGGCATGCGGGTAGAGAGCTACTCCATTGGCTTTCCGCCCAAACTTTTTCGGTTCCAATGGGGCGAAACTGAGTACTCCGTGGGTGCCATCCCCCTAGGCGGAGCAGTCAAGATTGCAGGCATGATCGATGAATCGTTTGACACCGCCCACCTGGCCAGTGCACCACAGCCTTGGGAGTTCCGGGCCAAACCTGCTTGGCAACGACTGGTGGTCATATTGGGAGGAATTTTCTTCAACATGATCAGTGGCATCCTCATTTACACAATCCTCACCTTTTCACTGGGCGATGTATATCTACCTAAAAAAGAGGTCAACCAACATGGTATTGTGCCTAATGCTATAGGCGGCAGCTTGGGCTTTCAAGAAGGAGACCAAATCATCAGCATCAGTGGCCGAGACTTCGAAAAGTTTGCTGACGTGCTGAAGCCCTATACCCTACTGGCAGCAAATAGCTACTACACGGTGCTACGCAAGGGCCAAATGGTACGCATCGATATTCCAGCTGACTTGATAGAAAGGCTGTCAGACCTCAAAGGACAAGGAGATTTTGTGACCCCTAGGGCACCTTTTACAGTAGGGAAAGTGCAACAGCAAAGTGGTGCCGCCAAGGCTGGGCTACAGCCCGGCGATCAGATTATTAAAGTAGCCGGAAGGACTACGACCTACTTTCACCAACTCAAAGAAACACTAGAAGAAAACGCAGGGAAGCAAGTCCTCATCCACTTTGTGAGAGCAGGAGTAACACAGACTACTACAGCCGAAGTAAGTGAAGCAGGAAAACTAGGGTTTCAGCCCAAGATACTCCTTGCGTACGAAAAAAGAAGCTACAGTGTGGGCCAATCTATTGCTGTAGGCACCTCGAGGGCTTTTGAGGCAATGAGGACCAATGTAGTGGCCTTGGGCAAGGTGCTTACTGGACAGCTGTCGCCAGCTAAGTCCCTCAGTGGCCCCATTGGTATTGCCCAGGTATTTGGCAAAAGCTTTGATTGGATCCAATTTTGGAATATTACAGGATTTTTGTCCCTGGCCTTGGCCTTTACTAATCTCTTGCCTATTCCTGCCTTAGATGGAGGACATACTGTGTGGATTGTGTATGAAATAGTCACAGGCCGGCGACTCTCAGATAAATTCTTGGGAATTGCACAAAAGATTGGGATGGGTATCTTGCTCTTCTTGATTGGCTACGCTGTTGTTAATGACCTGTATAAGCTACTTTAGACCTTGCGCTGCTAGTTTCCCCTGAAAAAGGTGAGTCCTACCAGAAAGTATTGGTGCTTCTTCCATGTGTCTCCTGCCGAGGGCATGACTTTTTGTCTACCCCACAGAAAGGCACCGCTGCGGAAACGGAGCGACCATGGCTTGCTTGCCCGGAGGCAGACCTTGGTTATGCGTGGCATTTGATTTGAGATAAGATAACCCTGCGCGGAGGCTTGTACTCAATGACTGCAACAGCAGCTGATTTTTTGCCTATTTTTTACATTCAAGATAAAAAGCAGGGCCTCGCCAGTGAGGCAAATGGACGGCACAGAGGGTTGTTGAAGGGCAACCATTTAGAGGGGCTCTGAATAGATCTGTCTGGTCTTGGTTGGAGTCTTTGCCTAACAGGCTAGGCTATCTTTTTCTACAAATTTTTGGGCACGAATTAACTATTTCTTGCAATCTTTGTCGTGCTCTTATGCGCTATTTATCGACGGTAAAGGTTGCTATAGCAAGGCTTAACCGCGGTTTTCTCGCTACTTAGAGGCCAGCTACGCTAGGCTCATAAACACCTACCAAACACAGCAAAGTTTACTTTGGCATACCAATTGCACATATAGCGTTCATGCAGTTGGCCTGCTATCATCCCCTAACTTTTGATACGCATGTATTTTCAAAAACCTCCCTCTTTCAACAGTTCACTGCTCTCAGGCCTTCCCAAAGAAGGGGCTCAAGAGATGATACAGTTGGTTGTAACAGAAGAGGACAGCAAAGAAGCAGAACAAGCGACCCCAGATACCCTGCCTTTATTGCCACTCAAACAAATGGTCTTGTTTCCGGGCTTGATTATTCCCCTGACATTACGGCACCAAAAACTCATCCAACTTGTCAAGAAGGTACACCAGACAGATAGCCCACTGGGCATCGTGGCCCAAAAACATGCGCATGTAGAAGATCCTGGGACCAAAGACATTTTTCGGGTTGGCACCATGGCCAAGGTACTGAAGGTCATTGTCTTTCCTGATGGCAACACCACCATCATTTTACAAGGCAGGCAGCGCTTTAAGATAGAGGCCATGCTGGCAGAAGCCCCTCACCTGCTGGCCCAGGTACATCTCCTAAAAAACAGAGCTTTTAATACCAAGACGAAAGAGGCCAAGGCCCTGATGCATTCCCTCAAAGAGGTGGCAGGAAATATCTTAAGCCTGAGCCCAGAAGTACCGCCCGAAGTACAGGTAGTCTTGAACAATATCAAAGACCCGGACTTTCTTACCTACTTCTTGTCTGCTAATATCAATGTGGAAGTCGCTCAGAAACAGCAGCTACTGGAAATCAACGACAGCGGCAACCGGGCAACCTTGCTGCTGGAGTATCTACTCAAGGACCTGGAGTTTACACAACTCAAAAGAGAAATTCAGAACAAAGTACATACAGACATTGACCAGCAACAACGCGATCAGTACCTCAGACATCAGATTAGGGTGCTGCAAGAAGAACTGGGTGATAGTGAAGTAGAAGAGCTAGAAGAACTGCGGACCCAGGGTAAAAAAAAGAAGTGGCCTGAGGAAGTAGCTACTTTCTTTGACAAAGCCCTGGACAAAGCCGAGCGGCTCAGTCCACACAACCCAGACTACCCCACCCTGATCAACCATGCTGAACTGTTGTTAGCATTGCCCTGGGGTACATTTACCAAAGATAATTTGAACTTGAAGCAAGCAACAAAGACCTTAAATAAAGACCATTTTGGGCTAGATAAGGTCAAGGAAAGAATATTAGAATACCTGGCTGTGCTGCAACTCAAGCAAGACATGAAAGGCCCTATTTTGTGTCTGTATGGCCCTCCAGGCGTGGGCAAAACTTCTTTGTGCAAATCCATTGCCCAAGCATTGAACAGGAAATATGTAAGGATATCGCTAGGCGGCTTGAACGATGAAGCAGAGATCAGAGGGCATAGAAAGACCTACATCGGGGCAATGCCTGGCAAGATTATCCAGTACATCAAAAAGAGCCAAGCTTCTAATCCCATCTTTGTGCTCGACGAGATTGACAAAATCAGTGGCACGCGCGGTGACCCAGCAGCAGCTTTACTAGAAGTGCTAGATCCTGAGCAAAATGATGCGTTTGTGGATAACTTTTTGGAGGTCCCTTACGACCTATCCAAAGTCTTGTTCATTGCTACAGCCAACACATTAGATACCATTCCTCCAGCACTAAACGACAGAATGGAAATCATTGAACTGAATGGCTATACGGTAGAGGAAAAAGTAGAGATTGCGAAAAAGCACTTGTTTCCCAAACAACGCAGGGCCCACGGCCTCAAGGCCAACGATGTAAGCATTGATGACAATGCCATTGCTACGCTCATTGAAGATTATACCCGGGAGTCGGGCGTCAGAGAATTAGAACGCAAGCTAGGGAGTGTGCTCAGAAAAGTGGCCAAGGCAGTGGCTGCAGGAGAAGGTTATACAAAAAGGATTAAAAAGAGTGACCTTGCCCGACTTTTAGGTGCGGCACCATTCGATCGGGAAATTTATCAACACAATGCGTTGCCCGGGGTGGCTATTGGACTAGCCTGGACACCTGTAGGGGGTGAAATTCTCTTTATTGAGGCCAGTTTGAACAGGGGAAAAGGAAAACTGACGCTCTCGGGACAACTGGGAGAAGTGATGAAAGAATCTGCTGTGACAGCCTTGTCTTACCTCAAGGCACATGCGGATACCCTAAACATTGATAGCCGTACCTTTGATCAGTATGATTTGCATGTGCATGTGCCTGCAGGAGCTGTGCCTAAAGACGGTCCTTCAGCAGGCATTACCCTGCTCACAGCACTGGCCTCACTCTATACCCAACGTAGGGTAAGAGATAGGCTAGCCATGACTGGAGAGATTACTTTGCGGGGCAATGTGCTGCCAGTAGGGGGTATTAAAGAAAAAATTTTAGCAGCCAAGCGGGTGGGTATCCAAGAGATCATCCTGAGCACGAAGAATAAAAAAGATATTCAAGAAATCCATCCACGCTACATACAAAATCTATCCTTACACTATGTAGACCATGTGGAGGAGGTACTGCAGCAAGCGCTCCACCCCCAGAAAGTTGAAAATGCACAGACCTGGCAGCTGGTTAAGGAAACAGCTCACCAACATGCTGCCCATCTTAATGATTAATGATGCATTAACACGCACACCATACGTATGCTAACAGAAAAAAAATACCTGACCCCCCGAGAGATTGTACAAGCCCTAGACAAGTACATTGTTGGGCAGCAGGCAGCCAAGCGCAATATAGCCATTGCTTTGCGGAACCGCTGGAGACGAATGCACGTCTCACCTGCCATACAAGGGGATATTACCCCCAACAACATTTTGATGATTGGTGCCACTGGTGTAGGTAAGACAGAGATTGCTAGACGACTGGCAAAACTAGCAGACGCACCTTTTGTCAAGGTAGAAGCCTCTAAATTCACAGAAGTGGGCTACGTGGGCCGTGATGTAGAGAGCATGGTCAGAGACTTGGTAGAGCAAGCTGTCAACATGGTCAAAACAGCCAAAGAGGAAGCAGTCAAAGAAAAAGCAGCCCAGCTCGTAGAAGACTTGATTCTAGATGCACTCATACCGCCTGTTGCCCAGCCCAGCAAGACTAGCAGAGACACGACCAGCATGCCAGCCGAACAGGAACCCAGCGACTTGAACCAAAAAACGAGAGAACGCTTTAGAGCCAAGATTAGAAACGGAGAACTAGACGATAGAAAAATTGAGGTCACAGTTAGCAAGCCTGGTAGTATGGGCGTGGGCATGATTGGTGGAGGCATGATGGATGAAACTTCGATGATTAATCTGCAAGACATGCTCAGCAACATGCTCCCCAAGAAGACACGAAAAAAAAAGCTAACGATTGGAGAAGCTAAAAAAATACTCCTGGTAGAGGAAGCGGCCAAACTCATTGACATGGATGCAGTCAAAGAAGAAGCGCTAGAGAAAGCCCGCAACACAGGCATCATTTTTATTGACGAAATCGACAAAATAGCGGTCAGAGCTGGCCAAGGAGGTGGCCCAGACGTGAGCCGAGAAGGGGTACAACGAGATTTATTGCCCATTGTAGAAGGCAGTGCTGTCAATACCAAATACGGAACCGTCCATACTGACCATATTTTGTTCGTTGCTGCGGGGGCTTTTCATGTCTCCAAGCCTTCTGACCTAATTCCCGAACTACAAGGCCGGTTTCCCATTCGTGTGGAGCTAGACAACCTGACCCAAGCAGACTTCGTCAGCATTTTGCAAGAGCCCAAAAACGCCCTGACAACACAATACAAAGCACTATTTGAAGCAGAGGGGGTGGAAGTAACTTTTGAAGCCGCAGCCATAGAAGAGATAGCTGCCATGGCTTATCAGATCAACACAGAGGTGGAAAACATTGGGGCAAGAAGACTCCATACGGTGATGAGCCACCTGCTCAACGATTTTTTGTTTGATGTGCCAGACAAGATCAAGCCCCACGAGAAGATTAAGATTACAAAAGCTTTGGTAACAACCTGCCTGGAAAATTTGGCCCACAGGAAAGACTTGAGTGAGTATATTCTGTGATCCTTGTGTATTGCGTTTTTGACGCAACACCATGGTCCTGCCCAACAAATTTTAAGCACCGACCAACCCATCGATGACGCTGCTCTATGCACTCTTGGCAGGACTAGTGGTAGCTGCAGCCTCGCTCATCCTGCTCACGCCACACGTACTCTATGCAGCCCTGGGGCTCTTGTGCGTATTCCTGGGCATGGCTGCCATCTATTTTTTGCAGGGAGCGGCCTTTGTAGCTGTTGCGCATGTAATCGTATATGGAGGTGGTGTGTTGGTGCTAGTCCTGTTTAGCACCCTGCTGCTACCCCTAGGCACCAAGCCAACTGCCCAGCGCCCTAGGTGGATACTTGGGGGCTTGGTAGTAGGGCTATTAGGGGGGTGCCTGTGGCCCCTAGTGCAATTTTCTGTGCATACCTTGCTGCTGCAAGGTCATGTCCATTCCCTGCAAGAAGACGCTGTTACGGGGTTAGGGTTACAACTTTTGGGGCCTTATCTCTTGACTTTTGAGTGGGTAGGTATTAGCCTGCTCACCGTGCTGGTGGGAGTCGCTTATATCATGAAGAAATAATAGCCCTAACACCCAGAACAGCCGAGTAGCAAGAAAATATGACAACTACCTTGCATTATTCATAATAATTTCTTTAGACTTGTGATTGTGTTTTTAAAGGTAGGCGTCTTCGGGAGTTTGGGCCCTTTCTGCCCACCCCGCCTACTTCTGGGTATTGATCTAAATCTAAAATAATCTAACGGGTATCACTATGTACAAGCATTTAATAATTTCCTTACTACTCACTGGGAGTCTTTTCTTCGTGTCTGCTTGCAGTCGGAGTACTCCTCAAAATAATGATGTAAAAACACCAGCAACAGCAGGTGCATCGGCAGCAGCAGCAGCAACAGCACCAGCACCAGCAACAGAAGTACCAACAGTACCAACAGCAGCAGCAGTACCAACAGTACCACCAGCAGCAGCAGCAAAAGCACCAGCAACAGAAGTACCAACAGTACCAACAGCAGCAGAAGTACCAACAGTACCACCAGCAACAGAAGTACCAACAGTACCAACAGCAGCAGAAGTACCAACAGTACCACCAGCAGCAGAAGTACCAACAGTACCACCAGCAGCAGCAGCAGCAGCAGCAAAAGCACCAGCAACAGAAGTACCAACAGTACCAACAGCAGCAGATGCACCAGCACCAGCACCAGCAGCAGAAGAGGAAGCAGCAGCAAAAGCAAAAGCAGCAGCAAAAGAAAAGGAGAATAAGGTAAAAAAATAGTCGTTAGATCACAGACTTAATAAAAGGCAGAAGCACCTGGGAACTCAAAAATCCAGGTGCTTCTGCTTTGTATCGTAACAACTACTTCGGTACCTATGATCAAACTTTGGCTAGCTGATAGGCAAAGGACTACCACACGCCTGTTTTCTTTCTATACCATCTGTGTAAGTATCAAGAAAATATGGCCACAGCCTGCCTAGGCAATGTATTCACCTGTGCTCGCTTGGACAAGGTTGTCTATCCCCCTTCTTGGCTATGTGTTGGTACTAGTCTTGAGCAGCTTGGTTAGACGCTCCAGGCGTTGGCAGGTCTTGCTCCGTCGCATCAGGCAAGGTACCGAGCTCCTGTGCACGGTTGAGGTTAGGGCTGGAGGGAAAAGCACCTGGCTGGTCCGCTTTATTAAGGAACAAAGAAGTAGCAAGGGTAAGCACAAATAGGGTGATCACCAGCCCCCAGGTAATCTGTTCCAGCAAATCACTGGTTCTTTTAACGCCAATTAACTGACTAGCCCCTGCGTCTCCTCCAAAATAAACATTCCCTAAGCCTTCTTTTTTAGAATTTTGTACCAGCACAGCCAGAATGAGCAAGCCAGAAGTGACCAGAATGAGTACAACTAGAAAAGTAAACATTAGTGTTGGCGCTTTATTTGTTCGATAAGAGAAGCGAAGTACGTCCTTTTTTCAGGGAATTTCAACATGAGCTTTTCATAAATAGCCAAAGCCCGCTGCAGCTTGCCTTGCTGCCATAGTATTTGGGCCAAGGTTTCTGTAGCCAAGTCGTCATGAAAGGCAGTACTCTGCTGGGTGAGATCAACCTGAAAATATTCATGAGGTACCGCTTGCAGTGATTGGGGCTTGAAGTCCACGTATTTTTGTAAGAAGGCTTGGATACTATCTAGCTGTGCGAGGCTTTTCTGCTTGGTGATTTTGTGTTGGGCTTTTTGCTGGATGGTGTTGATGTAGTCATGCATCAACGCATACTCCCCTGCTTTGGGTGATGCCTTTTCTTCTGGGGCTGGGGCTGAAAAAGGTGCAGTATTCTCCAGCAAAGCTTTAAGATGATTGCGGTCTGTGGCATAAACGGCAGCGATCTGTACTGCTTGGTCTGCACTAGGCTGGTCTCGGTCGCAAGCAGCCTTGGCAAGTAATGCATAAGCCGCTTGGAAGTAAGGGTATCGTTGTAGTAGGTCTTGCAGGGCCTGCACCTCCTCGAGAGTAATTTTGTGAGGATCTTGGAAGAGCCTTAAAAGTTGTTCAGCTTGCATAAGCGGCTTGTACAATCAGTATCTTAAAGACCGGAGAACCTACCAGCTGGCCACAGTTTCGTTGAAAATATCTTCAACAAGTTTAGTAAAAATAGCATCGATAAGCCTGGGCTCTTCGTTGCTTCTACTTGTATTGGCAGCCGTGTCAGCATATTGCGAGAATGTTTTTTTACTAAAGGCTGATGCTTCGTCGTAAAGGTTGGTATAATCCATCTGTACTTCGATCGTGAGGCGGTCAATAGCAGCCTGGTCTCCTTTGCCCTCTTCCCCATTTATGGTGGGTGCCATGGGTACATACTTTAATTGTTTGATAATGCCTTCCAGCTGCAGGTCCCCTGTGGTAGCTACCTGCTTCAAAGGTGTACGCTGTACCAGGTCATCACTCAATCGCTGTTGAAACTTCGCTGCCAGGTCGGGGGGGCCTAGTGTAGCGTCGGACCGAAATCTTAGGGAAAAAGTTTTCACTTCTGGTGGCAGAGAAGTGCCTGAAAATGAATAGATGCCACATCCTTGTAAGAGCAGTAAAAGGAGTGTCAAGGCAGGGCTAAGCTTGGTCCAAGTCATATTGTTTAATTTTTCTGTATAAGGTTCTTTCTGAGATGCCCAGACTCTTGGCCGCCTCTTTGCGCTTGTTACGGTGTCTCATCAGCGCTTTTACAATGAGGGTTCGCTCTTTGTCTCCAATAGACAGATTTTCTTCTTCAACTGCTTCCACTTTTTCGTAAGCATGCACTTTGTCTGCTTGGGAGGCTTGGGCTATTACCTGAACCGGTACAGTAGCAGGGCTAGAAGTCATGCTTTGAAACAACATAGCATGCTCTTTGATGCGCTGGCTACCTGGTGCGTGGGTGTTGAGCAGCTCAAAGACAAGACTTTTCAAGTCGCCCACATCCTTCTTCATATCAAAGAGGATCTTGTATAGGATATCCCGCTCCTGCAGGGCATTAGCAGCCGATGCCCCCTGATAAAGAACAGGCAAGTCAGAGCGTACGGGCGGCAAATATTGGAGCAATGTTTCTTGTGCAATGTGCCGGTCCATCTCTAGGGCAGATAACTGCTCTACCAGGTTCTTAAGCTGTCGTATATTGCCTGGAAAGCGGTATGCCAACAAGGTTTTTTGGGCCTCTTCAGCAAGCTGGAGTGGCTTTACATGGTACTTGTCGGAAAAGTCTGTAGCAAACTTGCGGAACAGAAAAAGGATGTCTGTGCCTCTTTCTCTGAGCGGTGGAATGCGGAGAGGCACGGTGGTGAGCCGGTAGTAAAGGTCTTCCCGAAACTTACCTTGATACACCGCTTCTGACAAATCAACATTGGTAGCGGCCACTACCCTAAGGCTTACTTTTTGTACTTTGGAGGCACCTACTTTGATGAACTCTCCGTACTCGAGCACGCGCAAGAGGCGAGCTTGGGTGCTCAAAGGAAGTTCTGCTATTTCATCCAAAAAAATGGTGCCTCCATCCGCTTCTTCAAAATAGCCCTTGCGCTCTTCAGCAGCACCTGTAAAAGCCCCCTTTTTGTGGCCAAATAGCTCAGAATCGATGGTGCCTTCTGGAATAGCCCCACAGTTGATAGCAATGAAATGGCCATGTTTGTAAGGGCTTAGGCTATGAATAAGCTTAGAAAATGACTCTTTCCCGCTGCCACTTTCTCCAGTAATCAGCACGGTCATGGCGGTGGGCGCCACTTGCACAGCAACTGCGACTGCGCGGTTTAGGGCCTGAGCATTGCCAATGATGCCAAACTTCTGTTTGATATGTTGTATTTCTTCTTCTTGCATATGTATAAGCTTGGTGGGATAAGGCGCTGCCTCAAATGAAGGACACTACCTTGCCCAACAAGGTGGCTGCTGTGCAGTCTTTAACATGTACAACTACATACTGTCCTTTGTGGTAAGTACCCTTAGGAAAAATCACCACTTTGTTGGCGCTGTTTCTTCCTTGCAGATAGGCACCAGAGCGTTTTGAAGGACCCTCTACAAGCACTTGGTACTCTTGGCCAATGGCTTTTTGATTCTGTGCTAAGGAGTGCGCACGCTGTTTGGCAATGATTTCAGCAAGCCGGCGCTTTTTCACGACAAGGGGCACGTCGTCTTGGTATTTTCGGGCTGCTAGAGTGCCTGGGCGCTCTGAATAATGGAACATATAAGCAAAGTCGTATTGGACCGCCTCCATGAGCGAGAGGGTTTCTTGGTGCTCTGCTTCTGTTTCTGAGCAAAACCCCGTAATCATGTCGGAAGAAATGCCACATGTGTCCCCTAAGATGTGTCGAATGGCCGCGATTCTTTGCAGGTACCAACCCCTGTCATAGGTCCGGTTCATGTATTGTAATATACGCGTGCTACCGCTCTGTACGGGCAAGTGAATGCACTTGCAAATGTTGTCATAGGCCTTCATCGTATACAGCACATCGTCGGTCATGTCCTTCGGGTGTGAGGTAGAAAAGCGGACCCGCAAGTCTGGGTGTACCTGAGCTACCTGGGCCAGCAGCTGGGCAAAGTTAACAATGTTAGTAGCACCGGCTTTTTCAATGGCCACTTTTCCTTTGAGCACCGTATTGGGCGACCATTTATAAGAGTCTACATTCTGGCCAAGCAGGGTAACCTCTCTATAGCCTTGCCGAAAAAGAGTCTGGGCTTCTTGCACAATGGATTGGGGAGCTCTACTACGCTCCCGGCCCCGCGTAAAAGGCACCACACAAAAGGTGCACATGTTGTCGCAGCCCCGCATGATAGAAATAAAAGCAGTGACCCCATTGGAGTTGAGCCTGACTGGGCTAATGTCTGCATAGGTTTCTTCTCTAGAGAGAAAAGTGTTGACTGCTTTATGCCCCTCATCTACCTCTTGCACCAGCTGAGGCAAGTCACGGTAAGCATCAGGACCCGCTACCAGGTCAACGATTTTTTCTTCTTCCAAGAGTTGATGCTTGAGGCGCTCGGCCATGCAGCCTAGGACACCAATGATAAGTCCAGGTTTGTTGTTCTTGATCTGGTTGAACTGGGCCAAGCGTTTTCTAATGGTTTGCTCTGCCTTGTCTCGGATGGCACAAGTGTTGAGGAAGATGACATCAGCCTGGTCATGGCTTGCAGTCAAGTCAAACCCTTGCTTTTGCATGATAGCAGCGACGACCTCGCTATCAGCAAAGTTCATTTGGCAACCATAACTTTCTAAGTAGAGCTTCCGTTGATTGCCCGTAATTTTCTCTTGGGTGACTTTGACTGTATCGCAGACAGCACTTCCAGGGGCTGCTGCGTTACGCAAGCGTGCTTCGCTGTTCATAGACATTTTTTGGACGGATGGCTATCAGGCATCACTGGTCTTTTGAGGCTTAAAAGTAAAAAATAAATAGCATTGGCGGCGGGCACCTAGGTATTTATACTTGCTTAGCAATTGCTCCTTACTACACAGGTCTTGATGAGTAAGGTTTAGGCTTTGAGCTTTTTGCTACGAGCCAGCCTTGCTAAGCCCACAACCAGCAGCATGCCTAGGCCCATCCAGAGCAAGGCTTGAGGCACCAAAGGGTCTTGGTGGTAGGCTGCTTGAAACTGTAGCGGGGAAAGGTTCTGGGCACTTGTCAGACTACTATCGCCCAAGGCCAAGGGGTCCCAAAACTGCTTCCAGGGCCAAACTTGATGGAGGGAGCCCAGCATCAACCCGGCCAAAAGCGCCAGGGTATTGTCGTGGTGTTGGCGCAAGAGCCAGACAATCAGCCTTGAAGAAACAAGCAAGCCTACTACCCCACCCAGAGAAAAAGGAACCAGAATACCCAGCTTGAGATTTTTGAGTGCATTGAGCATGAATGCATACTTGCCGAGCAACAAGAGCATAAAGCTTCCTGAAATGCCTGGAAGCAGCATTGCACAGACTGCAATGGCCCCAGCCAAGCCAATGAACCAGCTTGTGTTGGGTGTATGCAGAGGCGCCGTCTGAGTAAGGCTATAGGCAAGAAAAAGCCCCCCCAGGCTAACGAGCAGGGTATACAAGTGCCATTGCTTGACCTGTTGGTAGACGGTGCATGTAGCAACCAGGAGTAGTCCTCCAACAAACGACCAGGTTTGAATCGGATAATCTGCCAGCAGATACGTCACGAGCCATGCGGTAGTAGCCAGACTTAGGCCGATGCCCCCCACCAGGGGTAGCAAAAAACTACCGTGCAAGTGCTGCCAAAGAGCTTCCAATTGCCCCCTTTTTAGTAATCGGAACGCAGTGGTATCAAAAGCCTGAAGGGCCTCGAGCAATTCTTCATAAATGCCAGTAATCAAGGCAATAGTACCACCTGAAACTCCTGGAATGATGTCTGCGCTACCAATACCAACGCCTTTGAGGAATAACGACAAGTAACGCTGGATAGGCTTCATGGCAATGCATCAAGGATATTTTGTATTCACACCGCAAAGGTAACAGAAAACAGCCGCGATAGCCAGACAGGCCTGGGTAGACATTGGCGTGTGAAGTGTCCTTGAAAGAGATGGGGGCAGCACCGTTGATGAGGACAGGCTACCTTCTTATGATGCGTGGGGGGGGGGGGTAGGTAAGTGTCTGGGTACTGGGTCTAGTGCAAATGTGAAAAAATGTACTGATGGCAGGAAATAAAGCCGTCAATGGGCCCTGACAAGATTTATTGGGCCTAGGTACTTACTAGGCCAACATTTGGATGGTAAAATTTAATCTATTTAATTAGGGGCCTTGCATTTTCAGTGCATTTATGGCAAACCTAGCATCGTTTGAGACTGCACTAGCAGAAGGTATTCTTACCATTACACTCAATAGTCCTGAAGGGAAAAACTCTCTGAGCACTGCGTGTATTGATTCGCTGCGAGAGATCATGCAAGAAGTTTACGACAACAGTGAGATCAAAAGTGTGGTAATCACAGGTGCGGGAGAGGATATTTTTGCAACAGGCACTTCTCCCAAGGAAATACAAGCGTTGAATGAGCTGAATGGAAGAAAATTTGCTGAGCACGGCCAAGAAACTTTCGCATTGATCGAGAATTGCCACAAGCCCATCTTAGCAGCCATCAATGGCGCTGCACGCAGCGGGGGGGTTTCGTTGGCATTGGCCTGCCACCTGCGCATCGCCTCTGAAAATGCGACCTTTAGTTTTCCCGAAGTAGCTATGGGCATCATCCCTGGCTTTGGAGGCACCCAACGTTTGACCCACTTGATAGGCAAAACCAAGGCCCTGGAGCTCATGATGACGGGAGAACAACTGACCGCCGTAGAAGCCAAGGACTTAGGTGTCATTAGTCACGTAGCCAGTCACAAAGAAGCCCTCTTGCAGAAGAGCAGGGAGCTTTTACATAAAATTATGGCCCATGCGCCTTTGGCAGTAGGCATGTTGGTCAATTGTACCAATGCTGCTTACAACCCCGATGAAGACGGCTATCAAACAGAAGCCAACAGTTTTGCGCATTGCTGCAAAACAGAGGACTTGAAAGAAGGCATTTCCGCTTTGCTAGAGAAAAGAACCCCTGTGTTCAAGGGAGTTTGATTTTAATTTTTTAATCAAATAATCCAAATGTACAAAACACAAAAAATACTAATCAGTTTATTATTGCTGGCAGGTTTTGCTAGCAGTTGTTCTAAGCCAGCAAAAAGCCACAGAGATGAATTAGTAGCCCAAAAAGAGTGCCTGATTAATGAAATAAGTGATCAGATAGCAGAGATTCTGGATAAGAAAAATAAAGCAAGTGGTACGGAAAATCCTTCCAGCCGAGACCAATGGGCTAAGGTGCTTAAGTTCTCACTTTCAAGTCTGTGCGGTGCCTTAGAAAGGAAAGAAGCAACGGATACAGAGATGAGAAATTTCTTAGTAACCCTCAGCAAAAAAGGAACGGTACAAGTAGATGAAAAAATAAAAGAAGAGGCAAAGAATGCCATCTATACTATCCTATCATTTTTTACCAATGGTACAGCTGAAACGAGTGGTCTGAAAGAATTGATGAAGAAGGGAGCACCCAACTTGGAAGAAGCACATATTGATCTACTCTGTGACAGAATGCAAGACCTTGGGAAAGTAATCAAGCAAATACGCGAGCTTGATTAAGACGTAAGCATGCTTTGGCGCAAGGAAACGCCATACTGGAAAAAACCTCATCTATATGCCCAGACACGTACAGCGTGCCTGGGCTATTTTTTGTCTAACCAAGCATCTCGTGCCATCTTGCGGGAGAAGACGGTATGTGGTGCATATTGGCCACATAATTCCCCCCAATTAGCCCATGCACCCTCTTAGGCAGCTTACCAGCGACACACTACTTTACGGATTGAGCAGTGTGGTGGGCAGAATACTTAACTACCTACTCGTGCCTTTTTACACGAGTATTTTCTTGCCTGCTGACTATGGCCTTCTCACAGAGTGGTACGCCTATGCTGCCCTACTCCAGATCTTGTACACGTATGGGATGGAGACCGCTTACTTCCGCTTTGCTAAGCAAGAGCCGGCATCTTTTGACCTGGCGGTCAGTGCACTACTCATTTCTAGCTTAGTTTTCTCTGGGCTGCTCATACTTTTTGCTACCCCCATCACGGTGGGTATCGCCCATCCAGGCTGTGAGCGTTACGTGTATTATTTTGCGGCTATCCTGGCTATTGATGCTGTTTTGGCCATCCCCTTTGCCCAACTACGGTTGCAAAATCGAGCACTCTTTTTTGCCAGTACCAAGCTGTTGCAAATAGGACTGAATATTGCGCTTAACTTGATTCTGCTTGATAGATGTGCCAATATCTATGCAGGCACTTGTTCGGCAGGTCTTCGACCCTACGTAGTCTGCTGGTACGATCCTGCGAGGAGCGTAGATTATGTATTTATCGCCAACCTAATGGCCAATGCTGTGGCCTTGCCTTTGCTCAGCAAGTCGCTGCGTCCAATCAAATTTCGATTACCTTGGCAGCCACTACGGCCTATGCTGGTGTATGCATGGCCACTGCTACTCATGGGTTTGGCAGGTACTGTCAATGAAATGTTGAGCCGGGCGATGCTTCGCCACTGGCTCCCACTAGGCTTTTATCCAGGCCAAAGTAACGAGGCTATCTTAGGCATCTTTGGGGCTTGTTACAAGCTGGCTGTCTTTATGCTTCTAGGCATCCAGGCGTTTCGCTATGCAGCAGAGCCTTTTTTCTTTGCCCATGCTCAGGCGCACAACGCCCCCGCTATTTTCAGTGCTGTGATGCATTGGTTTGTCCTAGGAGCATGCTTCATCTTGTTTGCAGTCAGTGCTAACCTGGACCTGCTAGGGCATCTGTTGCTCAGAAAAGCAGAGTACCGGGCGGCTCTGGAGGTGGTGCCTTACTTGTTGCTCGGTTACTTATTCTTGGGCATGTATTACAACTTTTCAGTGTGGTTCAAGCTGACCAACAAAACGCATTACGGGACTTGGCTGGCCAGTATAGGAGCATTGGTCACCATCGTGCTCAACGTCGTGCTGATACCTATGGTGGGCTACTGGGGCAGTGTGTGGGCAACTGTAGTCAGCTATGCCACCATGAGCTTTTTGTGCTACTATTGGGGACAAAAACACTACCCTATCCCCTACCAGCTAGGCCGTAAGCTGGCTTATGTCATAGGCACCATGGGCAGTGTGTACTTAGTCAGGAGCATTACCTACACAAGCTGGGCCAGTACTGTGGTAAGCAATCTGGTGCTGACCTTGCTCTTTGGGGCACTGCTGTACAAGCTAGGGTGCAGTAGGGGCACAAAGCAGTGATGCATGACCAGTGGCGCTGGGCTTAGCATGACAACTTGGGATGCTTTTGAATCGTCTGTTTTGTAGGTTTGTCGTAAAGACTAAGTCTATGCACATTAAAATCATGAACCTTTCTAAACATGCCTTACCAGCTTATGCTACGGCTGGTGCGAGTGGCATGGACTTGCGGGCCAACCTTGATGCAAGTATTACACTGCACCCTTTGCAAAGGGTGCTGGTGGGAACAGGCTTGTGCATGGCACTACCCAAGGGTTATGAAGCCCAAGTAAGGCCCAGGAGTGGATTGGCCTTCAAACATGGGCTCACGATACTGAACAGCCCGGGAACTATTGATGCTGACTATCGGGGAGAAATCAAGGTGATACTTATTAATCTTTCTGAAAAATCTTTTGTCATTGAAGACGGCGAGCGGATAGCTCAGCTCGTAATAGCAGCCCACTCCCGAGTTATGTGGACACCTGTTGCCGCACTAGACGATACGCCTAGAGGTCAGGGCGGCTTTGGAAGTACAGGGATACAATGATTCCAGCAGAAGAAGCAACAGGACAATAATACGCACACCATCATCTAGTATACCTACCATGCATCTTATTGTTCCCATGGCCGGCAAGGGCAAACGCATGCGCC
This sequence comes from Amoebophilaceae bacterium, assembly GCA_031422615.1. GTDB lineage: Bacteria > Bacteroidota > Bacteroidia > Cytophagales > Amoebophilaceae > UBA8403. The sequence goes on from JANPMB010000033.1 coordinate 64,016, forward strand.
CACACACACTGACTACCCCTAAGCCCTTGATTCCGATTGCAGGAAAACCCATCGTAGTACGACTGATAGAGGAAGTACGTGCTGCCTGTGCCACACCTATTAGTACCATTGGTTTTGTGGTTAGCGAATTGGAAGCAAACACCCAGGTACAGCTCACCCAATTGGCACAAGGTATGGGAGCACAAGCCAGATTTTATGAGCAACGCGAAGCGCAGGGTACTGCCCATGCGGTGCTTTGTGCTGCAGCGCTTTTGCAGGGCCCGGTCATTGTAGCATTTGCCGATACGCTTTTTAAGTGTGGCTTTACCTTGGATGTGGATCAAGAGAGTGTGGTATGGGTCAAAAAAGTGCAAGACCCTAGCGCTTTTGGTGTAGTCACATTAGATGCTCAAAACATGGTGATAGACTTTGTAGAAAAGCCCACAAGCTTTGTCTCCGACCTGGCCATCATCGGCATTTATTACTTTAGAGAAGGCGCACAACTTGGCCAAGCCCTTCAGCGACTGGTAGATCAGGGAATACGTAGGGACGGTGAGTACCAACTGACTGCCGCACTGGAAGCCATGAACCAAACCGGCGTGCGGTTTTCCACCCAGGCAGTAGAAGAATGGCTAGACTGTGGCAACAAGACAGCAACGCTTTATGCCAACGAACGTTTTTTGACGTTTCTTCAAGGAGATAAGGCCTTGATAGCCGCTACAGCACAGCTACACAACAGTGTGCTCATCCCTCCCGTTTACCTGGGCGAGCAAGTCGTTGTGAAAAATACGGTGCTGGGCCCTTATGTTTCTGTGGGGGGCCATTCTTATATTAACGACGCACGGATACAAAACAGCGTTATACAAACGCACAGCATTGTTGAAAACGTAACACTGAAAAACTCTATGCTGGGCAACCACGTCTACCTCACAGGAAAAAGTGCAGAGGTGAGTATAGGAGATTACACCACCATCATGCGTGATGAATAAGGCCGTGTGGGTGCCTAACGATTTGGAGGAGGGGAGGAAACTTCCCAATACGGTGTACAAAGATAGGTTGGGTGGCAGCTTTCTACTTGGCTGTTGCGGGACTCCAGTACCAAAAAAACCCAGTAACAAGCCCTGACCCGGCAACACACGCAAGGATAAGCAAGATGAATAAGTGGTGCTTACGACATGGTTTTTGGCTGCTCGTGTGGGCCTCGTGCTTACAGGCTTGCCGCCCTGTGCCACAAAAGGGCCCTAGCGAGGATGAGTGCCGAGTACAATCTTTGGCTTTTGAGTACCTAAAAATGAGCACTACTATAAGCTATCAGGATCATGCACGCCGCTACAGCAGTGCCTATGTAACGTTTCGAATCAAGAAAGATCACCTTATTTGGTTTTCTATATTGGCGCCTTGGGGCATAGAAGTCCTTCGGGGCCTCATTACGCCCGCAGGAATTACCCTACTCAACCACATACAGAAAGCATATTATGTATATGACTACGCAACCTTGCGTGCCCTTTGGCCTGTCCCTTGGAATTATGCATTGCTGCAAGCCTTGTTGCTAGGAGAGCTGGCAAATGCCTCTACCCCACAAAAGTTCATGCAGAAAAATGCTCGGCCAGTAGTGATACAACAAAAAGAAGCGTGGACTCTGACACACTTCATCCATCCAACCCTTAAGAAGGTAGAAAAACTGGTCGCTGCAACTGGGCAGGGTACTTGTGTAGCTACCTATAGCCAGTTTAAGCCTTATCAAGGGGGTCTCTTGTCCAGGCGCGCGATACTGACCTGGTACTGCTGTACTGCTCCCACACAGCCAGCCATGACCCTGATCCTAAAAGGCATAAAGCCACAATGGCCTAAAAAAGTTTTGTGCTTTCCTTTTTCCATTCCAGCATACTATGAAAAAAAACAAGTCATACTGGATTGGTAGTGCGTTGGTGCTGAGCTGGATAACCGCCGCCGTCCCACCTAGCAGAACCCAGTTTGAGGCCGAGCGAGCAGTACTACTGCAGCGCATCAAAACCATCCAACAGGTCTTACTGCAAACAGAAACAAAAAAAAAGGAAGGCATGGGCCAGCTCAATGCTTTGAATACACAGATTGAATCCAACGCCCTGCTGATTCAGTCGATCAACCAAGCGATAGAGGCTATCAACCAAGAGATTCGACAAAAACAAAGGGCAACGGAAATCCTAACACAAGACCTGGCACAACTTCAAAAAGAGTACGCAGCCATGGTCTATGTAGGCGCCAAAACCCTGCACGATATCCATCCGTTGATGTTTATTTTTTCTGCCCCCTCCTTTCACAACTTGGTACAAAGGCTGCGGTATGTCAAACAGTACGCCTGCATCAGAAAAAAACATTTTTTAGAGATCAAAAAAACCAAAGCTTCGCTCCAAGTACAACAAGTCGCTGCCACACAACGCAGGCAAGCCAAGAACAAACTGTTACACAACAGGCAAGCAGAGAGAAGCAAGCTAATCAGCCTCAAAACACAGCAGGCTCAACTGATGGGGAAGCTAGCACAGCAGCACACACAGCTCACCAAAGAACTGCAGCAACGCAACAAGGCTGTACAGGGCTTGGACAAGCTAATTACTAACATTATCCAGCAAGCACTACGCGCCCAAGCAGCACTAACTCCAAACATGCCGCCCGCTACACAAGAACCGCCTGATCCTACATCCAAAACAGGAGGTACTAAACAACTAACCGCGCTCTTTCTCAAAAACCGGGGCAAGCTACCGTGGCCAGTAAAGACAGGATTTATCAGCAGAAAGTTTGGCATCAGCCCACACCCTGTACTTCACAACGTACAAGTAGAAAATCTGGGCATCGACATTCAGACCCAAAAAGAAACACAAGCTTGTGCTATTTTTGAGGGGGTAGTAAAAGCCATTGCTTTTGTGCCCGGCATGAACCGAGTTGTGATCATCCAACATGGCACTTACCACAGCGTGTATGCAAAACTTAAGCACACGACCATCAAGGTCGGACAATATGTACAGGCATACACCCCCATTGGCACAGTTTATACAGACGCCCAAGGCACTACTGAGCTGCAGCTACAACTCTGGCAAGACACCCAAAAACTGAACCCTACTGGGTGGCTTAGCAAGAAATAAATTGGCGATGCTGGGCACTTGTGCATTGAATGTGCTGGAGCCTAATGTATTGCTGTCTTTGTACCACTGACAAATGAGCAGCAATGCAGTACCTAGCAGGCACACAAAAATAGTCCTGGTTGTTGTCTGACAGGAGTCATCTTTTGTGATCATGAACAAAAATGTACATGCGAGGGAAAGTAAACGGTTCTGACTAGTAGACAAACGTTGGCAAGACAGATAATGGCAAGTAGTGATGCCAGGAAAAGCCGCAACTCCAAAGGCATAAAAAAATAAAGAGTCGCCCTGCGGGCGACTCTTTATTTTTAATCAGCAATTTCTCTACAAAGTGATTGCAGAGTACTTGTTAGCGACCCTTAACTTTTTGGTGTTTCTGCTGCTGCTGCTGGTGCTGCTGCTGCTGCTGCTGCTGCTGCTGCTGGTGCTGCTGCTGCTGCTGCTGCTGGTGTTTCTGCTGCTGCTGGTGCTGTTCCTGTTTCAGCTTTTTTACTGCAAGCAGTCACTAAAAAAAGGCCCACGAATAATCCGGAAAGAACTTTAATGATGTTTTTTGTCATGATTGATTTATTTTTTGAAGTTAAGTACCGTGCCAAGGAAAAATTGCTTCTTCGCCGCACACAACAAAGGTAAGAAGCCACTACAAAAAAACAATGCTTCTAAAGAAGAACTTAGGGTCTCTACTAGCAAATTTATAATTTCCTAACAATTTCTAGCGTTTTTACTGTGATTTCTTATCCCTATGACCGAACCTAAATTTACCTTCTTTCAGGTGAAAAACTTATCGAGATGATTGTATTGAGGTAGGGACGTTTCTGAGTCACGGAACTGACTATTGCTATTCCTGATCCTTCATCAGTCAATCACGTCAAAACTACACCCAGTATACCTATCAAAACTTCCTTGCCCCTGAGCTATACACGCCACTACGTAGAGAAAAGAAAGATCAAGGGGGTGTTTCTTCAACAGATAGCCCAACTTATGCATTGGCATGCTGTTACCCACCTACTAGAAAAGTATTACCCTACAGGGCAGTCAAGACAAAGAAGAAAAGTCTATCTAATGTCAGTACGCTTGTAGATAACCTTACTGCAGACCTGGTATCAGCTCAGTGACTACGGTGTAGAAGAACAGGTCAGTGACGCGTTGCGATCGAATCCTAAAATTTGAGCCGCGACACTTGCATGTAGGTTACTTGAAGATATTCCTAAGATTTTCTGATGCTATACTTACTCAGTCTATTAAATTTTACAGCAGAACAGCATCACCCCTTTTGTTTTGCTAGTCAAAACCCTAAATCATTCAAAGCGAGACAGCGCCCATATTTTGAGGCCTCGTGCCTTGGGCTCAAGGACCGGGAAGCCCAGTCCTATTGGCGCGTTGCAAGCTTCTCAGGGGTTATGATTGCAAAAGACACCTTGTGGTCTGCCCAGTCAAATACACTGTAGTCATACTCAGGCGTCATGGTCAAACACTGGGTAGGACACACGGTGGTGCACAAACCGCAAAAGCAGCACTTGGCCAGGTCAATGTCAAATTGGGCAGCAGCGAGACGCTTAGTCATGCCATTGCTAGTTTTTCCAATGGGTGCAGGTGCGTTGATGGCCTCGATCTCTATACAATCTACCGGACACACTTGCGCACACTTGTCGCACACAATGCAGTCGTCAATAGCATTGTGCAGTCGGTAGCGCCCACGCGCAGGTACCGGCAAGCATTCGTGCGGATACTGGAGGGTAGCAGGCCCCGCCTGGAAGTAGGCAGTATCGGTAATCGGCAGGGTGAGAGGACGAGGCCCTAGGGACTTTCGCAGGTGCTGCCAAGTCAAGCGCAGGCTTCTAAAGAGCGTACCTAGGCTATGTAAAAAGGCTTGGAAAGTGTGTTGAAGGGAATTCATATTACAGAAGTTTTTTTATTCCAATATAAGTAGTTGCCACCATAGCGTCACCAAGCAAAGCAACAAAGCAACAGGTGTCAGGTACTGCCAGCACAAGCGCATGACCTGGTCAAAGCGCAAACGAGGAAAAGTCCATCGAATGCCCATTTGTACCAAAATGACGAGCAGTGCCTTAGAAAAAAGCCACCCCCCTGCCCACCAATGGCTGACCCAGGTACCGGGCAAACCACTGGTCCAGGTGCCTAAGGGCAGCCCAGGCAAGTTGGGCAACGGAGTATGCCCCCCCCCCAAGAACAAGATCACGCCTAGCAAACTCATCAAGAGCAGCATGCTGTATTCGGCCAGCATCAGCCAGGCCCAACGCAAACCGCCATATTCGGTATGGTAGCCCCCTATCAGCTCAGACTCAGCTTCAGGCAAATCAAAAGGAGCGCGATGGCAAGCTGCCAAGGAAGCTACAAAAAAGACGGCATAAGCCAGGAAGAGCGGCGGCATCCTCAAGATATTCCAGGCCAGCACCCCCCCCCACTGAGCAATATCTATGCCTTTGAGACCCAACAAATAGGTAGGCCCGGAGTCGCTGGGGCCTTGCTGTGCAGCAATGGCGTGTAGGTCTAAGGTCTGGCTCACGATCAGCACGCTCAGGACGCTCAGGCCTAAGGGGACTTCGTAAGCAATCAATTGCATCAAAGCCCGCATGGCACCCAGGCGGGCATACTTGTTGTGCGAGGCCCAGCCGGCTACAAAAACGCCTATGCTCTCCAGAGAAGCCATGGCTAGGAGGTACAAGGCACCTGTAGCAGTGGGGGCGCCATGCCAAGCATGGGTAACGGGCAACACGGCAAATGCTGAAAAAACAACAACAAAGATCCAGACCGGAGCCAGCGCAAACAGCACCTTGTTGGCAGCAGCGGGCACTATACTTTCTTTTTGCAGCAGCTTGAGCAGGTCGGCCAGGGGTTGGCCCAAGCCCCGGTAGCCTACCTCTGTGGGGCCTAGGCGGTCTTGGATGAAGGCAGCTATTTTGCGCTCGGTATACCCTGCTCCCAAGGTAAAGAGGAGCAAAAAAGGCAGGTAAAACAGAAGCGTAGACATGGCAAATAAGTTAGGTGTCCGCAAGGTGACCAACAACTTGGCTTGGTGTCAGGCCGAAAGCTGCTCGAGGTGCACTTCCTGACCAAAAAAAATGCGGGTGGCTTTTTCAAAGTCTGCCGTCAGGGCTGACACTATAAAATAGTCTTCGGCCTGGAGGCTGGTACTCAGAAGCTGGTGGCGGGCCAGAAAGTGCTGCACATACGTCGCTGTAATCGCAGTAGCATCGATGACCGCCAGCTGATGCTGGTAAAAGGCTTGTATTTGCGTTTTGATGACAGGGTAGTGTGTACACCCCAAGATCAGCGCCTTGATCTGCTGCAAGACAGGGCTCTGAAGGTAGTTATAGATGATTTCCTGGTTGATATTTTGGGTAAATCCGGCTTCGATCATGGGCACCAGAAGTGGAGTAGCCAGTGCCTGGAGCTGGATGCCTAGGCGAAGGGCTTGGAGTTTTTTTTCGTAAACGCCCGACTGCACGGTCTGCTGGGTGCCAATCAGGCCAATGAACTGGCCCTTAAACTGGCTGCCAATGTAATCGACCATGGGGTCAATGACGTTCAATACAGCAGCCCGCTTCCCCACATATACTCGAAGCAAGTCGTAGGCAGCTACCGAAGCAGAGTTGCACGCTATGAGGATGACCTTGCAGTGCTTTTGTAAGAGTAGGTCGCACGCCCGGAGGGAATAAGCCTGGATCATCGCTGTAGCCTTGTCTCCATAAGGCAAGTGGGCAGTGTCTCCAAAGTAAACAATGGCTTCCTTGGGAAGTAGGTTCTTCACTGCCCGGGCTACGGTGAGCCCCCCAACACCACTATCAAAAATGCCAATCGGACGATGCATGGTGTGTTCTGTGATTTCTATGGCCACATCGGTCATACGCAACGAATGTGAAGGATCTCACACACTCCGCCAATGGGTCGCGTGCTGTCCTTGATCTTGCTGTTCCTCTCTTTTCCGCCACACTTCACCAAGGTTTGGGAGCAGTGAAGGGACAAAGAAACAATAGTGAAGTAGTGGGCCCACCAGGGATTGAACCTGGAACCCCCTGATTATGAGTCAGGTGCTCTAACCTATTGAGCTATGGGCCCTTGTACAGACAGGATAGGTTTGGAATTAGGGGCGCAATGCTATACATTTTTGGCTAATTCTACAAGCTAAGCGCGCCGAGGAGAGCAAGGATCTAAAAAGCTTGTAGCGCCTTGTCACTTCATTAAAATCACCCCATCATGCCCCCCTCTAACACGCCAAAGTACCTGATTGTGGTTGCCGGCCCTACAGCAATAGGAAAAACATCCCTCTGCATTCAACTTGCCCAGCACTTGCGCACTGAGATTGTTTCGGCCGACGCCCGGCAGTGCTATCAAGGCATGGCCATCGGTACTGCGCAACCTACCCCTGCAGCCATGCAGGGGGTAATACACCATCTTGTCAACTTCTTGCCCGTGCAAGCACCTTACAATGCAGGAATGTTTGCGCAAGATGCTTTTAAAATTTTGGGACATTTGTTGACCAAGTATCATCATGTGTTGATGACAGGAGGCTCTGGGTTGTACATCCGGGCAGTATGTCAGGGGCTAGATGCTATGCCACCAGTTGCTCCCACCATCCGAGCGATGCTGAATAAAAAGCTCCAAACAATGGGCTTGCCAGCACTGACGGAAATGCTAGCCGCTCAAGACCCTGCTCATTACCAAGTAGTAGACCGAGCTAACCCCCAGCGGGTCATCAGGGCCTTAGAAGTATGTTTGGCCACTGGGCAGCCTTACAGTACGTTTCGCAAACACCAGCCAGCAGCACGTCCGTTTACAATCATTAAAATAGGACTTACAAGAGACCGTCAGGTGCTTTATCAACGCATCGACCAGCGGGTAGAACAAATGCTAGACCAAGGTTTGATGCAAGAGGCCGTGGCTTTGTATCCTTATCGCCATTACAATGCTTTACAGACGGTGGGCTACCGCGAAATTTTTGACCATCTGGCCGGCCACTACAGCCAAGCAGAGGCCATTAGATTGCTCAAAAGAAATACAAGGCGGTATGCCAAAAGGCAGCTTACTTGGTTTGGACAAGATCCAGCCATGCATTGGTTTCACCCCGACGACGAGCCTTCCATCCTCCATTATATCCAGAAAATGACTACTGTGCTATGACACTTGTCAGTCTACCTATAGATACAACAACTCGTTTTTCGAAGCTGTCTACGAGATAGTCGAACATACTCCCCCAGGACGAGTCACCACGTATGGGGCCATTGCCCACTACTTGAGTGTCAGAGTCAGTGCCCGGAGGGTTGGTTGAGCCCTGCACCAGACAGCACGATGCCCAGACATTCCAGCACATCTGGTTGTAAATTACCACGGCTCACTTACAAAAGAGCACCACTTTGTAGGCAAAGCTGCCAGGAAACAAGACCTTGCCTCAGAGAGCGTGTGTGTTTGCAGTGATCAGGTACCAGGGTTTGCACGACTTTCTTTGGACCCATTGCAAATAGGTGAAGCGCTGGCATAAGGGTTGTTTCAGATAGTGTTCTCCTCTAAGAATTGCAAGATTTCTTTTCTGAGCGTTTGCAGTTCGTTGGTATTGGCCAATTTGACTAAGATGCCAAGGAGCTTGTTGTAACGTTCTAGCAAAACCGTATACTTTTTCTCCAGCCTCAATAGTTCAACAGCATCTCGGTCCATGTAACTGACAGGCCCCTCACTTATTGCATGAGCTTCTTCATGCAACTCAGCAAAGTCCGCCTCAAAATTGTAGTGAATGATGTTGCCGACTGCCCTGATAAATCCATAGCTCAGCTCAGGCTCTTTGAACCTGTTGTAAAGCGTGTTTCTACTGATTCCCAAACGTTCTGATAGCTTCTTTAGGGAAAAGCCACTTTTTCGGATGACATCCTCTACTATCTCTCCTCTGTGTTTTTTCATAGAGGCAAAAATGCAGATAATGGATGGAAACCGTCAGGCTTATTTTATTCATATCTGGTTAAATAAATATCAGCATATCGCACTATTGTTCAAAAAAATCAATATTGTACCAAAGAGAAAAGTGATTGAACGCAGCCCTGTTCTTGATACCTTGTGTCGGTACTCAGCAGGTCAGTAACACTTATAAAACCATCCGAAGTAGTACAGGAAAATACATCAATGCATAACGCCTACCTACAACGCTGTCCACAAGAAGTATCTTTGAGGTGCACTAGCACTGGAATAAGTGCTAATTTTAAGATGCTGAGCCAAAGTACGAGCAGGCCGCCCACTAACTGCAAGCTGCCCCCTCGTACATAGGAAGTACGGTTCCAACACACGCGTACTTGCTTTTGTAAAGGCTTCGAGCACCAATTATTGGTGTGTGGCACCCTCAATATGATGACTGTGTACAAGCAAGATAACTCTATAAAAAAGCTAATTTGGTCCATTTGGGCTGTTTTTTTACTCTTCCTGGGCACAGTTCCCCTGTATATCTTCACGGTGAAGATCAACTGGTGGAATCTTTATGGCACAGTACCCTCTCTGGCTGTGCTAGAAAACCCTGAAAGTGATTTGTCTTCAGAGTTGTACTCAGCAGATGGTGTCTTGCTCGGCAAGTACTTTAGAAACAACAGGAGCCTTGTGGCATACGAAGAAATTTCTCAAAATGTGGTCAATGCCTTGTTGGTTACAGAAGATTACCGGTTTGAAACCCATGCTGGTATTGACCTCAAGGGACTCTACAGGGCCTTTTTGCTTTCTATTCTTTTGCAAAAAAACAAAGGAGGTGGGAGCACCCTTACACAGCAGCTGGCCAAAAATCTTTTTGAAACCAGGAACGAAAGGTACAAGGGACTACTCAGCAACATCCCACTTATCAAAACAGTCATTGTAAAAACCAAGGAGTGGATTGTAGCGGTACAACTCGAGCGGTCTTATACCAAGAAGGAAATCATTGCTATGTACCTTAATACGGTCAGCTTTGGGAGCAATACTTTTGGTCTCAAGGTAGCTGCCAAAACCTTCTTCAATACTACACCTGACTTGCTCAGCGTGGAACAAGCTGCCTTATTAGTGGGACTTTTAAAAGCCCCTTCTCACTACAGTCCTATTAAACATCCAGAAAGAGCACGCCGAAGAAGAGATGTGGTGCTGGCACAACTCTGCAAATACCAGCTACTGACCCAAGAAAATTATGAGCAGCTCAAACAGCAGCCCATAACGCTGGAATACAAAGCAGAAGACCACAACATGGGCTTAGCTACCTATTTTCGGTCTGTCATTCGCGACTTTCTATTACGATGGACGCACCAACATGGCTACGATCTGTTTGAAGATGGTTTGAAAATCTACACGACCATTGATAGTCGCTTGCAAAAATATGCCGAGGAGGCTGTCGCAGCACACATGCAGGTGTTGCAGCCAAGCTTTGAGCAGCACTGGGAAGGGTGCAATCCGTGGGTTGACCAAAAAGGCAATGAGATCGAGAATTTTATTGCGATAGCAGCCAAACGCACAGCATACTATAAACAGCTGGTGGAAGAATATGGTGAGGATAAAGATACGATTGAGGTCCTCATGAACACGCCTATGGCTACCCAGCTATTTTCCTGGAAAGGGGAAATCGATGCAGTCATGAGCCCCATAGAAGTGCTTCGATACAACAAAAGACTGCTCCATACAGGTTTTATGGCCATGGAACCACATACAGGGCACGTCAAGGCCTGGGTAGGAGGCATCAACTACAAACACTTTCAATACGACCACGTCATGCAAGGCAAACGGCAGCCTGGTTCTGCATTTAAGCCCATCGTATATGCAGCTGCCATTGACAATGGATACATGCCTTGGCAAGAAGTAGTGGATGCTCCAGTGACTTTCAAGGTACCAGGCAATCCATCTACTTGGATACCCCGAAACTGGAGTAAGAAGTACACCGGTACAAAAATGACCCTGCGCCAGGCCATGGCTAGGTCGGTAAATTCGATCACGGCTTATCTGATGAAACAGTTAGGGCCAACACTGGTGGTAGATTATGCCAAGAGACTAGGCATCAATAGCCCCTTAGACCCAGTGCCTTCCTTATGCCTGGGGTCTGGCGATGTATCTGTCTACGAACTAGTGGGAGCTTACAGCACTTTTATGAACAAAGGCGTTTGGACAGCACCTTTGTTCATCACCCATATCGAAGATAAAAACGGTCGGGTACTTGAGACCTTTATGCCCCAAAAAAGAGAAGCTATTAGTGAAAAAACAGCCTATTTAATGGTACACATGCTCAAGGGAACTACAGAAGAGCCAGGCGGCACTTCTAGGGGAATTGAGCGGACTCTCACAGAAAATAATGAAATCTGTGGCAAAACTGGTACTACTTCTAATCAGTCAGATGGATGGTTTGTGGGTATGGCCAGAGGTTTGTGTGCTGGCGTTTGGGTAGGTGGGGAAGATCGGTGTATCCACTTCAGGACTTTGGCCCTAGGAGGCGGAGCGCGCACAGCTAGGCCAATATGGGAAAAATTTATGCTGAGTATCTATGAAGACCGAGAACTGCCCTACGAAAAAGGGCCACTCCTTGATTATACCCAGCCCATCGACGTAGACATACCTACCCAATATGAGCAATCCCAAGACGAAGTACCGGCTCAGGAGACGGAGCAAGAAGAAGATGCGATCATAGAAGAAGAGGAAGATATAATGGAGACAGAACTGGATGTCAATGAGATCTTCTGAGTATCTGCTCCAGGGGCTTATTAGAGGGTTATCACCAGGCTACTCTACATTACTGCTTTTGGTGACGAGGGCCTTTTTGTGCTATGAAGATCTTTAGTAAAGCTATTTTTGGCATTGGAACGCACACCCGAGATAGCATGTGTCAGGCTACTACTACATCAACATGGAGGTAAAACAATACACACCCCAAGACACTCACTTGCTTGCTGCTCAGCCTGGTGTGTACCGATTTTACAATAAGCAAAACACGCTTATCTATGTAGGGAAAGCAAAAAACCTAAAAAAGAGAGTCAGTAGCTATTTTAGTAGCTCCAAGCAGTACAATCTCAAAACCCGCAAGATGGTGACTGAGATTGCAGCTATTGAGTGCACCATTGTAAATTCTGAGTACGAAGCTTTGCTACTGGAGAATAATCTGATTAAAAAGACCCAACCCCGCTACAACATCCTGCTCAAAGATGGAAAAACTTATCCCTACCTCTGTATCACCAAGGAGCGCTTCCCTAGAGTCATCTCCACCCGCAGGGTATCGCCCCGGCTAGGTCAATACTACGGTCCCTTTACTGACTTGCGGGCCATGCATCGCATCTTGGCACTCATTAAACAATTGTATCCGCTGCGCACATGTGCTTATAACCTGGCGGCAGAGAACGTACACAAAGGTAAATTTAAAGTATGCCTGGAATACCACATAGGTAACTGTAAGGGACCTTGTGAGGGGCTGCAGGAAGAGGAATCCTATAATCAAGACATGGCCCAGGTCGAGTACTTGCTGAAAGGCCACTTCAATGCCGTTAAAAAAGATCTCAAAGAGAAAATGTACCAGGCTGCCCAGGCACTCGCCTATGAAGAAGCACAAGCATGTAAGGAAAAAATAGACGCCTTGACAACGTATCAAGTTAAGTCGCTGGTTGTCAATCCTAAGGTTGGTGATTTGGATGTGTTTGGGATAGTTTCGGACAAGCAATCTGCCTTTGTGAGCTACCTACAAATCAAGGATGGAGCCATCACTTTTACGCAGACTGTAGAGCTTAAGAAAAAGTTGGACGAAGAAGATGGCGACCTATTGCCATTAGTGATCCTTAACTTTAGCGAAAAGTATAGTAGCGTGGCCACAGAAGTGCTGACGAACCTACCGCTATCGATCGATCTCAATACACTGACACTGACCGTACCCCAAATAGGAGACAAAAAAAAGCTAGTGATGCTGGCTGTCAAAAATGCACTCTTTTTTAAGAAAGAACGGTTCATGAAAAATGAACGCTACCAAGAAAAATCCAACACCCTCCTCTCATTGCTACAACAGGACCTTCAGCTCCAACGCCTTCCCTTACACATCGAGTGCTTTGACAACTCTAACACACAAGGCAGTCATCCAGTAGCAGCCATGGTATGCTTTAAAAACGGGAAGCCTGCTAGAAGTGAGTACCGCCATTTCAACATCAAGACTGTTACGGGGCCCGATGATTTTGCCTCTATGCGCGAAGTGGTGCATAGGCGGTACACAAGGTTGATAGAGGAAAAAAAAACCTTACCCGACCTGATTGTAATTGATGGTGGCAAAGGACAGCTCAGTTCAGCTGTGACAGCTCTCAAAGCAGTGGGTATCTATGGCCAGGTACCTATCATCGGCATTGCCAAAAAGCTAGAGGAGATCTATTGCCCAGGAGACCCTTACCCTATCCATATTAATAAACAGAGCGCTTCCTTGAAGCTCATTCAGCAGATACGCAATGAGGCGCATCGTTTTGCTATTTCCTTGCATAGAAACAAACGGAGTAAAGCCAGCCTCCAAAGCGAGTTGGAAGCTATTGCTGGCATAGGACCCAAAACGATTGACAAGCTGCTGTTGCACTTCAAATCTATCACGAATATCAAAACAGCAAGCACAGCAGCTTTGGCCCAACAAATTGGCAACAAAAAAGCAGTTGTACTCAAGGTTCATCTTGAAGCCTATTCGTAAGCCTCTATTCCAAATAGCGCCTATCAAGCCTACCTTTGTATCAAAAAAAATCAGTGAATCATTGCAACATGAATTTTGAAGTACAGCACGTAGACCCTGATTCCCAAGCCAGAGCAGGGATCATCACCACCAGTCGGGGCCAGATTCACACCCCTATCTTTATGCCCGTAGGCACAGCAGGTACAGTCAAAGCCATACCCCAAAAAGTATTGCATGAAGACATCCAAGCAGAGATCATTTTAAGTAATACCTATCACCTCTACCTAAGGCCAGGGATAGAGGTACTAGAAGCAGCTGGCGGGCTGCATCAATTCATGGGCTGGGATAAGCCCATCCTGACAGACAGTGGTGGCTATCAAGTGTATTCGCTAGCGCAACGAAGAAAGCTTACTGAAGAAGGTGTGACTTTCAGGTCGCATATAGATGGTTCCAAACATACCTTGACACCAGAGCGTGCTGTGGATATACAACGCAGCATCGGTGCTGATGTAATCATGGCGCTAGACGAATGCACCCCGCATCCTTGTTCTTATGCCTATGCCAAAAGCTCTATGGGCTTAACACACCGATGGCTCAAGCGAGGAGCTGACCATTTCGATGCCACTATTACAGAGCATAATAACTATCAAACGCTTTTTCCTATCGTACAAGGCAGTATTTACAAAGACCTTAGAGAGCAGTCTGCTGAGACCATTGCAGCCGCAGACCGAGCAGGCAACGCTATTGGCGGTGTTTGTCATCCTGATGGCATGTTGTATGAAGTAACAGCATGGGTGTGCGCTATCTTACCTGCCAACAAGCCTCGTTATTTGATGGGTGTGGGTACCCCCCAAGATTTGTTAGAATGTATTGCCATCGGTGTAGATATGTTCGATTGTGTGATGCCTACCCGCAATGGCAGGAATGGTATGTTGTTTACTACCCAAGGCATGCTCAATATTAAGAATAAGAAGTGGCAAACAGACTTTAGCCCTATTGATGAGCCCTTGGGTGGACACATAAGCACTCACTACACGAAGGCTTATCTACATCATCTGTTTCGTGCCAAGGAGCTATTAGGCGTTCAGCTTGCAAGTATTCATAATCTCACCTTATACCTATGGCTTGCCAAACAGGCAAGGCTACATATCATAGCAGGAACTTTTAGGGCTTGGAAAGAAAGAGTGCTCAGAGTGCTCATGCAGAAAATATAGGCGTTGCCATGAAACTACTAGACCGGTATATACTTAAGAAATTTTTATACTCATTTCTACTCGTCCTGTTGATGCTTACAACGATCATTACGCTGATCGATTTCACGGAAAAGAATGGGCAATTCATTAAGCACAAGCTGGGGTACCAGGAGATCATCGACTACTACTGCCGTGGCTACATACCTTTTATCATCAATTTTATTGCGCCAATTAGTGTATTTATCACCACTGTATTTGTGACTTCTAGGCTTGCGCAGCGGACAGAGATTATTGCCATGATGAGCAGCGGGGTTAATTTCTTGCGTTTTTTAGCGCCCTACTTAGCAGGTGCTATGGCCATTACGCTCTGTAGCTTTGTACTGACAGGCTGGGTCCTTGCCAAAGCCAACATGAGGCGGGTGGCCTTTGAAACAGAGTATATTGACGGATTTTTTCACAGTCGTTCTCAACATCTCCACATTAGAATTGCCCCAGATCGCTACCTTTATGTAGACCGTTATCGGACCTACAACCATTCAGGCACCCATGTGACCATAGAGACGGTGAAGGATAATCGGCTCCTAGAAAAGCTATCGGCAAAAAAAATAAAATGGCTGCAGACAGAAGAAAAGTGGCGGCTCCAAGATTGGACGCTTAGAAAAATAGAGGGCCTAGAAGAGCATATCCAACTGGGCAGTACCCTGGATACGGTTTTGAATATTCACCCTAACGACTTCTGCATGAACCCCAAACTGCATGAAACTTTAACCTTACCCGAGCTGTATGCCCAGATTGAGACCCTGCAAAGCCAGGGAGCAGACAATGTCCATATCTTCTTGACAGAGAAGTATGTGCGCTATATGTCACCTTTTGCTGCCATTGTGCTGACTTTCATGGGTGTTGTCGTCTCGGCACGCAAGACAAGAAAAGGTATCGGTTTACAACTTGCAGCGGGATTCATTCTTGCCTTCGTATACATTGCCTTTTTCCTATTCTCCAAAGGAATTGCCGAGGCCAAAGGCACGCACCTCCTCCTCACTGTGTGGATGCCTAATATTGTCTTTTCTGTGTTGGGAATTATTATGTACAGGCTCACACCCAAATGAACTTACAAGAGCAATACTACATATTCCCCGCACAATGAAAAAAATAACCTTGGTGCATCTTATGAGCGTCCTATTGGTGATAGTGACAAGCACACAATTGTTGAGCCAATCACTTCCTCCCACACAATGGCACCGCCTACGCACACCCCATGTTGATATCATCTTCAGGGGAAACATAAGTCGAGAAGCACAAAGGGTGGCCAACACACTAGAACACCTGTACGAGCCAGTAAGCCAATCGCTGGGTGTTCAACCCGATAAGATTGCGCTTGTACTGAGGAACCAAGCAGCTTGCCCCAACGGCCTTATAACCCTGGGGCCTCGCAGGGGAGAGTTTCATACTTTCCCTCCCCAGAATTACAACTTTATCGGCACCAATGACTGGCTTAGCCTGCTGGCAGTGCATGAGTTTAGGCATGTTGCACAATATGCACAGCTGAATCAAAATTTTAATCAACTAGCTTACTGGATAGGAGGGGATTTGGCGCTAGGAACGATGATGGCCCAGAATATTCCTTTGTGGTTCTTCGAAGGAGATGCGGTGGGCATGGAGACAGCGTTCACACAGAGTGGCCGGGGGCGTATTCCCTATTTTTCACGCCTCTATAGAGCCAACCTACTGGAGCGTGGAAGCTTCAGCTATGCCAAGCAGGTCTTAGGCTCTTTCAAGGATCCTGTGCCGGACCATTATAGCGTAGGTTACTACCTAGCGACCCATCTTCGCAGGAAGTACGGGCCCAAAGTACTCGCAGAGATTTTCCAGAGGACCACCTTGCCCCGTTTGTTTACCACAACTGTCAAACGTGCAACCGGTAGCAGCCTGCTTCAGATTCATGAAGATACTAACCAAGCGCTAACAGCTTGTTGGCAAAGGCAGCTGAGAGGCCTTAAGCTCACCCAGGCAATCAGGCTTAATGCAAGAATCAATGCGGACTATACGAATTACCACTGTCCGCAACTAGACAAGGAAGGTAACATCATTGTGCTTAGGGCGGGTATAGGAACGATAGCACAGTTTGTAGGATTGGATGGCCAACAGCGTGCACGTAAAATATTTACCCCTGGTTATATCGATCAGAGCGCTGGCTTTTCAGTAGCACAAAATCAAATGATATGGGTAGAGACCATTCCAGACCCCAGGTGGGAAGACCGTTCTTACGGGGTTATACAGCGCTACGATACCCAAGCCAAACGATTCAAGACACTCACGCACAAAAGTAGGTATGGCACAGCAGCATTATCTCCCGACGCCACCAAAATTGTGGCTTTGGAAAGTGATGAAGGTTATCATCACCAACTGGTGGTGCTAGACGCTGAAAACGGCCAGGTGCTACAGCGCCTTCCTAATCCTGACAACCACTACTACCTAACACCCAAGTGGTCAGAAGACGGACAGCAAATTGTGGTGGCAAAGAATGTACGGCAACGCATCACCATCGCACTCATCGATGTCACTACAGGAGAGACCCAAGACCTATTGCCCTACTCAACAGAGCATCTAGGTTGTCCAGTCATGAAGGGGCAGTACATCTTTTACAACAGTGCCTACAATGGCATCGACAACATTTATGCGATCGATCTAGCCACGCACCGACGGTACCAAGTCACGTCCAGAAAGTATGGCGCTTACAACCCTATCATTTCAGCCGATAGCTGCTGGCTCATCTTTAATGATTTTACCAAAGATGGGATAGATGTTGTCAAAATGCCTTTTGACCCGAAGCAGTGGACGCCCTTAGAGCAGGTCGAAGATAGGTCTGTGCATAGCTGCACACCACTCGTAGCGCAAGAGGGCAACAGTGACGTGTTGGCGCATGTCCCTCACCGAAAATACCCTGTTCAACGCTACCACCCATGGCAGCACTGGCTCAGTGTACATAGTTGGCTAACGTTCAACAATGTTGCGTGGAACACCGATGCTCCTCAAAAACCTTCAGAACTTCTGCAACAAATGGAGCTTAGTATCTTGCGTTCAAAAGACTTACTGAGTACCACAGAGCTAGCAATAGATTATCTGCATAACTCCAAAGAAAAATTTGGGGAAGCTTCTGCAAAACTCAGCTACAGCGGCTGGTACCCTATCGTCAGCCTACAAGGCACACTTCAAAGAAAGTATCAAGAGAGAAGCGAGTTTGATCAAACTCTAGGCTTAACGATAGAGTTACCGTTGACATTCGTACAAAAACAGTATACCCATAAGCTCTCTTTGAGCACTACCGGTGCCCTAAAAAAAACAGACACGCACACTTGTTACACACAGGATTACAAGGGTCTTTTTAGTAGAAATTCAAAAAAAAGCCTCAGGGATATCTACTACCCCTGGGCGCAAGTACTAAATGTGGAATATCAGCATGCACCTTATGGAGGAAATAAGGAATGGTTAGAGTCTCATTTCAATACTAATGCCACACTGTATTGCCCCGGCTTGGCCAAGCACCACTCACTCTACTTGTGTGTAGCGTATAGTCACGAAAAGTGGAAATGCAATAAGAAAAACATAGAGTACCAGCTTAAAAATAGAGCACCGGCCTTCTACACGTTAAAAAGCCAGATATATTTGCAGAGGCCGTTCATACAAGTACATTATCACCTGCCTATCTGCTACCCCGACTGGTGCTTAGGTAACTTTCTGTATATAAAACGGCTGAGAGCTGATGTGGGCTATTGCTTGAAGCATACCAAATTAGCTAATGCTTCCGAAAATATTTACGGCCTACTACCCAGCGCTAGCAATGGCGTGTATAGGAGATTAGAGTGTTTAGAACACATAGCTACACAATACGAGAAATCCATCCATCTGGCTTTACTAGCAGACGTGCATACAGTCACTCTCTTCCATACTTTTCAGTTAAAAGTAGGTGTACAGTACAGTTATTCCTGGGAGCAGAAGGCAGGTTCTTGGTTGTTTATTTTCGGATCGAGCAAAGTAAAAGGGTACAAGAGCAGTTCGTGATTTTCATTTTATTCATTATCCCCTATTTTTGATTCCCAACGAGCGTACAATATGGCTGAAGTAATCAGAATGCCGAAAATGAGTGACACCATGGAAGAAGGGGTGATTGCTGCTTGGCTAAAACAAGAAGGAGATACCGTGAAAGCAGGAGACATATTGGCAGAGATAGAAACAGACAAAGCAACCATGGAGCTAGAGGCCTATGAGGACGGCACTTTGCTCTACATAGGAGTCAAAGAAAAAGAAGCGGTACCTATCAATGCTGTGATGGCGATCATTGGAAAACCAGGAGAAGACATTGCGACGCTATTGAAAGAAGCCCATCAACCCTCTCAACGGCAGGAAACTCCCCCAGCAGTACCGACGCCTACTAGCGTACCAACTTCCGGGCCTACACAGCCACCCCCCACGCCCCACATACTGGCCTCGCCGCTCGCCAAAAAAATGGCGCAAGAAAAGGGTTACGACCTGGCCGACCTACAAGGTACCGGAGAGAGAGGACGCATTATCAAACGTGATATAGAAGGTGTTGCAGCTACTGCCCAACCCAAAGAGGTATTTCCTAATATTGCCCCGCCTCTTGTTGTAGGTCAAGAAGCTTATGAAGATGTACCTATTTCGAAGATGCGCACCATCATAGCCAAGCGCTTGGTAGAGAGCAAATTGAATGCTCCTCACTTTTACTTGACTATCACCGTGGCCATGGACGAAGTCGTAGCTGCACGCCCCAGTATTAACGAGTATGCACCCATCAACATCTCTCTCAACGACATTGTTATTAAAGCGGCAGCCATGGCTATCAGGCAACATCCCGCTATCAATACGGCCTGGCTGCAAGACAAAATCCGCTACAACAAGCATATTCACATAGGGGTAGCCGTAGCTGTAGAAGAGGGGTTAGTGGTACCCGTACTTCATTTTGCTGACAGTAAGTCGCTAGCCCATATTGCAGCAGAAGTAAAAAACCTCAGTCAAAGAGCTCACAGTCAGCAACTAAGAACCAAAGATGTAGAAGGAAGTACTTTTACCATTTCTAACTTGGGCATGCTAGGGGTTGAGGCCTTTACAGCTATTATCAATCCCCCAGCAGCCTGCATCTTGGCCATAGGAGAAATCAAGCAAGTACCTGCAGTGAAAAACGGAGCTATAGTTCCCGGATATGCCATGAAGGCAACGCTGTCTTGTGACCATAGAGTCGTAGACGGGGCTGTGGGGGCGACCTTCTTGAAGACCTTCAAGGAACTCTTAGAAGACCCCAGAAGAATGCTGGTGCATTAATTGATTCACCAGGTATATTGCGAAATAACTGAATAGCCAACCAACCCAGCAAAATGTCTCAAATAAAATCAACGACGGTGCTTGCTGTCATGCACAATAATGAAGTAGCCATTGGCGCAGATGGGCAGGCTACACTAGGCAATACTGTGGCCAAAAGCAATGTTAGAAAGCTCAGGAAGCTCCTAGATGGGAAAATTATAGCAGGTTTTGCTGGGTCTACAGCAGACGCATTTACGCTGCTAGATCGTTTTGACGAGAAGCTACAGAGCTATACAGGAAACATGAAACGCGCTGCTATTGAGCTAGCCAAGGATTGGCGCATGGACCGTTACCTGAGGAGACTCGAGGCCATGCTGATTGTGGCGAACAAAGAAGAGTTGCTGATTATCTCTGGCACAGGCGATGTCATAGAACCTGACAACCAAATTGCTGCAATAGGGTCTGGTAGTATGTATGCTCAGTCAGCAGCTGTTGCCCTCAAAAAGCATGCCCCTCATCTAAGTGCAGAAGAAATAGTTCGAGAAAGTCTCACCGTGGCAGCAGACATCTGTATCTATACCAACCATAACATCGTTATAGAAAAGCTTGCTTAGGCTATAAGAAGACATCCTCAAGTGGGTTGTGAAATGTAATGTTGCATCAGTGGCCTCCCACCCACACTTGAACTGCCAAGCATGCCACGCTATTAGGATGGTCGATCAGATACAACCCTGATGTTGTGTCTCTTACTAAAGTGTGCCCTAACCAGCGATATAACTTGGGAAAGGCGGCCAAGAGTATTTCCTACCGGACGATTCAAGAGTACTGTAAGAAAGTAAGGAGAGGCGTTAAAGTGGAGAATATCGGAGTCGAACCGATGACCTTCTGCGTGCAAGGCAGACGCTCTAGCCAGCTGAGCTAATTCCCCCTAGATGGATTAATCCTTTACTTACGGAGGCACAATTTTTTTTACGACAGTGGCAAATATAGCCTTTCGTTCTAAAAGACCCAATGGCAACCCCAAACATAATTCAAGGTAAGCACGATCTATGCGTGCAGCGCACCGAAATGCTGATAAAAGGCAATCACAGTGTCAATGCCCTTAAAAAAGTTGACCAACCCAAAGTGTTCATTGGGTGAGTGGATGGCATCTGAATCCAGGCCAAAACCCATGAGCACAATATCACAGTTCAGGGCTTCCTTAAATTGTGCAATGATAGGAATACTTCCTCCATCTCTCGTTAGCACAGGACTTTTTTTCCAAACCTCTTCAAAGGATTTTTTGGCTGCTTGCAAGGCGACCGAATCGCTATTAACGACTACAGCATTGCTGCCTGCATGCACCACTTTTACTTTTACCTTGACGCCTTGAGGAGCTAGTGCAGCAAAGTAGTTAGTGAATTGGTCAATCATCTCTTGCATCTCTTGATGGGGAACAAGGCGCATGGAGAGCTTGGCGTGTGCTTTTGAGGGCAAGACCGTTTTCCCTCCTTCACCTGTATAACCTCCCCAAATGCCATTGATATCCAAAGAAGGCCTAATGCCAGTACGCTCTGCTGTATTATAGCCATGCTCCCCTATTACGCCCTCGATACCCAGCGATTCCGTGTACTTGGATAGCACAAAAGGAATTTGATTAAGCACAGTCCGATCCATCTCTGAGAGTACTTCAACGCTGTCATAAAAGCCAGGAATGGTAATACGATTGCGCTCATCCTGCAGTGAGGCAAGCATTTGGCAGAGTATGTTAATGGGATTACCCACCGCACCTCCATAGATACCAGAGTGCAGATCCCTGTTAGGCCCCACCACTTCTACCTCCAAATACACAATCCCCCTCAGTCCTGTGGTAAGCGAAGGCTGTTCTAAAGATAACAAGGCAGTATCTGATACAAGCAGAGCGTCTGCCTGGAGCAAAGTACAGTTTTGCTGATCTTGAAGAAAGTGAGTGAGGCCCTCGGATCCACTTTCTTCTTCCCCCTCAATCATAAATTTAACATTACAAGGTAGCTGCTTGGTGGCCAACATGGTTTCCAAGGCCTTGATATGCATATACACTTGTCCTTTATCGTCAGAAGCACCCCTAGCATAAATTTTTTCGTCTTTCACGACGGGCTCAAAAGGCGGTGTCTCCCAAAGTTCATCAGGATCTGCTGGCTGAACGTCATAGTGTCCATATACAAGCACTGTAGGCAAGTCTTTATCTACCACCTTTTCGCCATATACTAAAGGACAGCCCTTCGTTTCGATCAACCGAGCCTGGTCAATGCCGGCCTCCAGGAGCTTTTGCTTGACAAACTCAGCTGCCTTGTGCATGTCCTCGGCATATGCTCTGGAGGTACTTATTGAAGGAATGCGCAAAAAGTCCATCAACTCACCTAGAAACCGATCTTGGTGTGCTTCTATGTATTGTTTTGTATGTAACATGATTCGGTGTTTTTCCTCTTGTCGTACGTAATAGACCTGACAAATTTATCAATTCTTCAGGAACGCTAGCACCTGTACCTTGGCACGCACCTTGTCTCATTTGCAGGAAACGCCCTCAACAAGCGTATTGAAATAAGGGATGTCTTGCAGTAACGCATGGCTACCCTTTTCATAGTCTAGCTGCCAGCAAAACTGTTCGATGCCATTGGTGATGACCAGCAATTGGGCATTGAAATGAGCATTATAGCGTGCTATCTGCCCCCAAACCTCATGATTAATGTTAATACTGGGTGCCTTACACTCCACAAGCATCAAGGGCTTAGCCAACCGGTTATACACCACAATGTCGGGGCGGTGCCGAAGACGGTTGTACTGCACTCCTTGCTCCAGCCTAATCAAGGCTTGTGGGTAGGCAAGGTGTCCTATCAAATAATGTAAAAAGTGCTGTCTTACCCATTCCTCAGATGTCAGCCGTACATACTTCTTGCGCACCACGTCAAAAATTTGGTAGCCGGTCTTGGAAAACTGGATCTTATACGCAAAAGCAGGGAGGTTCAGGGACTGCACAGTCACAATCTACGGATTAATAGTTTTATCTTCGGTCTGGTACTACAGGAGTAATCACTAGTTTCAACACATACTCACCACGTGAACACGCAGTATAAAGCCCATGGCCTACTTTTCGTTAGCCTCTTGATCAGCGTGCTACTTTTCGCTTACGCCCATCATGCCCGTGGTGAGGAACAGCAAGAAGCATGGGTAGACCGCATATTTCAAAGCCTTTCTGAAGAGCAACGTATCGCACAGCTTTTTTTTGTAGCGGCGTATGCTAACAAGGATGAAGCGCATTATCGTACTACTGAAGAGCTAATCCAGCGTTATCACATTGGTGGACTTATTTTTTTTCAAGGAACACCTATCAACCAAGTAGCACTT
Source organism: Amoebophilaceae bacterium (assembly GCA_031422615.1). Lineage (GTDB taxonomy): Bacteria > Bacteroidota > Bacteroidia > Cytophagales > Amoebophilaceae > UBA8403. The sequence goes on from JANPMB010000033.1 coordinate 87,610, forward strand.
ACCAACCGCTACCAACAAGCTGCCCAAACTCCACTACTCATTGCTATAGATGCAGAATGGGGCTTGGGAATGCGCCTTGACCATGCCATCAGCTATCCTAAACAGATGACTCTAGGGGCACTGCAGGAGGGAGCGTTGGTCTATGACATGGGTGCTGAAATTGCACGGCAGCTCAAGCGAATAGGAGTGCATATCAACTTTGCTCCTGTCATGGATGTCAATAACAATCCTAGCAACTCGGTGATTGGAACAAGATCCTTCGGAGAGTGCAAGGAAAAAGTGGCGGCCAAGGGAATCGCTTACATCAAGGGATTACAAGACCACGGTATTTTGGCTGTAGCCAAGCACTTTCCTGGCCATGGCGATACGAGCCAAGACTCCCACTACGAATTGCCTACGATTGTGCATGATCGGAACAGACTGGATGCACTAGAGCTATTCCCTTTCAAGAAGGCCATTGCAGCAGGCACCCAAGGGGTGATGGTTACGCACCTGCATGTGCCTGCGTATGATGCTACGCCACAGCGTGCTACGACACTTTCTAAAAAAGTGGTCACAGACCTACTCAAGAATCAGCTAGGATTTCAAGGGTTGGTCTTTACCGATGCTTTAAACATGAAAGGTGTCAGCGCCCATCATCAGCCTGGAGAAGTCGATTTACTAGCCCTTCAGGCAGGCAACGATGTGCTGGTCTTTCCAGAAGATGTCCCCAAAGCCATTGCCCTTATTAGGCAAGCCATTCAACAAAAAAAGCTGGATGGTCGAACCGTAAACGAAAAAGTAAAGCGCCTCTTACGACTGAAATATCAGATGCAGTTGCCTGCCTGGCAACCTATTGAAACGAAAAACCTAGAAGCACAACTACACACCCCCCAAGCGCATCTGCTCAAACAACAACTGTTTGAGCAGGCGATCACTGTCGTGGCTAACGAGGAGCAATTGATTCCTCTCAAAGACCTAGCACAGCACCACATCGCTTGCTTGTCTATTGTCAATACAAATGACACTCAAAAGACAAAAGAGGCTTCTGCAATAGCAATGAGTACTACTCAGACCTGTGAGATTAGTGCAGCCGAACTCTTCCCTAGCATGCTCAAAAAATACGCCCCCATAGCTCAACATACCTTGATCCGAGAAGCAATCACGCCAGAAGCAGTCAACACACTGGCTAGCCAGCTCAAGCAGTACCAAGTAGTCATTGTAGGCATTCACGACATGAGCGAAAAACGCAACAGTAACTTTGGTCTCAAAGAAGAGGAGTTGCGGTTACTAACATCCCTAGAAAAAGATACAGCACTCATCATCGTTCCCTTCGGGAATGTGTATAGTCTAACACACTTCCAACTATTCAAGCATGTTATTATGCCTTACGAAGACGACCCTGTAGCTGCCAGGGTGGTGCCACAAATTATCTTTGGCGCCTTATCGGCAAAAGGTGCACTGCCTGTCAGTATTTCAGGAAGTTGGAGAGCAGGCCGAGGCATCCGAACGGAAAAAATATCTCGGCTGGGCTATACCCTCCCTGAGGCAGTGCACATGGACAGCCAAGTACTTCAGACCATCAACGACATCGTGCAAGAAGCCATTGATACAGCATCAATGCCCGGCTGTCAGGTGTTAGTGGCCCGAAAAGGAAAAGTGGTTTTTGACAGAAGTTATGGGTACCATACTTATGAAAAAAGAAAGCCCGTAACACCCGATACCATGTATGATATTGCTTCCGTTACCAAGGTAGTGGGGCCCCTCCAAGCGCTGATGTATTTGGTCGGAATCAAGCAACTCAATGTCAGGAAAAAGCTTTCTTTTTACCTCCCCGCACTCCAAGGTACCAACAAAGGGGCTTTAAGGATTCACCATATTCTAGCCCACCAAGCAGGACTACCAGCTTATGTATGGCGAGAAATCAAGAAGACCTTGCTTGATGCAGACGGCAGGTTGAGAAAGGCATTGTTCAGTACCCACCCTTCTCCTACCTATCAGCACCGATTGGCTAGTGACCTGTATGGAGTCACATGGCTCAAAGAACTTGTATGGGACCACTGCGTCAACGCAGCATTAAGAGACAAAAGCTGGCTAAGAGGTTACGATTATCAATACGGCTGCGTAGGGTTTTATTTCCTCCATCATCTGGCTGAAAAGCTGCTCAAACAACCGTTAGACAATTTTTTAGAAGCAACATTTTACCACCCTTTGGGGTTGGCTACCCTGACGTACCACCCTTTGCATAAGTTTGCAAAGGATCGCATAGCCCCTACCGAAGAGGATCATTGCTTCAGACAAGACCTGATTCAGGGCATTGTGCACGACCCTATGGCCGCACTCTATGGCGGCGTAGCGGGCAATGCAGGGCTTTTTAGTCATGCCAATGACCTGGCTATCGTACTACAAATGAACCTGCAAGATGGCTATTATGGAGGCAAACGGTATTTCCCAGAAGGAGTGGTCCAAGCGTTTGCCAAAAAGCAGTTCAAGCACAATCGCAGGGGTTTGGGCTGGGACAAACCCAACCAACGCAACACACAAGCTACCGTCTCAGCATATGCCTCTGCAGACAGCTATGGCCATAGTGGCTTTACAGGGACAGCTGTTTGGGTAGATCCTCAGTACGACCTGGTCTATGTCTTCTTGTCTAATCGTACCTTCCCAGACGCTACCAACAACCGACTCGATAAAAAAAATATGCGTGCGAAGATCCACGATGTGGTATACGAGGCCATGATGGGCTGGTCCGACGGTGTATAAAAAATTGTTACGCAACAAGTGCTATGGGTCAGCCATTCCATCATCAAATGGTCAATGCCCGAATGCACACGCCAAGAAATACTTATTTTTGATACCCATTAAACAGCAGCAGATTTTGAATTTCAAAAATAAACTTTCTGATTGGCTAACTCATCGTTACCAGCTTGTTATTCGCAACGAAGAAAATTTAGCAGAAAAGTTCGCTTTTAGTTTCAGCTATGCGAGGCTCATCTCCTTAGGTGCTGTCCTACTAAGTATTCTGATCGTGTGTAGTCTGACATTGGCCACCACTATCCTGTCCAGGTGGTTAAATCCTGTTTACATGGAACTAGAAAACAAAAAAAAACTAATTCAGCTGGCTACGGCAGTAGATGCACTCGAAGAACAAACCACCCAGCAGAAAAAGTTTATTGCACTCTTGCAGAGCATTATTGCCGGCAAAGAACCACCTGCTAACGAACTGACCACAGCTCACGAAGAGCAGACTGAGGAAATTTCCGCTCCTCACTCATCAGAACAACTGGCTGCTGCCGACACGCTGCTGCGGGGTGAGTTTGAGCATAGTGAATCATCGCCTTCGACCACCTACAACAAGCCTATACATGCCTTGCAAGCTCTTTTTTTCTTTTCTCCTGTCCGTAGCACTGTTACTCCCCCTTTCAAACATAGTAGGGGAAACCATGGCGTGGGCATCGTTGCTAACGAATGCGAACCTATGAAGTGTATGGCCGATGGGGTAGTTGTTTTTTCTGCCTGGACTGTAGCAACAGGTTGGAGCATGGTTATTCAACACAACACAGATTTAGTGTCTATCTATAAACATAATGCAGCATTGTTGAAGAAAGTTGGTAATTTTGTAAGAGCAGGAGAGGCAATAGCCATCATGGGCAATTCAGGAGAACTTTCTTCAGGGCCTCATCTGCGCTTTGAGCTTTGGCATGAGGGGAAGGCGGTAAATCCTGAGCATTTCATTACTTTTTAAGCCACAATCGATATACTATCTATGATGTTTGGAAGCGCTAAAAAAGAAATTTCCCGAGAGGAGTTGAGCAACTCTAGCAACATCATTGGAAAAGGGACGATTTTGGAAGGCAACTTAAATACAGCAGGAAACCTGCGTGTAGAGGGCAAGATAGGTGGGAGTATCCAAACTAAAGCCAAGGTAGTATTAGGAGAAACCGCAATGGTAGAAGGAAACATCATCGCCCAAACTGCAGAAATTAGCGGCGAGGTACATGGTACGATCAAAGTATCGGGCCTTCTAACCTTAAAGCCTACTGCTGTTATCAATGGGGATATTACTACCAGCAAGCTGGTGTTTGAAGAAGGAGCCAAGTTCAACGGAAAATGCAACATGGGTAACTCCTTCAAAGAGGCCAAGGCTACACAACCTACAACTACCTCCCACAAAAAAAATGGCAGCTCTACTGAGCCCCTCCTCCACCAAGTCACGCTCTCCCAAAAGAGATGATAAGGTGCTTAGCGGCTATTCAAAATACACCTACTTGAGTTTTCAGATGATGGCTATCATCGGCTCAGGCGTATGGCTAGGGATGAAGCTAGATGCATACTTTCAGGTCGTGTTCCCCATCTTTATGAGCATACTGGCACTTACTAGCACCGCGTATGCGGTCTATGTCGTTATAAAAGGTCTCTCCCACCAGCAGCCCCCAAGAAACACTTAGGTACTTGTTTGACAACGAAGTCGTATTTATGCTTGCATGTTGCAACATAAAAAGAGAACATAGTACATGCATTATTTGAGTATAGACTACCTCATTATCTATGCCTTTTTGTTCATTACCCTCATAATAGGCATGCGGGAAAGCAGGGGTATTAAGACCGTGCGCGCGTATGCCGTGGCCGACAAGTCTTTTGGCACGTTGGCTCTCGTGCTGACCTACTTGGCCACAAACATCGCAGGTGCCAGTATTTTTAATACAACAGGTATCATTTTTGAGGACGGTGTGATCATCACAGTTGCCCTGCTGGCACTCATGATTACCTTTGTATTTGAAGCGTTCTTGGTGGCGCCGCATGCGGTCAAGTTTCCAACATGTCTCACCATGGGCGATCTCGTAGGCACCCTCTACGGTCCCGCGAGCAAACTCATGGCTGGATTTTTAGGTCTTTTTACTGCTTTCTGCATCGCTACCATGGAGTTGAGTATGCTGGGAGAGGTAGGCGCCTCCTTATTGGGTTGGCACAAGCAGACCACCATCATCGTGGGGGGAGCGTGCCTCGCCTTTTATGCCGCCGCAGGCGGCATAAAGTCTGTAACGGCGACCGACGTGTTTCAGTTCTTGGTATTGCTCATTGGCATTCCTATACTAGCGATCATCACGATAGAAGAGGCTGGAGGCATCAAAGCCATCTTTGAGCACGTCCCCGCCGCGAAACTGCAGATCTTCAACCACCCCCAATTCACACACTACCTCGTCCTGGCTCTTATTTGGCTCATCCCCTTGGGCATGGTAGATCCCTGTATCATCCAACGCATGTTGATGAGCAAGACAAGGAAGCAGCTGCGCAACCAATACCTCATTATTGCCGCCTTCGATCCTTCGTTACAACTCACCCTGATGATGATTGGCTTGGCAGGTGTAGTCCTCTATCCGCACATACCCGGGCTGCAGCTAATCCCTCATATTGTGCATCAACTCATGCCGGTAGGCCTCAAAGGCCTCATCATCGCCGGTCTCCTAGGCATTGTAACCTCTACCATAGACTCCTATCTCCATGCCATGGGACTGACGGCGGTACACGATATACTCCAGCCGATCACAGGAAACAAACTCCAAGAATCGGTGGAGCTGCGCTATACCAGGTATGCCACCGTATTGCTGAGCATGGCAGCCATCTACACCGCCACGCATACTAATAAATTTCTGGAGCTTATGTTGCTCTCACTAGAGTTTTCTGGACCCCTGTTGCTGGTGCCTATCACCGCCGGCATGATGGGACTAAAGCCCGACAGAACAGCTTTTTATGTGGCCACCGGGGTGACGCTGGTGACGGTCTGGCTGACAAGAACTTGGGGCTTTCCTGAAAAAGCACACTTTGTAGCACTCACTGGCTTCATGACCAACGGAATAAGTTTTTTGGGCGTGCATAGGTGGCGCAATAAGGGCTTTGCCGTGGTACCCAGCGAGTCAGGCGAGGCACTCGTTTATAGGCCCCAAAGCGAAGTCTTCCTCCGACGCCTAAAAAACATCGCTCCCACGCCACAACGCATCATCCAGTATTCACAGAAGCAAGTCAAGAAGTATGGCGCCCCGTACGTGCTGCTGGGCATTTTTTGTTGCATCAATTACACCTTCCCTTATTTCATGTGGAAGCACGAAGCAACTGCCACGTACGCCATGATGCTCTATCTACGCGTCCTGGGTGCTGTGTTCTGTGGCTTGCTCATTGTGGGAGACAAATGGCCCAAGTCCCTTCTTCCGTACCTACCCACCTTCTGGCACCTCACACTGCTCTACTGCCTCCCCTTTACGAGCACCGTCATGTTCCTGCTTACGCAAGGCAGTGTAGAGTGGCTCATCAATGTGGCCCTCA
>JANPMB010000034.1:0-42357 GCA_031422615.1 Amoebophilaceae bacterium
TGTAGGTCCAGAAACCAAACCCAATGGACCAAGGGCCAAAACTACTGGTAGAGCAACCAAGAATACACCGCGCAGTAAAAACGCAAAACCTCCATGCCAAGTCTCCAAGCACCAAGTGCCTAAAACTTCCGGCAACAAGCCACACCGCTGTGGTGATTGACATAGCGGCCATTGCCGATACAGAGGCCTGAGGACTCGAAGCCCCCAACAACGGCAGGATAGCGACCATCCACCACCTCTTGGCAGCGCATGTAAGTCCATGGATGATCCCCAAAGCGCCGATCTCCCTCACGGACATGATGCATCAAAATAGCAGTCGCCGCCTCCAAGACACTGGGTAATACATAAGGCACGCTTTCCCTGCTTGCATAGCCCGCAGCTAATGCTTTTTGATCAGCATACTCTTTACTTCGACTCCCCGGCAAGACATCACGCGTCATCAATACCCAATAGGAACGAGGAGGTGATGCTGCGCCCATTTGTGCCTTAACGCGCTCATTATAATGACTATACTCCGTCTTATGCCCACCATTTCTAGGGTGCTTGATCAGCTCCCCAAGTAGGTTCAGCGTAAACGGTACACCCCCTACGGTAGCAGGGATCAGCACCAATAGGTGCGTGTTTCTGACCTTTTTATTGGGCCAGAACGGGCAAGGACTGTCCAAGATAGCAGCCATATCGCTTGGAAGGTCTGGCGCTGACCCTACATCACCAAAGTAATGCTTCCACTCCGCCTCCCCGAGGGCCCTTAGGGCAGTTAAGCGAACCTCCCTATCCTCATTCCTGGCAGCAGCGCGCAGGGAGGGAAGGCATTCGGAGACCCTGTCAGCTGCCGCCTGGGCCACCTTGCCGAGAGCCCCCAGAGCCTTCTGGCGACACTTCCTGTCCTTGACAGCAGCGAGCAAGACTTCGAGAAATTCGGAGGCCTTATCAGGCTCCGAACCAGCCATATCCAACAGGATATTTAGGGTGTCTCTGCAAACACGCTCTTGCTCTCGCCTCTCCCCATGACGTGCCTTCTTATGACACCTAGCCAACTCATCCTCTGGGCTGGGGGACTTTCGTCTGGCAGGTGGCTTTGAGTCCTCTTCCTCGTCACTAGGCATCCCTCCCCACAAACCTGCCCGACCCAAGTAGATACAGGGACTATGTGACGATTGGGCTGCGTTCAGGACATGAATATGCGCCCTCGAGGTCCAGCTGTCTTGGCTTTGCAGCCAGGAAAGGAAACTAACGATATCGGCAGAGCCTACAACCGGCAAGGTGCGCTGCAACGTAGAGACGCCGGAATCTACTTGCATGGCAGCGCACCACTGGCCATCGACCTGGCTAAACTTAACGTGCTCACCGGAGGCGGTCGTGAAGACTGGGCAGGAGTCTTGTGCGAAGAGATTGCGTGAGGGTGCTGTGCTAGCAGCAGGGAGGATGCAAGTAGATGGCGAGGTTCCTGCAAAAGCGGTAGGAAGCGATGTACCAGGCAGTAGTGGCAATGAGGGCGCGGTGGGGGGCACTTTGGGCTGCTGGGCAGCCGTCATGAGAGGGAGAGATGGAGGATAGCCAAGAGGCTGTGTCAGTGCCTCGGAGGCTGGGGGTTGACAACCTGACTGAGAGAGGGCTTCTGCAGACGACTCCTCCTCAAACGCACTCAGCTGCGACTGGCAATTTTGCAACAGCAGGGTGCACAACAATACCGTCGCGGCACCCCAATATTGGGTAGTACGCATGGCATAGAATCTATTATTAGTGTATTGCATCATACTTCTCTTGCATGGGTGAAGTTGAAAAACCATTCTCCTTAATGATGCTCCTCCCTACCTAAAAAAATCAAGCAGCCTTTCATACGTTTCGCAACATCAATGCGCAATACACAGATGGATTTTGTTTGATGTATTCGAGATGATTGCAAAAGTAATTATAAATTGGAGTAGGCATGTTCCTGAATCACGGAGCCCACTATTGCTATCCCTGATCCTTCATCGGTCAATCACGTCAAAACTCCACTTAGGATGCCTGTCAAAACTTCCTTTCCCCTAAGCTATACAAGCTACTACGTAGAGAAAAGCAAAGACCAAGCGGGTGATTTCTTCTATTATTTACCTACGAGAGAAGCATTCCCCCACAGGCCAATCAGGGCAAGGAAGAAAAGCCTATCCATCGCTAGTACGCCTTAAGATGACATTACTCCAGACCTGGTATCACCTCAGTGACTACGGTATAGAAGAACAAGTCAATGATACCCTCTCCTTCATGCGCATCTGTGGTCTGCAATTAGAAGATGACTTGCCTGACCATAGGTGTAGTATGCCGCTTTAGAAAATCCTTGAATGGATCAGGGGTCTGGGAGGTATTATTGCAGCAAATCAACACGCAGCTCAGTAGGCATGGCGTATTGGTCAAACACGGAGCCCATCATCAATTCCCCTTGACGCCTACTCTGCGTCAGCCTCAAGGAAAAACAAGCGATACGTTGGAGTTTGAGGATCAAGATTCTATGCATTGTTCTCTACAATCAGGGGTAGATCAAGCAACCAGACGGGTCAAAAAGGGGGGCAACTGCAGTAGGGCTACAAGCACTATTACCTCTCTGAGTCTAAGGAGGGCTTGAATCTTGTCAGTCCCTACGACAGCCGCTAACGCCTATGATAGCCAGTATCTAGATGCTTGTCTGTGTAAGATGATCCTCCCTCAAGGGAGTTGTGTGCTGGTAGACAAAGGTTACTGTGCTCAGACCAATGAGACTCTTCTACGTAGCAGGGGCCTGCGTAGTGGTATACAGCGCAAAGCCTATCGAAATAGGCCAAGAGAAAAAGTGCTCAAAAGGACACCTACAACAAGGGGCAATAAGAAAAATGAATCCCTAAAAATGAACCAAAACAGGCTCAGTAGGATTGGCAAGCCTTTTACGCAAAAGTCTCGTACTTTTTATCCATGGTGGCCTAAAAAATATAACTCCGAGATATATTAGCTTTTTTAGCGGCCTAGAGAAGTATTTTAAGCTCTTCTTGCAATCTTGTTAAGAGATCATTACCTCTTTGCTCCTTTGGTGATCTTTGTATGTGTGATTCCTTCTGAAATTTTATCCAGGAAGTCTCTGAGCGTATTAGGTGTCATTTGTGCAAATATACGGCTAATCATGAGCAAGTCTACATCAAGCTCTATAGCAAGTTTTCTGCAACAGTCTCCCCGTATAGCAACCTCTGCATCTGGGATGATCTCTTTTTTCTTTATTGTTTTATTTGTTGCAAGCGCTTTGAAAAATTCTGAGGGGGCTCTTGCTTTTTCTACTCTGATACTAAAATAGATGCTATCTATATAGTGCCCTAGATGAAGAATCGGAATGCTTATTACTACTTTATAGGCCGTTTTTCATCTAACCAAGCCTAGCGCCCGGATCAATCGTAAGTAATGCTCCAATGCCTCTCTCTTCGGATCAGGATGTTTTTTCTTTTTAGGGCTACTAGATATGCTTTCTACTGAAATATTCTGAGTTGGTATCTTGGCTTTTTTTGATCCCCTGAAAAAGGGTGCATAGCTCATTCTGAACTCTAGATCAGTATATTTTTTCCAGGTTTACGGGTTGTATAGCCAAATAGTATTTCTGAAAGATTGAAATCCGTCAAAACAAATATCTCAACAACATTACGGAGCCAGACCATCGACTTATGAGGAAGCGCACTAAGCCAATGCTTGGATTGAAAAATTTTCGTTCTTCTAAAATTACCATCGCTGGCATTGAGAATATTCGTATCATCTAGGAAGGTGAGGCTGCGGGTTCTAACTGTAATCCTGCTGCCTCTGCAAATTTTGAAATGTTGAAAGCATCATAATGTTTGCGTTTTGCAGTATCTCGATTTACAGATGCGACAGAACCAGCAACGCAACCTGTTTTGGTGTATTTTTTACGCATATTTTTTCAAGCTTGGCACCTTCTGGCCAGTGTCTCGAAACAAACGGCGTTGGGGGTGATAGACGGGATTCGAACCCGCGACCTCTGGTACCACAAACCAGCGCTCTAACCAACTGAGCTACAATCACCATATGTGCAGTAAGTACAAGTTTAACTCACTACGCCCCCAATTAAGCAGAAAACAAGCAATTTTCCAATCGCATATTGTTCCGCAGGCCATCCAAAACACTAAAATAGGGGAGGTGATACGCTGCCTGTAAAATTATTACCTTTGTCCTGCAAAAAAAATCATGATGTTTTACAACCATGTTGTAGCACTGTTAGGCAATACGGCAGAAGATTTACTCACGCATCGCTGTGGAACCATCCCTAAGGAACAGTTGCATTTGCCCAGCCCTAGCTTTGTAGATGAGATATTCCTTCCTTCCAATAGAAATCCTCAAGTATTAAAAAGCCTAGGCAACATTTTTGGGCATGGGAGACTAGCCAATACAGGCTACCTATCTATCTTGCCGGTAGACCAGGGCGTAGAACATACTGCAGGGGCTTCTTTCGCCCTTAACCCTTGCTACTTTGACCCTGAAAACATCGTCAAGCTAGCGCTAGAAGGAGGCTGCAATGCCGTAGCGACCACTTTGGGCATCTTGGCTATGACCTCCAGAAAGTATGCGCATAAGATTCCATTCATAGCCAAGATGAACCATAACGAGCTGCTTACTTATCCCAATCAGTACGACCAAACGCTGTTTGGCACTGTAGAAGAAGCTTGGAACTTAGGCGCTGCAGCAGTGGGAGCAACTATTTACTTTGGTGCTCAGGAAGCTAGCCGACAGCTGGCAGAAGTAGCCGAAGCATTTGAGAAGGCACATACGCTAGGTATGGCCACTATCTTGTGGTGCTATGCTAGAAACGATGCTTTTAAGACGAGAGAAGCCGATTATCACGTTGCTGCTGACATTACAGGGCAGGCCAACTACCTAGGGGTGACCATCCAGGCAGATTTTATCAAACAAAAACTACCTGAAGTCAATGGTGGTTTTAGGGCTCTCGGTTTCGGAAAAACGCACCCCAAGATGTATGAACAACTTACCACCGCGCACCCTATAGACCTTTGTCGTTATCAAGTGGCTAACTGCTATATGGGCAGGATAGGACTCATCAACTCTGGTGGCGCAGCGCGGGGTACTACTGACTTGGCAGAGGCAGTTAGCGCAGCTGTGATCAATAAAAGGGCGGGAGGCATGGGATTGATTGCAGGAAGAAAAGCCTTTCAGAAGCCGATGCAGGAAGGTGTTGCCCTGCTCAACGCAGTACAAGATGTATACTTGGCAAAAGAAATCACGGTGGCTTAGGGGAGTGTAGGATAATTCATAATGACAACCATGTATGGCTTGGTTTAAGAGAAAAATAAAAGGTATCCTAACACTAACAGCTGATAAAAAAGAGGTGCCTGATGGGCTTTGGCACAAAACTCCTAAAGGTAAAATTGTACATACAAAAACACTGCAAGAAAACGCTTATGTATCGCCTGAAGACGATTATCATGTACGCATAGGCTCTAAAGAATATTTTGAGTTGCTGTTTGATGAGAACCAATTCACCGAGCTTGTTCCTCAGCTTACCTCAGCTGATCCGCTCCGGTTTGTTGATACCAAGCCGTATGCTCAGCGCCTCAAAACGGCACAAGAGAAAACGCAATTAAAAGATGCTATTCGTGTGGCACATGGTCACATGAACGGTTTGAAACTCGTGATTGCCTGTATGGATTTTAGCTTTATTGGGGGGTCTATGGGGTCGATAGTAGGCGAGAAGATTGCCAAAGCCGTTGACTACGCTTTGGAATACCACACGCCTTTGCTCATCATTGCTAAGTCGGGCGGGGCACGCATGATGGAAGCAGGTTTTTCTTTGATGCAAATGGCTAAAACTTCAGCCAAACTGCTCCAATTATCAGAAGCAAAAGTGCCCTACATCTCGCTGTTGACGGATCCGACCACCGGGGGTGTCAGTGCTTCTTTTGCCATGTTGGGTGATTTTAATATTGCTGAGCCAGGAGCTTTGATTGGCTTTGCAGGCCCTCGCGTGATTAGGGAGACCATTGGCAAAGACCTACCTAAAGGGTTTCAGAGTGCTGAGTTTGTATTGGAACACGGATTCTTAGACTTTATTGTAGATCGGAGGGAATTGAAAAAAACGTTGACCCAGCTGCTCAATATGTTAAAAGCTTGATCACACATATTCATTGTAATGGCGCATGTAGCACTGGAATTTCTTCATCTACTATCGATGGGTTTTGATGTGCATAGGCCACATGCCCAACAAAATCACCGCCCATCACTGGTAAAGGATTTAACCTAATGGTTGAGAAACGAGCTGATCGGATACCACCCATTTCGTTGTACACCCTGTGTAGTGCTGTGGGGTCAAACCTCAAACCCGTTCCTGGGAGTTTGAGCAGTGCTTCCTTGGTCGTCCAGTATTCAAAAAATTTTACTTGCTGTTGATCAGGCAGACACCAAAGTACTTATTTTTGTTTTGCATAAGACCAGCCCCATTGCATGCTGAAATACAAATTCAGGATTTAGGTACTCACTTATGGTGGGTTCTGTACGAGAAAATAATCAGATTTGTTTCTATAGGCCATTAAAAATGAAAGTATCGCTTGTTGCTCCATTAGGAGATGTCCTTATGGCAATTAGTCATTTGATTAGGTAGTACTTTTCATAAGACGCAAAGTCTCCTGATAGGATATGGTGGTACCATGCTGGCATGAATGAAAATGTACAGTGACCAAGTTTCCCCTAAGAAAAATTAATACTGTAAGTATTCAGCCATGATACAACGCCCTCAATCAATTTTTTTGCTTATCGTTATCATTTCTTTAATTGCAGCCATGATAGCTCCTATTTGGAACAAGCAAGAAGAAGAAAGAGCATCTCCTGAATTGAAAAAGACCTATTTCATCGATGCGTGGTCTTCACAAGAGATCTCATACGGAAAGTCTGTATCCACCAATCAATTTCTTTACGCCTTTATTAGCTTGATCATGGCAGGCATTGCTATCTACGAATTATTCAGGTATGACAATAGAGTTATGCAAATCAAATTAGGAACTCTTAACACGTTGGTGATGACCATGCTCCTAGGCTGTATTCTGTGGTTTACTACGCAACAAGAAGAATCTTTGCCCTTGGAGGTGCCAGGAAAGTATCAACCAGGGTTTTTATTGCTCGTCGTGGCGTTAGCCAGTAATTTACTGGCTAATCATTGCATCAGGAAAGACGAAAAGCTGGTTAAGTCTTCTGAAAGAATGCGCTAACCTTGATAGGTACAATAATAGTAACACCCAATCCATAAATTATCCTACCGTGGCCAAGAGATGGCATTTTCGTTGCTTTCCTGAAACCCATCAAGTCAGTTTTCTTGCTACTTCTCTTGGTATACACCCTGCTATTGCTACGTTGCTAGTACAAAAAGGTATTACCAACTTTGACCAGGCCAAGGCTTACTTTAGACCGTCGTTGGATGCACTGCACGATCCTTTTATGATGAAAGGCATGGGCAAGGCAGTCCATCGTTTGGCCCGAGCCATTACACACAAGGAGCCGATTCTGGTCTATGGCGACTATGATGTAGACGGCGTGACCTCGGTGGCCATGTTTTATGGCTTTTTGAAAGCGGTGCAAGCACTTACGGACTTCTATATTCCAGATCGGTATGCGGAGGGATATGGCATTTCTATGGAAGCCGTCAACTGGGCAGCAAAAGCTGGATTTAAGCTGATCGTGAGCTTAGACTGCGGCATCAAAGCTACAGCTTGCATACAACAAGCAAATTCCTTGGGAATGGACGTGATCGTCTCTGATCATCATGAGCCAGGTGGTGTATTGCCCGATGCCTATGCAATCCTAAACCCAAAACAACAAGACTGTGCTTACCCCGCCAAAGAACTTTCTGGGTGTGGTGTAGGGTTTAAGTTACTCCAGGCCTTAGCATCGCAGCAAGGCTTTCCAGAAGAAAACGTATACGATTATTTAGACCTAGTGGCCGTAAGTATTGCTTGTGATATCGTACCGATTGTAGGAGAAAATAGAATTTTGGCTTATCACGGGTTGAAGAAGCTGAATGCTACCCCACGACCTGGCCTCAAAGCACTGATGGAGATAGGTAACTTGAAACCACCTTTGAGCATTTCGCAGCTCGTCTTCAGTCTGGGCCCACGCATCAATGCCGCAGGTAGAATGGACCGTGCTCACCTAGCCGTACACTTGCTCTTGGCATCAGACCCAACAGAGGCAGCAAATCTGGCTCATGCGCTCAATCAGAAGAACAACTTAAGAAGGAACGTTGATAGCATGACAACAGAGGAGGCTATTGCCATGATCAATGCCGACCCCCACCTGATCCGTGCAAAAACCACAGTATTGTTCAAGGATGATTGGCACAAAGGCGTGATTGGTATTGTTGCTTCGCGGTGCATTGAGCAATACTACCGCCCTACGGTCATCCTCACGGCCGCCCAAGGTAAAGCTACGGGCTCGGCCCGCTCTGTAGCAGGTTATAATATTTACCAGGCGATATCAGCCTGCGCCGACTTATTAGATCAATATGGGGGGCATGCTTATGCAGCAGGGCTGACTTTGCCCCTGGAGCATGTGGCAGCTTTTCAGCAAAGGTTTGAGGAGGTGGTTTCCAGTAGTATCACAGATGAATTGCTCATCCCTCTCCAGGAGATCGATTTGCCGCTTGTGTTCGAGGAGATCAACTTTAAGTTCCACAACGTCATCAAGCAGATGGCTCCTTTTGGAACTGGCAATATGAAAGCAGTCTTTTCTACAGCAAACATAGTGGCTAAAAGTTATCATATCCTTCAGGGGAAACACCTTAAGCTGTGCGTACACCAGCAAGACTCTGGCCATGTCTTAGAGGCTATTGGGTTTGGGCTGGCACATTACGAACCACTCGTGTGCGCACAGCAGCCTTTCAGCATGGTCTACACCATTGAAGAAAACAACTATTTAGGAAAAAGAAGCCTGCAATTGAACATCAAAGACTTGCAAGCGATATCAAGGCCCATGCATTAACTTTGTTCATCCAAAAAGATATACCCTTATGCAGTTGCGCGCTGAAAACCTGGTTAAGAGCTACAAAGGCCATGAGGTAGTGAGAAGTGTCTCCCCTTCTGTATCGCAGGGGGAGATTGTCGGTTTGCTAGGCCCTAACGGTGCTGGCAAGACTACTACTTTTTACATGATTGTGGGCTTGGTGCAACCTAACGCAGGGGAAGTATATTTGAACGAAGAGCGAATTACGGCACTTCCACTATACAAAAGAGCACAAAGAGGGATTAGTTATTTGCCCCAAGAAGCTTCTGTGTTCCGCAACCTCACTGTGGAGGAAAATTTGATGGCTGTGCTGGAGATGACGAATATGCCCAAAAAAGAGCAGAAGGAAAAGATGGAAACATTGCTTGAGGAGTTTAGCATTACCCATATCAGAAAAAATAAAGGAATGGTACTGTCTGGCGGAGAACGTAGAAGGACAGAGATAGCCAGGGCATTGGCTATCAACCCTAAATTTGTACTACTCGATGAACCTTTTGCTGGGGTCGACCCCATTGCAGTGGAGGAAATTCAAACACTGATAGGGCAGTTGAAGAAAAAAAACATTGGCATCCTCATCACCGATCACAACGTCAATGAAACACTTTCTATCACAGACCGTGCTTACCTCATGTTTGAAGGTAGCCTTCTCAAGTCAGGTACTGCTGAAGAATTGGCCGAAGACGAGCAAGTACGGAAGGTCTATCTGGGAAAATCTTTTGAGTTGAAGCGGAGGGTGTAGAATAAAACGCTACAAAAAATAGCCAAAGGGAATACTACAATATCTCTTAGTGCTTCCTAAAATCAGGTGTCTGGCGCAATAGTGGCCTTCTATGAATTACCTCAGTATAGACTACCTAATTGGTTACGACTTTTTACTCATTTAGTAGGCTACTGAGAGAAGAACACGGTGGGCACTTGTTGTGCAAGACCTGTTCCATACCTGGTCAGGCACACACAGAGTTAGTGATCCTGGCCTGCTGAGATGGAAGCACAAGCAAATGCTGAGTTTACGTGAGGCTAGGAGCACAGTGGTAGAAGACCTACGGGTGCTGTATGTGAAGCTAGCGGATAGGGTTTACAACATGCGGACGATCGGTGCCAAGTCTTATTATAAGAGACAACGCAGAAATACCGAAGAGACACTGCTTTTCTTCGTTCCTTTGGCCAAGTATTAAACCTCGGTGAGGCTGCCGAGGAGCTTAAAAACAGGAGCTTTGAGGTGCTGAATAGTGTGCAGGCCTATGTATTGAGCGGAGTAATAAGGCTAAAAAACACTACAAGCAACTGAGGTTGGAGTCAGTCGCTCTAATCGCTAATTTGATTCTTGATCACTCCACGGTGACTGACTTAGCCAAGTTCCTAGGACAGTCTACATCACAGCCACGTATCACCGCCATATGATAGGCAAGTAATTGCAGTGGTACTACAGCGACCATGGGCATGAACGCCTCATGGATGGGCGGCACTTCAATAACATAATCCGCAAGCCGGGCAGCTACTTTGTCGCCTTGTGTTGCGATAACAATCACTTTTCCTTTCCTCGCTTTTACCTCTTCTATGTTTGAGATAATCTTGCTATAAGACCTGTCTTGCGTAGCAATAAATACCACGGGCATGGCTTCATCAATCAAGGCAATAGGGCCGTGCTTCATTTCCGCGGCAGGGTAGCCTTCCGCATGGATGTAAGAGAGTTCTTTGAGTTTGAGGGCTCCCTCTAGTGCTACCGGGAAATGATAACCCCTGCCTAGATAAAGGAAGTTTAGCGCATCTTTGAACACCTGAGCAATGTGCTTAACTTGATCATTCTGTTGCAAAACAACCTCCACTGTGTCAGGAACAGCAGCTAGGTGTTGCAGTAGTGACCTGAATACAGTTGTAGTAATAGTTCCCCGTTGCCGGGCTAGTTCTAGCGTAATCATGAGGAGCACAGTCAGCTGGGCGGTAAAAGCCTTGGTGCTAGCCACGCCAATCTCAGGACCTGCGTGCGTGTATATAACCGCGTGTGCTGCCCTAGCGATAGAAGACTCGACTACGTTACAAATACCCAAAATAGTGGCCCCTTGTGCTTTGGCTAGCGCAACCGCTGCGCGTGTATCTGCTGTTTCTCCAGACTGCGAAATAGCCAGCACAAAATCTCCTGAACCAATAATCGGGTTTCTATAACGAAACTCTGAGGCATACTCCACTTCCACAGGAATCCTACAAAATTCCTCTAAAAAATACTCTGCTGCCAAACCGGCATGCCATGAGGTGCCACATGCTACGATGGTAATTTTATTGGCCTTGGCTAGCCGATCTATATGGTTACTGATGCCTCCAAGTACTAAATTTTGGCTGTCTGCGTCAAGGCGTCCCCGCATACAGTCCTTGATTGCTTTAGGCTGTTCGAAAATTTCCTTGAGCATAAAGTGCTCAAAGCCTCCTTTTTCTATCGTCTCCAATATGATGTCTAGCTTTTGGATAGCAGGTATTAGGGGCACATCCTTGATGCTTTTTATCGACAGCTGGTTGTCCTGTATGACGGCAATTTCATGGTCATTGATGAAGACCACTTGGTCTGTGTATTCTACAATGGGCGTTGCATCCGAAGCAATAAAAAACTCATCTTTTCCTATACCAATTACCATAGGACTTCCTTTACAAGCAGCAATGAGTGTATTAGGCAGGTCTTCAGAGAGAATAACAAGGGCATAAGCGCCTACAATTTTGGTAAGTGCTAACCTAACTGCCTCTTCTAGTGCACACCGATTGTGTTGTTGTACCTCTTCAATAAAATGAGCCAAGACCTCGGTGTCCGTTTCGCTCTTAAAGACATAACCTTTGTTCAGAAGGTCTTGTTTGAGCACGCTGTAGTTTTCAATAATACCGTTATGTACAACGGCAAGTTTTCCTGAAGCAGCTACTTGAGGATGGGCATTGGCATCGCTAGGTGCGCCATGCGTAGCCCAACGCGTATGCCCAATGCCAATATGTCCTTTTAAGTGCTTGTTAGCTACAAAAATTTCTAGATCACGGACCCTGCCTGCCTTCTTGTACACTTTAAGGCCTCCATTCAGAAGCGCAATGCCTGCGCTATCATAGCCTCTATATTCTAGTCTTTTAAGCCCTTTTAAGAGGATGGGATAACTTTCTTGGTACCCTATGTAAGCAATGATGCCACACATGTTGATGGAGTAATTGGCTGGTTAGGTAACTGTTAATTTTTTTCGCTGATCACCTTGAGCCGTGCTGTATGCTTGAGGGCTTCTCCATACTGTGTTGCCTCTGGAAATTCCTGGACAATGCGTTGATAGCAACCTAATGCTGCTTTACAATCCGTGTTGGCCTCATAGGCCAGTGCAGCTTTGGCCAGGTAGGTGGGCGTAAAGATCTTGTTAGATCGGTAGTTAGCAGCTTTCATGTAGTATTGGACAGCTTTTGTATAGGCTTTTTGTGTTGTGAGTGCATCGCCTATGAGTGCCCAAGCCCGGGCTTGAAGTAGAAAGTCTTTGGAGC
The DNA here is from genome assembly GCA_031422615.1 of Amoebophilaceae bacterium. Classification (GTDB taxonomy): domain Bacteria; phylum Bacteroidota; class Bacteroidia; order Cytophagales; family Amoebophilaceae; genus UBA8403. The sequence goes on from JANPMB010000034.1 coordinate 12,508, forward strand.
TAAACTTTGTAAGATGCTGAACTGCCTTTGTGTAGTCTTTTTGGTACATATAGCTCACTCCAATGTAAAAATGAGCGAGGTTAGAAGCCTGCGTGAATCGATGCTCCTTGATGATGTCTAGCAAGCCTGCATATGTCTCATCGCTGTGCAGGGCCTTGTCAAACGCTTCTTCTTCAAAGTAATAGACAGCCTGGAACATCTCGCTTTGAGCTACGTTGTTTTGTTGGCGTTGGTAATACTTAAAAAAGAAAACCCCACTGGTGCCTATGAGAATCAGTAGGCCTACTATGTACAAGCGCCGTTGGTGTCTTTTTATGCGCATTGCCATTTGCTGGATACTATCAGTAGCTTTTGGGAGCGGTTTGACGAGTTTTTGAGCCATAATAGTTTAAGGACTAGCGCAGTGGTCAACTCTTCAGGAATGGATAGTCTTTTTGGGCATATACATCCTCATAAGCTGCTGCTGGTTGGGGAGACGCAGAGGCATCGGCAAAGGCCACAGCATCGGAAACCTGTTGTTTTACCCGTTGATCAATCATACCCAAGGTCTCTTCGTCGGCCATCTGCTTTGCTAAGATAGTAGTACGTACCCTTTCAATAGGACCTTGCTGTTTATAGGTTTCCACTTCTTCTTTGGAACGGTACTTGGCTGGGTCAGAAATGGAATGACCTTTATAGCGATATGTTTTGAGCTCTAACAAACTGGGTAAGCCTTTTCTAGCTTTTTTAGCAGCTCTAGCCACGGCACGGTGTACTGCGGTTACATCCATCCCGTCTACAGACTCAGAAGGCATCTCATAGGCAGCGCCCAGTTTGTAAAGTTCTGTGACGTTAGAACTTCGGTTGACAGCAGTACCCATGGCATAGCCATTGTTTTCAATGACAAAAATGACCGGCAGCTGGTAGAGCATGGCCAAGTTCAGCGCTTCGTGAAAAGCCCCTTGGCGTACGGCGCCATCGCCCATAAAAGTAATGCACAAGTTGGTTGTCTTCTTGTATTTCTCTGCAAAAGCAATGCCTACGCCCAGGGGAATTTGTCCGCCTACAATACCATGACCGCCAAAGAGATGGCGCTCTTTATCAAACATGTGCATAGAACCACCTTTCCCTTTGGAGGTGCCAGTGATTTTTGCAAATAGCTCTGCCATGATGTACTGAGGAGGGGTGCCTAGCGCAATAGGGTGCGCATGATCGCGGTAGGCAGTGATGTACTTGTCTTCTTTGTCCAGGGCAGTAATTGCACCGGCAATGCAGGCTTCTTGTCCATTGTACAAGTGGCAAAATCCTTTGATTTTCTGTTGGCCATACAGCTGACCGGCCTTTTCCTCAAATTTTCGCATGAGCAGCATCCGCTCATACCAGAATAAATAAGTCTCTTTTGAAAAGTCTTCTAGCAACTTTACTTTCGGCTCAGTTAGCGGCCTCACGGCAGCAAGGTCTGTTACAGTCTCCATACGATCCACATAATGGCAATAGACAGTCGCGAAGCTAACCAAAAACATCCAAAAAGGAACTGATGCTGCTTAGAAAACTTCGGTGTGCACACTTTAAAAATCACACCGCCGTTGAGCTGACTTTTGCAGACCAACTGAATTTTATCGTAGGCCCTAATGGAGCGGGAAAGACTACCCTCTTGGATAGCATCCACTATCTGTCTTTGACCAAAAGTGCCTTTAATACTATAGACACTCAGAACATTCAGCATGGCCAGGAGGCGTTTGCTGTGGAGGGTCACTTTGTAAAGAATAACAATCCTTGTACTGTACGATGCATCTTTCGGAAGCATGGCGGTAAGCATTTCCAAAACAATGACAAGCCTTATGAAAAGCTGCGTGACCACATTGGGCTTTTCCCGATTGTGTTGACAACACCGTATGACATGGACCTGGTCCGTGGGGGGAGGGAGGGCAGGAGAAAGTTTTTTGATACGCTCCTTTGTCAGTTAGACAAAACCTACTTGAATACCCTCTTGCAATACCAACACCTATTGAATCAACGCAATAGCTTATTGGGGCTATACAAAGGAACAGGGCAACTGGACCAGGATTTACTGGCGTCTTATGAGCATCGGCTGCTGCCATTGGGCAAGCAGTTGTTTGTAGCCCGCACAGCTTTTATACAATCGTTTGCACCGAGTTTTCAAAAGTACTACCAGTACTTTGTGGCTGCCTCCGAAGAGGTGCAATTGGTCTATGTTTCAGAAGTAGCGTCTCCTGACTTTGAACAAAAGTTCCGCAATAGCTTACAGCAAGATCTGGCCTTACAACGTACTACCAAGGGCGTCCATCGAGATGAAGTACATTTTCTCCTGAATGACCATCCTCTGAAAAAAATAGGCTCCCAAGGACAGCAAAAATCGTTCATCATTGCGCTGAGGCTAGCGCAATTTGAGTGCATGCACAACGCCCTGAAGCTAAAACCGCTCCTACTCTTGGACGATATTTTTGACAAGCTAGACGAGCAACGCATTGATCGGTTGGTCCAACTTATAGTCCAGCAGCACTTTGGTCAGGTATTCATTACAGATGCCAAGGGAAAAAGCAGTGCTGCTATCATGCGACAGGTCAAGGCCGACCGATCCTTGATTAGAATGGATCAGGGTAGGCACTTAGCCTAAGGCACAGGTTATGAATTGCGAAGGATACGTGGCATATTCGTGGCCTGACGTCCTTAGAAGACTCACGTTGTTACGGAGCCAGACCGATTTTTTTTCAGTCTAGTAACTGATAATGGTGCATTACATCCATAAAAAATGTTTCACTGTGAAGATAGATAAGCCTTTGCTCCAAAAGCTGGCCCACTTGGCCCAGCTCGAAGTAGATGCGAACGATGAAGCAGTTCTACTCGAAGACTTGAACAAAATTGTTACTTGGATTGAAAAGTTGAAGGAATTAGATACAGCTAGTGTCAATCCACTTGTCACCATGGCGTTGGAGCACAATATTTTCCGAGAAGACATCCCGCAGGCACCCTTGGCACACGAAAAAGTGCTGGCTAATGCACCTAGCAAAGACTCCAACTATTTCCGAGTGCCCCAGATCAAAGGATAATGTCCGCCACGACCAATAATAAAAGCATGGAGCCAAACGCGAAAAAAGTATTTAGAACACTTAATATCCATAAAATATGGCTCCCTGTCGTACTGGGTATGGGTGTTGCCATTTATCTATTTGCCAGCGATGATAATTTCAGCTTAGCCCATCTCAGCCTTATTGGCAAAGCCGACTGGCGTTACATGCTTTTGATATTTTTGGCAGTCATAGTGCGTGATGTAGGCTATATATATCGAATCAGAGTATTGACAAAAGCCGAGCTGAGCTGGCTGAGTAGCTTTTACATCATTCTACTCTGGGAGTTCTCCTCGGCTGTTACCCCTTTTGCAGTAGGAGGAAGTCTGGTGGCTATTTTCTTGCTACTGAAGGAAGGAATTAGCCTGGGGAAGTCATTGGCCTATGTGATCGTCACCTCTATTTTTGACAACCTATTTTTTATTGGGGTTACTTCCTTAGGTTTTTTTGGGGTCTATGATTCCATATTTGCAGACATATCTGTCTTGGAAAACAAGTTGGGCAGCAGTCTCAAATTGCTATTCTGGTCTAGTCATGTTGCGGTATCTACTTACACACTCGTGATGCTTTTGGCGATATTTGTGCAGCCCAAGCTTTTCAGGTGGACCTTATTAAAAATCACTAGCATTAGTTTCTTGAAACGATTTCAGCAGGCTGCCCGTAGACAAGGCGACGAGCTTGTCTTAGCATCGCAGACCCTACAAGGTGAGCCATTTTCTTACTGGCTCAAAGTGTGGAGCACCACTTTGGTGACTTGGGCGGCACGTTATCTGATTGTTAATCTGATCATTGCTGCTTATGTGCATCTAGACTTTGTAGACCACCTCGTCATCTTAGGTAAACAAGTCATCCTGTGGACTATCATGTTGGTTTCTCCTACGCCGGGCAGCAGTGGTACCGCAGAATTCTTTTATAAGCAGCTTCATAAAGCTGTTTTAGGAGAGTATACACTGATTACCGGTGTGCTTTGGAGAATACTGACTTATTACTTCTACCTTGTTCTTGGTGTCGTTTACCTGCCCCGTTGGATCAAAAGAGTGTTTCCTGCCAAAGAAACCAGGTAGCAGTCAACTACTGCCTGGTTTTCTAAGGGCAGATCAATCTTGTTTACTCGCTCATTTCAGGAAAAAAGAACTTGGCCTCTATGGCGGCCGTCTCGTTTGCGTCAGACCCATGTACTGCATTGGCTTCGATAGAGCTGCCGAATTTTTCTCGGATGGTGCCCATGGTGGCTTGCGCAGGATCTGTGGCGCCAATTAGTTTTCTAAAGTCAGCTACCGCATTTTCTTTCTGTAATACCATGGCTACTATAGGGCCAGTAGACATAACTAGGCACATTTGCTCATAAAAAGGGCGCTCTTGGTGTACTTGATAGAATAGGCCAGCGGTTTGGGGAGTGAGCTGTGTGATTCTTATGGCCTGAATATTAAACCCGGCGTGTTCTATCATGTTAATAATGGCACCAATGTTTTTGTTTTTAACTGCATCGGGCTTGATCATGGAGAAGGTAATCGTGCTTGTCATTGTTTTTTAGTTGAATGTGAAAGTATAACAAAAATGGGTAAATGGCAGGCTTAAAATTGCTTCAGAAAGCTAATGTCATTTTCTGTAAACAAGCGCAAGTCATTGATCTGGTACTGCAGCATAGCAATGCGCTCGATGCCCATGCCAAAAGCGAAGCCTGTATACACTTGCGGATCGATGTTGCAGTGGGTTAGTACCTGAGGATCTACCATGCCTGCACCCATAATCTCTACCCAGCCTGTATGCTTACAAATGTTGCAGCCCTTACCCCTACAAATTCTGCAGTCGATGTCTAATTCTGCACTAGGCTCTGTGAAAGGAAAATAAGATGGCCTGAAACGCAGCTTGGTATTGCTTCCAAACAGTTCTTTCACGAAGTAAAGTAAAGTTTCTTTGAGATCGACAAAACTTACATCCTGGTTGATGTACAGTCCTTCTATCTGGTGAAAAATGCAATGAGCACGTGCTGAAATAGCTTCATTCCGAAAAACTCTGCCTGGTGAAATGGTTCTTATAGGCAACGGCTGGGTTTCCATAATCCGTACCTGCACGGAAGAAGTGTGTGTTCTCAAAGCTATGTTGGGAGCAACAAAAAAAGTATCCTGCATATCCCGAGCCGGATGGTTATCAGGAAAATTGAGCGCTGTAAAATTGTGCCAGTCATCTTCGATTTCTGGCCCTTCAGAAATATTAAAGCCTATTTTTTCAAATAGTACTATGATGTTGTTGCCAATGATGGTGAGGGGGTGTAATGTACCCAATGCATCAGCAGGTGGTGGTAGTGTGGGATCTTCTTCTGAAGGCTCTGGTGTTTGTTGGGTTGTCCGTAGCTGCTCTATGAGCATCTTGAATTTCTCTTGGGCAGCACCTTTAAGCTCGTTGAGCACTATTCCCAATTCTTTTTTTTCACTTGGCCCAACCTCCTTTAGGTTAGCAAAAAGCATTGTTACAGCTCCTTTTCTGGCAATAAATTTGCGGCGAAACTCTTCTAGTGCTGCTTCGTCTTTGGCTTGGAAGTGCTCGATCTCGGCATGCAGTGTTCTAATTTGCTCAAGCATATTGAAATTGTGAGACCATTGAAGAATGATGACTAGTTGACGTGTACTCTTTTTTGGAGGCTTACTGGGGATTTCTCACACCTATTTCCGGTGCATTTTGCTTCGAACCAACGTTTGATGCCCCCCAAAACCCACTCTATTTTATAGCGCACCTTACCCAACCGCTGATGATAACACCTCGCCCAACGAGTCAGTGGCTTATTCCTGTAGGCCTTTCGCTGTATGCCACTACCTAGTCCCTACTAGATAGTCGAGTCTTAATAACTCAGCTCATTCGCATTGATATTTTTGAGCAAGGCGTCATGGTCTACGAAGATCTAGACATAAAAATTCCCAAAGTATAGGGCTCAAAAAATTACCAGCCAATTCTGAGACCTTGGTATGGCGTAAAATCATCTAAAGGAATATTTCACGGTTGACGGGAAAGATTTACTTGCAATGATATTGGCTTATCCCCTTCTATTAGAGAAGATTCCGGGTAGCACGTGTCTATTAAGCAATTGGCAATCGCATAAAACTATTGCAATGTGCCCTATTTTACAGATTTACCATACAAAGGTCTCATTTTTATGCTAAAATTTGCAAAAGAAAGCCCACTACTGAGGTAGTGGGCTTTTAATTTTGGCCTATCACTGCACGTTATATTTCCTCCCTGTTGTTTTGAGTTCTAGTCTTTTTGATCCTTGGGGAGTTTTTTATTAGAAAAAGTATCTGATAAAATGTGCTTGGGTCTTAAAAATTGTCGAGATGCCCATTTGTGTATATGCCAGGGGGATGCTGTGGTCTTGAACAGAAGAAATCTGGTTAAGCTTATCAAAAGCAAAAAAAGCACCCGGAATAAGCAGCAACAGGATTCCCCTATTACCTGAGTGAATATGGATAGGAGTAAGACGAGGAAAATGAGCATGCACAGATTAGAAAGACAAAAAAATCCCTCGAAAAAGTAAGGACCTATCTTTCCATGGTGATCAAATATGCTGGTGCTGAGTAACTTGTCGTTTTCTGACACAGCCTAAGAAGATACAAGCAACAGGGAGAAAAGTGCTGGGAATGACGCAGTGACTCGCCCTATAGCTATGGGTGGTCATACAAATCAACTGGGCAGAAGAATTCGTAGAGAAAGCCCGCACCAGTCTCTGAAAGGAAAGTAGCGAGGTAGTTATGGTTCTCTAGGCTTTCCACTCCAGGGAAATCCTTGTCAACAACGGGGAAAAAATGATGGCTGAGGTCTGCTACTGACTCACTTCTTCTTGTAGCTTCGTCAGCTCTTGCTCACTCAGTCCAGTAGCCTTCGCTACAGTCTTCATATCTAGGTGTAGCCTTGTTGTATACCTTGTTGTATACCCCTTTTTTCTCCTCTTAGTTCTAATTGCTGAGCCGCGGTCATAATGTCCTCCTTTCTTTGTGGTGCTATATTCTCTATTGCTTGAAGCAACTCCTCCGCGCTGTGTAGTTTCTTTACGCCTAAGACATATACGATACCACTAATTCCATAGAATCGCTCCATGAGTAGTTTAATCATTGCTTCTGGGTGTTCCTTCATCCAATTCAAGAACGTTCTTTCTCGACTTTGTTTGAGGAGCATTTTTAATAGATTCTCCGTTCCATGTTAGGACAATTCTTTTTCTTTTATTTGGCCTAGATCGATTAGATCCAAGGGCTTGAACATCTCTGCTCTAGAGAGTATCGAATCTTCGAAGCAATCATAGAGGTCTACGAAATAAGGACCAGGGGTCTTCTTGTCTGAGTAGAGGCAAAGGTTCAGAATAATGGGTAGCCGTTGTTGCTGTTTGCCCTTCTTATTTTGTGCGAGGTGCTCTGCTAGTAGGGCTACATTGTACTGCAGGAAACGAAAAGGTCAAGGGGTCAGGCGTGGTCTGATGCTCTAGCAAGATGTAGGTATAGAAACTCTTTCCGTCTATCTGGCAGGCATAGACGACATCGCTGTGTAGCTGGGCCAGCTTCTCATCGGTGTAGCTTTTGTTACTGAGCTTTCAAAGACTCCCCTTGGATGCGTTGTGTGATCGATGGGCTGAAGTGTACCTGGAGGAAGTCTTTGGCGACCATGAGGTTAGAGAGGCTGTGCTTGAAGAAGCCATCGTGGGGGTGGTGGATCGTGAGGTTGCACATACTGGGTCAGTCAAAACAAAAAGTTGAAGTTTGCGCTTAGAATATCTCCTGCAGCCCCTTATTTTTCATGTTACTTTGTGTGTTAGTCAGCTTGATAGAAGTAGAGATATGCTTGCTGTGCTTCTTCACATGGTTTTTCATGCAGCACGGTTATATGAGTATTATTATATTCGACCCATTTCCCTTGTCGTTTTACATAGGCCACATAATGTCCACTATTTAAAGTCCCACTGTGGAGAATAAAGCCTATTAAGCTGCTGGTGTATGGCCCTCCTCTATTCTCTATGAAGCACTCTGGTGCAATAGTTAGTGTGAAAGGATCTGTGATAGGTGTTGTTATTTTGCTGGCTGTACTTGGATTCCTATTATCTGTTTGGTTAAATCTCTGCGCAAAAATGGGCAGTATTTGGTTGGTTAACTTTCGTAAGTTGGCGCTGCTGAGCTTGATGCCTACGATGGCAGAACTTTTTACACATTGACCCGTAGAGTCTTGCCAATGAGCCTCATCTACATGATCTCCGCGCATCCTGATCGCAACTAAGTCGTTCATAGAAGTGTCCGTCTCGGTTAGTGTTATATTTAAAAGAGTGCTGAGGGTAGGCGTAGTGTTAACGGTGGGAGTATAGGTTTTATTAGGATGTGTTTTAGTGGAATAAAAGCCTATTTCTTCGATACTTGCCTTATGTAACAAGAAAGTAAGTACTGGCGCTGCATCTTCTTGTTGTTCGGCATGGAGTTGCTCATCCTCGCTTTTTCCCACATTGTAGCTGCTTTGTAAGGCATGAAAGAATGCCTTGGCTTCCGTTGCACTCACTTGTTCTTCATTTGCCAGGAGCTTATCTACTATTACTTGCCCCCAATGCTCCAAAACATCTCTTTTATGGCTAAATAAATCGGGGTATATCCTGGCAATAATTTGTAGCACAGCGTTCATGTAACAGGTATTTCCTACATTGGGAATGCCCCCTGAACCAGACTTCTCATCGCTAGGCACAACTGCCCTTGTATTACATCCTTGGCATCCTTCGAGCACTAGCATCACAGCGCATGCATAGGCTATACGTACGAAAGAGAATTTTATAGTGTGTGTAGTCATTTTAACCGAGCTGCGTATGCTGCATGCCTTTTAGCGAGCACCAGCTTCTTCCAAAAGCATTGTTATTGCAGTATGGTTGAATCTGCGTGATTTTGACAATGCGGTGTCTCTATTATTATCTTTTATATTTAAATCGGCTTTTTTTCTATGAGTAGTCTCACTACATCATCTCTTTCAAGGAATGCTGCTTCTATTAATGCAGTCTGACGTCCTCTGCCTGCGTTTTTCCGCGCATTGACATCAACTTTCTTTTCTAATAGTAATTTTATGATCTTGCATGGTCCTGATTTTTCTGTTTCAATCAATGCAGTTCTTCCATACTTATTTTTTTGATATATGTTTGCTCCTCGGTCATTGAGGAGTTGTACCGTCTTCAATGACTCTCTTCCCGATGCATATATCAATGCTTTATTTCCCTTCTCATCTTGCTCGTTTACACCAACTGGTTTTTGAGAATTGATTCTACCATCTCATATGGTCCGTGCTTCGCTACATACCATTAATGGCGTCGCTCCCAATAATCTTCGCGCATTTATATCTGATCTTTTGTCTAGGAGTAGGTGGGCCACTTCTTCTTTGCCACTATACCCAGCATAATGTAGTGCGGCATTCTCCGTTAGCATCTTTCACGATTTATATCTAACCTTTTGTCTAGGAGTAGTCGTACGACGGATGTACATTTCTCCGTGTGCAGCCGCGTGCAATGCCGTACTGTGAGTTGAGTATAATGGGTTTTCGTATTTACATCAGCTCTGTTGTCTAGAAGTATTTTTACGATTGCGTCGTGGCCTTTTTCTGAGGCACAATGCAATGCGGTTTTTCCACGCTTCCTTTGCGCATAACGCTTCCTGCGAGCAATGTCAGCTGTCAAATTCACATCAGCGCTATTATTGATAATTTTGTACGGTTGCCGTGTGGCTCTCTTCTGAAGCACAATGCAATGCCATCCAATCATGATGATTTCTCGAATTTATTTGCAGGCTAGTGGATGATCCTTGAATTCACATAGCTATATCCTTTGCGCCCAGGGCCTCAATTTTTCGAAGATGCTTATTTTATGGTTGGCCCCCATGTCGCTCCCTGCGCCAAGAATTAATAGATTGTCTACCTCAGAAAGAGAAGAGAAGCCAGTTAGAATGAGAGTAAAACCTATTACAACCTTTGTGCTAATTAGTTGATTCAAACCCATGTTGATCGCGCGTGCTACGGCCATCAACTATCTTAATTTCGGCGGACCTTAGCCTAAAAAACACTGCGAATTGCATATTCTACCTCATTGTAAGCATTGTATGTGGGCAGGGCCTTTTTTACGGTAAGTTTCGATTGAAAGTAATGAATTCCACTAAAATTACACTATGGCGACCTCGCAAAGATCCTTACATGGCATAGCCTGTACCGTATTCACAGTTGTTGTTTATTCTGCATGCTCTACCACCGAAGTCAATAAATTGAGCATGCATAGAGCATCCCAAAGCTTTATAAGTAATATGTCAAGTTGTAGAAGCATGACTCCAGTACCTAGGTCTTACCGTAGTATTCGCTCTACATCTAGAGATATGATAGATATTTTAGACCCAAATGGAGATCCTACTGGTGAAGTGTTATCAAGAAAAGAAGTACATAGACTGAGCAAGCTCCACCGAGCGGTACATCTGTATTTTTTCAACAAAGAAAATGACCTACTTCTTCGACGCAGACCTGAGTCTGCAGATCCCTATCCTGGCATGCTTAGCATATCTGTGACAGGCCATGTTGATGCTGGAGAAAGTAGGCTGGAAGCCGTTAGTCGGGAGTTACGGGAAGAACTAGGGCTCAATGCCAAGGATAAGACTTCAAGTTTTTATTTTCTTCCAGAAGAGACGCAGAGCTTAGTCCTACTTACGTAGATCGCCAGATGAATGATACTTATGCTTGCCGGATTGATTTTGATATCAAAAACATAACCTTTGGCCGTACTGAAGTTAGTGAGGTAAAATGCGTTTCCATATCAAATTTCTAGAAAATGGTCGAAGCAAGTGCTGAAAATATTGCTCCTGTATATGGCGATGATTTAAAGCGCGTTTGTTCCTTTAGTCCAGGAAATAATGCGTAGTCTCCTTAACTAATCGGGCTACCTATAGACCAAATTAACTCACAGATAGCTAGGAGGAGTCTTAGTGGTATCAGTTGTGGACCCTGACTCACATGTAGGAATATTCATCTTCCTTTTTCCTTGCCTCACAAAATCAGTAGACCATGGCAGAATTCTTGTTAGTTGACTGATGCTCTTTTTTGGAGGCTCATTGGGGCTTTCTTACCCCTATTTCCGGTGCATTGGGTTCCGAACTAACGTTTGATGCTCCCCAAAACCCGCTCTATTGTATACCGCACCTGACCCATCAGCTGATGATAACACCTCGCCCAACGAGTCAATGGCTTATTCCTGTAGGCTTTGCGTTGCATACCACTACGTAGTCTCCTACTAGAGAGCAGTGCTTGATTGGTTGATCTATTGCAGAATAAAAATAGTAATTCTCAAGCTACGAGAGGTGTCATACTGTAACTTTTGCAATCATACCATATTAATGGTATGCGGTATGTTTAGTATCTTCATGGTGCTTCTCATCAAATTTAATCATCAGCGTCCGTGCTTTGGCGCTGATGAATGGTCTTCTTGTGATGATCGCCTGTAGAATTTGATAGCGTACACGATCAGTAATGATCAAATCAATAATGAGCCTATTGCAAAATGCTAAACGTGATCTTTCACAGGCTGTAGCAAGGGTCGTCTTTACTCTTTCAGTGCTCTTATACTATGTCGAACGGTGCAGCCGCGCAATTCATGAAGGATAGGCGTTGCTTTTGGTTATACTTTCTACTCGGGACAGTTTTTGGATTTACACCTGAGCAAGACCGAGCTCATGTCATTCCCACTCTGGAGTCCTCTCATATCGAGCTCCTCTGCAGCGAACAAGGGTTCGTTCGGTACAAATTATTTACTGAGAAAGCGTTTCACTATGCAAATGGTGATAGGACATACCCCGAAGGCATGTCCATAGAGTTTTATGAATCCAATAAAAAGGTATCGGCGACAGGAAGGGCTAATAGTGTTTATTTTTTTGCCGAAACAAATGTTTATGCATTTAGAGGTGATGTAGAACTCAAGAGCTTGCACGATAAAAGACAGCTGAATACAGAGGAGTTACACTGGAGTCCTGAGACTGAGACATTGTATACGGATAAATTTATTAGAATAGAAACGGAAGAAGAGCTACTCACAGGTGAGGGATTAACAGCCAAGCAAGACCTTAGCTATTATAGTATCTCCAAGGTTCAAGGCCTGTTAAATGTAAAATCGATCCAATAACCCGCTAGACCACTTGCGCTCAATCATTAATTTTTGTTACAATACGAGGGAGGCTAAACAACCAGGGGTAGCTTTGGTACATCTGTAGCCTTCTAGCAAGGTATCCAGCAAAAAGTTAGCCTTTAAATTTTCCCAGTAGGATAAAAATATGGTAGAGCCCTATCAGATCATTGTTATTATTGGCGCACTTATTTTTTCTGCTTTTTTTTCAGGCATAGAGATTGCCTTTTTGTCTGCAGATAAACTAGGGATGAAGCTGGAGGGAGACCAAAAGGCCTTTTCTGGCAGAATTTTGAACAGCTTCCTGAAATATCCTGACCGTTTTATCAGTACTACACTGATTGGAAATACTATTGCGCTGGTCATCTATAGTACCTATATGGCCAAGGTCTTAGATCCTTTTTTGAACGCGTATTTGCCTGCTGCTATCAATAACAATGCTACTTTGCTCGTCCTGAAGACGTTGCTATCAACCCTGGGCATATTGGTGGTAGCTGAGTTTATTCCCAAAAGTATTTTTCTATTGGGCCCCAACCGTCTACTCTCTCTATTTGCACTACCCACAGCAGCAGTCGCCTATGTGCTTCAACCACTGGTAGTCATCACTACTGCCATCGCTAAATTTTTCATCACTCATGTCTTAGGAAAAAAATATAGAGAAGAACGGCCTTCTTTTGGCTTGACAGATCTACACAGATTTATCCAAAGTACACTAAATATTAATGAGAACGTGCCTGCAGGCGTGAGTGCTAGGATCGTCAGCAATCTAATAGAATTTAAGAAAGTGAAGGTGAGAGATTGTATGATTCCTAGAACAGAGATTGTGGCTGTAGGCATTGAAGATGGAATAGGGGGGCTCAAGGAGGCAGTGATCAAAAGTAATCATGCCAAGGTTTTGGTTTATAGGCATGATATTGATGACATCATTGGCTATTGTCATGCTAAAGAATTATTCAAAAAACCCCAGCACATTGAGAGCATCCTTAGGCCTGTTGTCATTGTGTCAGCAACCAGCCTGGCAAGTGAGGTGATGGTGCAGCTTACAACAGAAGGTAAAAGTGTAGCGCTGGTCATTGATGAGTTTGGGGGTACTTCGGGCATTGTCAGCATGGAAGATATTATTGAAGAAATTGTTGGCGAAATACAAAATGAGCATGTTGTCACAGCGCTGGTAGAACAAAAGCTAGATCGTGACGTTTATTTGCTTAGTGCAAGGCACGAGATTGATTATCTCAACGAAAAATATGGCTGGGATATCCCAAAAGGAGACTATGATACGCTCAGTGGCCTGATTATCCATGTCACTGCAAGAATACCTGACCTCAACGAAACGGTAGAGCTTGCTCCTTTTACCTTCACAATTGTTGCACTAGAAGATACACGTATTGGGGCTGTGAAGGTGGCCATTAGCAAATCTGTGAATGGGTCATAAACGTATGTAACCGCACTTGTACGAAGGCTTTCAATATTCCCAATCAACGACTTACCCATTACATCGGGTCTACGTCAAACACAACCTTCACTTGTTTAAAATTCTTGTTTAGCAAAACACGCTTACCCTCCTGCGTAATCACCTGCTTAGTAAATAAAAGCCGGTTTTCAGTGTCTTTCTTGATTTTCACCCAGACATCCATCAGGTATTGATTTTTCACCTTAGTAATCAATGGAGTTTGGGGGCCCAATACTCCATTCTCTAGTTGTTTTCTCAATCCGTGAGCGAGCATGCTAGCGGCAGCCTCTACCAAGTTTTTATCCGTGTGCTTTAGGGTAATTTTTACAAGTCGCGCGTAAGGAGGATAAAGAAATTGCTTGCGTTCTCCTAACTCTCTATGGTACATTCGTTCGTAGTCATGTTGCACGACGTCTTGCAAGACAGGATGTTGCGGATTGTTAGTTTGAATAATTACTTGCCCCTGTTTTTCTCTTCTTCCCGCCCGTCCACTCACTTGTATCAGCAGCTGAAAGCACCGCTCGCTCGCTCGGAAGTCAGGAAAATAAAGTAACCGATCCACATCTAGCACCCCTACGAGTGATACTTGGCCAAAGTCCAATCCTTTGGTAAGCATCTGCGTGCCCACCAATATGTCGGTGCTTCCTTGTTCTAATTCTTCAATAAGCTTATCATAGCTGTATTTCCCTCTGGTAGTATCTAGATCCATGCGTCGTATTTTTTTCTCCGGAAAAAATAATTGCAGCGTCTCTTCCAGCTTTTCTGTCCCAAAGCCGACATTGCTCAGCTGATGCGAATCACAGATGTGGCAAGCTGGTGGAACCTTGATATTGTAGCCACAATAGTGACAGCGCAAGTTGTTGTTGAACTGATGGTAGGTGAGGCTAACAGCGCACTGCGTACACATAGGTACCCAAGCGCAAGCCTCACAAGTAATATAAGGTGCATACCCCCTTCTGTTTTGGAAGATAATGGCCTGCTCCTGCTGGTCAAGGGTTTGCTGTAAAGCTTCTAGGAGCACCTGAGTAAAATCTTCACGCAAAGCCTTTTTTTCCCGCTCTATGCGCACATTAGACAGTATGATCTCTGGCAAAGCAGCTTTCCCAAACCGCTCCTGAAGAGCTACAAAACCATACTTTCCACTTTGGGCATTGTAATAACTCTCAATAGAGGGAGTAGCTGAGCCTAGTAATACTTTGGCGTTGTGGTACTGAGCTAAAACTAGGGCAGCATCTCTAGCGTGGTAGCGAGGCATTGCATCAAACTGCTTGTAAGACGACTCGTGCTCCTCATCAACAATAATCAAACTAAGATGGTCAAAAGGCAAAAAGATGGCAGAACGTGTACCTAGTACAAAAGAGCACTCGCCTTGTAACACGCTGTTCCAGACCTCGACCCGTTCGTTGTCAGAGTACCTGGAATGGTATACACCCACTTGATTGCCAAAAATTATTTTCAGCCGCTTGACCATCTGGGTGGTCAGAGCAATTTCAGGCAGCAGGTATAACACCTGCCCTCCACCCTGGAGTACCTCTTGAATTAATTGTGTATACACCTCAGTCTTTCCGCTAGCTGTCACACCATGCAGCAGGACGGCACCTTTGTCTTGAAACTGATGGTGTATAGCGGCTAGTGCAGTGCTTTGCACTTGGCTAAGGGTAGGGGGCAATTTCCCTACCGATTTGGACAAGCCAAAACGAGAGATAATAACTTCTTCCTCTACAAAAATTCGCTTTTTGATGAGTGTTTGGAGCGCAGTAGCGGAAATCCCTGTTTGTATGAATTCTTTTTTGTGAACACAATCATCTTCTAGTTGTGCTGGCTGATGTACAGGTACCAGCGCCACATACTTGAGCAGCACATCAAGCTGCTTGCCGCTCCGTTCGAGTGCTGTAAACAGGCTCTTGAGAGCTACCTGACTTTGGGTGTAAGCCTGGTTGAGCCGCACTTTTTTAACCTTCTTGGGCGTATACTTTTCTTTGACTTCTTCAAATAGCAGGATCACTTGCTTGCGCAGTAGTGATTTGATGAGCTGGTGGATACTTTTCCGTGCTGTCACAGCTGTTGCCTCTGCATAAGTCAGTTCGGTGCGATGTGCAAGAGCCGCTACTAGTAATAACTCTTGATGAGAAAAATTAGTCGCTGTCAGGTCTGCCTCAGGGCGGAGCTGTATTTTGGACTGGCTGCTGAGCCGGAATCCATTGGGTAAGGCGGCGAGCATTACCTCTCCTAAGGTGCACAAATAGTACGCTGCCAACCAGTGGATAAATCGGAGCTGTATCGGGTTGATAACAGGAACTTCGTCCAATACATCAATGATCTCCTTAGTAAGGTATTTGGGGGGCGTTTTGTGGATTTTTTCTACAAGTCCAGTGAAAACTTTTTGCGCACCTAAGGGGACAAGTACCCTGCTACCCCTAGCTATTAGCTTGATGAATGCTTCTGGAATACGATACGTCAATAGTTTGGGCAGAGGGATGGGTAGGATGATGTCTGCAAATATGGCATGCTGCTCACTGGATGAATGATGGTTATTGGGTGGATGCAATGCGTTAACTGATTTTGGAAAACTGGGCCAAAGCTTCTTTTATACTACGCGTGGGCACATAAAAATGCCTTTTTTTAGAAAATATGCATTGGCGTAATATTTTGAAGACTCTTGAAGCACTCATTAAAACACACCTCTATTTGCTGCCAATGAGCCTAAAAGTACATCTTTTCAATAGTCTGGTTCTACCTAGTCGAGTCTTAACAACTCCTGTTGGAGTCAAAGCTAATTGGTGACCAGGGGTAATTTGCCACGAAAGTCTGGCCCCCGAAGAGCCCAACACAGCATGGAAAAAAATGACCTACTCTCTCTGAGTAGCAGCATCAAGTTGAACCCTATTCATGCTAATAAGACGTTGCTCCTATAGCCCCTTGAAGATAAATTCCTGCCCAATTGGTGATCGCTTTTCAGATGCCTTATGATCGCTTCTATCTTGGGTACAGTCTCAACCCTCCTGCTGGCTAAGTTCGTACCATTGCTGGCAGAGCCATGTAGGTGCATATAAAAGATTGCGTGCTAGAGATCTCCGCATCTCCTACCTGACGTGGGAAAAAGTCTGTACTTTTCTGTCTAAGGAGTACTTAAGGATTAGCACAACAGCACCACCACAGTAGTAAAATAGATCGACATGCCCGTAATGTCTACAAGCGTGGTAATAGCAGGACTTGCTGCCACTGCTGGATCTCCGTTGAAATATTTGGCAATGAGGGGTAAGGAAGCACCGATGACGGTCGATGAGATGACCTGTAGGCTGAGTGATAGTGCAATGGCAAAGGCCAGGCGGTAGGTGCTGTGGTTTTCCAGGATCACATTGCCAGACAGGATCATAACTTTAAGAAAGGCCAAGAAGAATAAGCAAAAAGCCAGCAAAAAAGCCACTTTTGCTTCCTTGAGAATAACTCCTAGCCAATCGCGGAGTGCGACTTGGCCAAGCGATACAGCCCTGATAACCACGGTGGCAGCTTGGCTGCCTGCATTGCCTCCCGCGCCTGCGATCATGGGCAAGTACAATGCCAAAACAGTCAATTTACCCAACAATGCTTCATGTTTGTGAATAATCACTTCAGACAAAATACTAGCGATAAAGAGGCCTAAAATCCAGGATACTCGTTTTTTGAAATGCTGAAAGCTGGAAGATTTCAGATAATCCGAGGTTTCTTCATTAGAAACAATCCCCATGAACTTTTCCATGTCTTCTGTCTCTTCTGCCCGAATGACGTCCATGGCGTCATCATAACGCACAATACCCACTAATTGCTTTTCTTCATTGAGAATGGGGATAGCCACTAAGTCGTACTTCTCGACCTGCTGTGCCACATATTCTCGGTCGTCGTTGATTTTTGCATAAACAAAATTTTCATGTAAAACACTAGCCACCTTGTCGTCAGGCGTAGCCATGATCAGGTCTTTCAAAGAAACAAACCCAAGCATCTGCATGTCTTTATCTACTACATAGATGTAGTAGATCATTTTTTTAGAAGGAGAATCTTCTCTGAGCTTTTGGATTGCCTGCTTAACAGTCATATCCTCTATGACAGTGGCAAAGTCCGTGCTCATAATGCCACCTGCTGTTTCAGGAGGATAAGCGCTTAATGTAATGACATCTTCTCTGATTTTTTTGGAGAGGTATGGCAGTAGCTGAACTTGCTCCTTATCACTGATCTGCTGGTAAAATTCAGCGCGTTGGTGAGATGGAATGTGGGAAAAAATCCCAGCAAAATCTTTTTTATTGAGTAATTGATAAAGGATGAGCTGCTGTTCTTCTTCAAAATCAGCAAAAATAGCCCCTTGAAGTTCTTGAGGGAGGAGTGCGAGTAGGGCTAATAATTTAGGGGATGGTTGTTGGGCTAAAAATTCCGCCACTTCGATGGTAGGGGCATCACACAACAGTGTAATTAACTGCCTTTCTTGTTGCTGCCCTAGAAGCTGAGTCCATTGCGCTAGGTTAGTTGTTCCCACTGTGCTGGCCATATTTACTACTCTTTTACAGATTGACAACTAGGATTAGCAGCGTTGGTTCTCTCGTGCTGAGCTACAGAAAAAAACCACTTAGCCACAAATTTATGAAATTAGAATGGCAGGCCAAAGCTACCCAAGGTTTTCATAGTAAACCGCAGACCATGGTGAGCTCTCTTCCAGAATTTTCGTACCTTGGTGCTGGCTCGGGATGTAGCGCAGTCCGGTTAGCGCACTCGCTTAGGGTGCGAGAGGCCGGGGGTTCGAATCCCCCCATCCCGACTCTCAGATTTACAGCGCATCTTGGGCACTGGGTGATTGCTTCTGAAGGCCCAGGATAGCCAAAGATGTTGATGAAGACATCTCAGCCCCTAGTCTCACAAGCTACAACGCAGAGGCAAGTAAAAAACGCAACATATTCAAGTAGATAGAACAAAGAATCCACCGGGAGGTATTTACCCATCTGCTAGCGAGGTACTACCCAAAAGGCCAGGCAGCGAAGGTGGGAACTTTTAACAAAATGTAATTCTTGACACTGCGCCGGTCTGCTTCACAAAACAATGTGGCAACGTCCCTTACAATATTTGCTTATGCTTTTGATTATTTAACTGGGTCGCACATACGCTACAAAGCAGCCTCGTTAAATGCAAGTTTGGGATTCATGGGAGAGGGTGCTTGTTAAGTTTTCTGAGTGCTTCTGTGGTACAGAAAAACATGCCAGAAATTGTCCAAAATATATAGATGCCTGCTGCAGGCAGAAGGGGCATGGTAGGACGATACGAGAAGCGAAACGCGTAAAGCCTCCAAGTAGATTTTTAAGATTACGCTGTAGGGCAAGGGAATATGTGTTTACTTCAGCAAAAATAAATAATAGGCAAGCCGACTAGAGGTTTGCTAGTCGGTATTTTTTAGGGGATAATGCTGGGGTAGCTTGTTGTGGATCGGGCTATGCTACTGTTTCAGGTGCTGGAGTAGTAGCTTTAAGATCTTTTTCAGTTTGAGACGCTGTCTTTGGTTGAGCTACCGGAATGGCTTGCTGTTGCGTAAGCGGACTTTTTTCCTGATGCTTTGTGGTGGCTTCTTTGTCTTTTTCTGCTAGTTGCTTCGCTTTTCCTTGTTTCCAAGCTTCCAGTTTTTCGTCTGCTTTTTCTTGGGTAATAGCTCCTTTATCGACACCCAACTGAAGGTGTTTTTTGAGCAAAATACCGTGAGAAGACAAGATGGTTTTTACAGTATTGGTAGGTTGTGCACCTTGACGGAGCCATTGCAGGGCGCTCGTTTCTTTAAGAAGAATGGTGGCGGGATTGGTATTAGGATTATACTGACCCAGTTTTTCAATAAATCGACCGTCTCTGGGCGCGCGCGCATCTGCTACCACAATATCATAGAGAGACAATTTTTTTCGTCCTCTCCTCGCAAGTCTAATTTTTACTGCCATTTTTTCGTTTTTTACGGAGCTCGTCCGTGACGACGGGTGGATATGTTACTTAAAAAAAGGGTACTATAATATTCCTTCAGCCAATACAACAGACACAAAAGACCGATCTCGGATTCCTTTTTTGAAGACCACCGTACCGTTTGTCAACGCATACAAGGTATGGTCTTTTCCTAACCCTACATTGCTAGCTGGATGATGCTTAGTGCCTCTTTGTCTTACAATAATGTTACCTGCAAGGACTTGCTGGCCTCCAAACTTTTTGATTCCTAGCCGTTTACTTTCAGATTCTCTGCCGTTGCGGGAACTTCCTGCGCCTTTTTTGTGTGCCATGACGGTTTACTTTACAATACTCTCGATGAGGACTTGAGTGTAGTCTTGTCGATGTCCTTGAGTTTTCTTGTAGCCTTTTCTTCTTTTTTTCTTGAAGACAATGATCTTGTCTCCCCGAACATGGTTGAGTACTCTACCTGTCACTTTAACACCAGCAACTGTAGGAGTTCCTATGACTACGTCTTCGCCATCTTCTACCAGCAAAACCTGATCAAAAGTAATAGCACTGCCTGCCTCTACGTTGAGTAGGGGAGTGTACAGTTGCTGATCTTGGGTGACCTTAAATTGCTTTCCAGCGATCTCTACAATTGCGCGCATAAGCTGACAGACTCCTTTGATTTGAATAGCCTTACAAGGCCTGCAAGTTAAAAATTTTCGGTTAGACTAACAAGTACGTTACGCTGACTACTGCATTCGATTTCGAAGGTGAGATCAAGGCATTCCCAAGTATCAAGGTACCCAATGCCTACCACGTCTTCCTGGAATAAAAAGTTCCCCAACACCCTACTCCAATGTGCGCCCACTAGAGGCCATCCGTAAGGTCATTTACTCGCCAAAATAAAGGAGCTCTCTCGGCTCACACTAGAATTTAAACTTTCTATCAAAACTCCTAACAAGGTCACAACACCGGAGCTTAAAATTGTATTTTTCTTGACTTTTTTAAGGTGCCTTGGTCCTTTTGCGTGGCTTTGCTAGGTTTGTATCCACTGTCACCATCACCCCAATGCTCAAGGCCTAGATATGTGAGCCCACATAGCCCCTGAGCGGCAGTAAGTAGACACCTACACCCCAAGTGTCCTGATCGTAACATGGTATTCATTGTAGCCGACCTAACCTAAAAGAATTATGCAGCATGTCTCAAAAATTGCGGAAGAACCGCTCCTCAGAGAAAATAAAAAAAGATTTGTGCTGTTTCCCATTGAGCATGATGATATCTGGGGGTTTTACAAACAAGCAGAAGCTAGCTTTTGGACAGCAGAAGAGATTGATCTAAGTCAGGACTTGAAAGATTGGGAAAAGCTGAATGACGGAGAAAGGCACTTTGTTTCGCACGTACTTGCCTTTTTTGCTGCTAGTGATGGCATTGTTAATGAAAACATATCAGAAAACTTTGTTTCGGAAGTGCAATACACTGAAGCAAAATTCTTCTATGGTTTTCAGATTGCTATTGAGAATATCCACTCAGAGGTTTATTCCCTGCTTATTGATACTTATGTCAAAGATGCCAAGGAAAAAGACAAGCTTTTCAATGCTATTGAGACGTTAGATTGTGTAAAGAAAAAAGCCGACTGGGCATTGCGCTGGATTGAAAAATCAAGTTTTGCCGAACGGATCATTGCCTTTGCAGCCGTAGAGGGGATCTTCTTCTCTGGAAGCTTCTGTTCTATTTTTTGGCTGAAAAAAAGAGGACTCATGCCTGGCCTGAGCTTTTCTAACGAGCTCATCTCCCGTGACGAAGGCCTGCACTGTGACTTTGCCTGCTTGCTCTACAACAGTCACCTCGTTAACAAACTACCCGTAGAGCGGGTAACTCAAATTATCACCGATGCTGTAGCCATTGAGAAAGAGTTCGTCACCGATGCGCTCCCCGTCAAACTGATTGGTATGAATGCAGACTTAATGAGTCAGTACATCGAATTTGTTGCAGACAGGCTCCTGGTAGAGCTTAACTGTCCTAAAGCATACAATGCAAGCAATCCGTTTGATTTTATGGAAATGATCTCCTTGCAAGGAAAAACCAACTTCTTTGAGAAACGGGTAGGGGAGTATCAAAAAGCTGGCGTCATGAAAAAAGAGACCGATCAAGACACTGCAAAGTTCACCTTAGAAGCAGATTTCTAGCATAACCCATCCATTGTAGGTCACTTATCTATATAAATTGCTCCACGATGCTCGTTGTAAAAAGAGACGGAAGATTAGAGTCAGTCAAGTTCGATAAGATTACCGCCAGGATTGAGAAGCTTTGCTATGGACTGAACATGGATTATGTCAATCCTGTAGACATTGCCAAGAAAGTGATTGCGGGTATCTATGACCGTGTTACCACTGTAGCACTTGACAACCTGGCTGCAGAGGTTACAGCATCCATGACAAGTGCACACCCAGACTATGCCATTTTGGCGGCCAGGATTGCCATCTCTAATCTTCACAAGGTCACCAGCAAGTCCTTTGCCAACACCATGAAAAGGCTCTATACATACATAGACCCAAAAACAGGAGAAAATGCTTCGTTAATCGCTAAGGAAGTCTACAGTGTTATCAAAGAGAATGCTTCCTTATTCGATAACACAGTCGATTATACACGTGATTTTAGCTATGACTACTTTGGCTTCAAAACGCTAGAACGTTCTTACCTCATGAAGCTTGATGGAAAAGTAGCCGAGCGCCCCCAGCATATGCTTATGCGAGTAGCCGTAGGCATTCACCAAGATGATGTTGACGCTGCCATTGAGACTTACCACTTAATGTCTGAAAAGTGGTTTACACATGCTACACCCACACTGTTCAATGCAGGAACCCCAAAACCCCAGCTGTCTTCTTGCTTCTTGCTAACCATGAAAGAGGATAGCATAGACGGCATCTACGACACGCTTAAACAATGTGCTCAGATATCTCAGTCAGCAGGAGGTATTGGACTAAGTATCCACAACATTCGGGCTACTGGGTCTTACATTAAAGGAACCAATGGGGTTTCTAATGGCATTGTTCCGATGCTCCGTAACTTTGATATGACGGCGCGCTATGTCGACCAAGGTGGCGGCAGACGCAAGGGGAGTTTCGCTATCTACCTGGAGCCGTGGCACGCTGATATCTCTGCTTTCTTGGACCTGAAGAAAAACCACGGCAAGGAGGAACTGCGCGCACGCGATCTTTTTTATGCGTTATGGATTCCCGACCTGTTTATGCAGCGTGTAGAGCGCAACGAAACGTGGTCTCTCTTTTGTCCCAAGGAGGCGCCTGGCCTGGCAGACTGCTACGGAGAAGCGTTTGAAAAGCTTTACCACAGCTATGAGCGCGAAGGTAGGGCCAGAAAGAAAGTCAAGGCACAAGAACTTTGGTTTGAAATCTTAGAGGCACAAATTGAAACGGGTACACCGTATATGCTCTACAAAGACGCTGCCAACCGCAAGTCTAATCAACAAAATCTGGGCACCATCAAATCCAGCAATCTCTGCACAGAAATCCTAGAATATACTTCGCCTGATGAGGTAGCTGTTTGTAACCTGGCTTCCATTGCTTTGCCGAGGTTTATCAATGAAGAAGGCTTGTTTGACCACCATAAGTTATACGAAGTCACGTACAAAGTAACGAAAAACCTGAACAAGGTCATCGATATTAACTATTATCCCGTACCTGAGGCCCGCACTTCTAACCTCAGACACCGGCCCATCGGCATTGGAGTACAGGGCCTGGCAGATACTTTTTTGCGGTTGCGCATGCCCTTTGATGCGCCTGAGGCCCGAGGCTTGAACAAAGATATTTTTGAGACTATCTATTTCGCAGCTATGACTGCGTCTAAGGACCTGGCCAAGCAGTGCGGCCCTTACGAAAGCTTTGCCGGTTCGCCACTTTCCAAAGGAATTTTTCAGTTTGACATGTGGGGCGTAGTGCCTAGCTCTGGTCGGTGGGATTGGGAGCACCTTAGAGCAGAAGTACAAACACACGGAGCTCGCAATTCTTTGCTGGTAGCCCCGATGCCTACGGCTTCTACTTCACAGATACTGGGCAACAATGAGTGCTTTGAGCCTTACACCTCCAACATTTATGCCAGAAGGGTGCTTTCTGGAGAGTTTATTGTAGTCAACAAACACTTGCTCAAAGACCTGATCGAGTTGGGCTTATGGGATGACCAGATGAAGAATGAACTTATTGTTGCCAATGGCTCCATACAGCATATGGAAAACATTCCTGCACACATCAAAGTACTCTACAGAACAGTTTGGGAGATTTCGCAAAAGGCCATCCTTGACATGGCAGCGGACCGGGGTGCCTACATTTGCCAGAGTCAAAGCCTCAACATCCACATTCAGGAACCCAACTTCGGAAAACTCACTTCTATGCACTTCTATGCATGGAAAAAAGGCTTAAAGACAGGCATGTACTACCTTAGAGCCAAGGCTGCTGTAGATGCCATCAAGTTTACCGTACAAAAGAAGCAGCCACAAGAAGTGGCTATACCAGTAGCCGAGACAGTGATCCAGCAGCAACAGGAAAACATACTTTGCGCCTTAGGCGACCCTGATGATTGCATTGCTTGTGGCAGCTAAAGCTGCGGTCTCACTGCTTCATGGTGCGCTGTCACAATTGGATAACATGAGGCAATGTGTATGTTTGGAATCTTGCCCACATGCGTGCGTGTTACACTGCAGCGAGTGAATCTGCTCCAGCCACAATTTCAGAAATTTCTCGTGTAATGACTGCCTGGCGTGTTCTATTGTAAGTAAGCTTCAGCGCCTTGAGTAACTCTTCAGCATTGTCCGTGGCTTTGCTCATGGTCGTCATGCGGGCACCATGCTCAGAGGCACTGGATTCTAGTTGGGCCTTATAAAACTGAATTCGCAAAACACTTGGTACAAGTGCCTCCATTAAGGCTACTTTGGAAGGTTCGTAAATGTAATCGCTTTGTGCTTCCTGGTTGGTGGTATCAGCGGCGGGTCTGATGATGGGCAGGAACTGTTCTACGATAGGTACCTGGGTGGCGGCACTCTGAAAAGAATTGTATACCAATACAACCTGGTCATAGGTATGCTGCAGAAAAGCATCCGTGAGAAAATCGGCCACTGGGCTAGCGTGGTCAAAAGCGAGGTGATGGGAGAGGGCCACATAGTCCGGGATGAGTCTCCATGTTCTTTTTTCAAAAAAAGAAAAAGCCTTTCTGCCAATCGGCAGCACTGTTATTTGTGCTGGAGTCAGGCCATATGCTGACGCTTGGATGTAGTTGAGCGTTTTTCTAAGGACCTTGGTGTTAAAAGAGCCACAAAGTCCTCTATCCGAAGTCATCACCACGAGCAGTAAATTTTTTTCTGGTCGTTCCTCCAGGTAGCGTTGTGCAAGCTGTTGACTTGTACTGGCTGTCACATTTTCTAGTATGGCAGTAAGTTTCTCAGCATAAGGACGCATTTGCAGGACCTGCTGCTGCACTTTATTCAGCCTGGCAGCAGCAACCATTTTCATGGCTTTGGTAATCTGCTGGGTAGAGGTGACCGAGTTGATCCGATTGATTACTTCTTTAATGTTGGGCATGAGAAAAGTGATGACTCTGTAGTGCCTATTGCGACGTTTTTTCTTGGTAGTATTTTTGCATGATGCTTTTTGCTTCTGCAGCTAGTACCGTAGTGACTTCGCCACTCCAATCGCCTGCCGCAATCTTATTTAAGGTGTCTCCATGCTGAGATGCTAAAAGCTCCATATACGTTTTTTCAAAATCTTTTATATGGGCTTCTGGCACTTTATCTAAATATCCGTTGGTGGAGGCATAAAGGGCAGCGATCTGTTGCTCAACTGGTGCTGGAGAATATTGGGATTGTTTGAGCATCTCTTGGTTCTTACGCCCCCTGTCAATCGTTCTCTGTGTAGCCACATCAAGGTCAGAACCAAACTTGGAAAAAGCTTCTAGCTCACGAAATTGTGCTTGGTCTAGCTTCAAGGTGCCAGCCACTTTTTTCATAGACTGAATCTGTGCGGCACCTCCCACACGGGATACAGAGATCCCTATATTAATGGCGGGACGGATACCTGCATTGAACAAGTTGCTTTCTAAAAATATTTGTCCATCGGTGATCGAGATGACGTTGGTGGGTACATAAGCAGAGACATCGCCGGCCTGCGTTTCGATGATAGGCAAAGCGGTTAAAGAACCTCCTCCTTTTACCCTGCCTTGTAGCGAAGGTGGGAGATCGTTCATCTTTTGGGCAATGGCATCGTTGTTATTAATCTTAGCAGCTCTTTCTAAAAGTCGTGCATGCAAATAAAATACGTCACCTGGGTAGGCTTCTCGGCCTGGGGGCCTTCTTAAGAGCAGGGAAACCTCTCTATAAGCTACTGCCTGCTTGGATAGATCGTCGTAGATGATGAGTGCTGGCCTTCCTGTGTCCCTGAAGTACTCGCCGATAGTAGCGCCAGCAAAAGGTGCGTAGAATTGTAGTGCAGCAGGGTCTGCGGCAGTGGCAGCCACAACAACTGTATATCCCATAGCACCGTGCTTTTCTAGGGTAGCTACCACACTGGCCACGTTAGAGGCTTTTTGTCCTATAGCCACATAAATGCAGTAAACGGGTGCTCCCTGTTCAAAGAAAGAGCGCTGATTGATGATTGTATCCAGTGCGATCGTTGTTTTTCCTGTTTGCCGATCACCAATAATCAGCTCTCTTTGCCCTCTTCCAATTGGAATCATGGCATCAATGGCTTTAATACCTGTTTGTAGCGGTTCATTAACGGGCTGACGATAGATGACACCAGGTGCTTTTCTTTCTAGTGGCATCTCAAACAATTCTCCTTCAATGGGACCATGTCCATCAATGGGTTCACCCAAGGTATTCACGACACGGCCTAGTAACCCATCTCCTACGTTAATGGCGCCTATGCGTTTCGTCCTTTTGACAGTATCTCCTTCTTTGATACCTTGAGTACTGCCAAGAACTACGGCACCTATGCTGTCTTCTTCTAGGTTGAGTGCAAGGCCTTTGCGGCCATTTTCGAATTCTATCAGCTCACCGGCTTGTACTTTTGTTAGTCCATGAATACGGGCTACACCGTCTCCTACTTGCAGTACAGTACCTACTTCTTCTAGTTCACTTGCTGTATTAAGGCCAGCAAGCTGCTCTCTAAGCACAGCAGCTACTTCGTCAGGTCGTATACTCATTTAGTAGTGTATCGTTTAATGATGCAATGCATCGGATGCTTGTAGCATCCCTTTTGTTAATATCCCTCTGTCACACAGTTCATTTTTAACGTGAGCAGCTTTTTGCGCAAGCTTTGGTCAAGCCGTTTGTCTTCTACCTGTAGCACATACCCTCCTATCAGGGCTGGATCGATTTTGTGTTCGAGTATCACTTGTTGGCAAGGGACCATTTTTTGTACGATTTCCTGCAACTGCAAGGTGAGCTGGTCAGACAGCGGGAATGTGGTGGTCACTTGAGCTAGTTGAATGCCTTGGTGCTGGTTATACTGGACTAGAAAAACTTGAGCCATAGCAGGTAGTAGTGCTTCGCGGTGCTTTTGGGTGACCATAGCAAGAAAGTTGAGCGTAAGATCATGTACCCAATTTTGGAAAATGGCCTGCAGCACTGCCAATTTCTTGTCGTGCTTGATCACCGGGCTTTTGAGTGTAGTGACCAGACATTTGTTGGCAGCACATACCTGACCAAAACAGAGCATATCCGTATATATACGCTCCGCAACATTTTTTTCTACTGCCAGCTGGAGTAGGACTTTTGCATACCTAGAGGCAATACTATTCATTTGATGACCTGACCCCATGATTTATTTTGCGATCTGATAATTACGAGCGGCGTTCGTGCTCTATAGTGACCCCACCGCTAGTGGACTATTGATTCATGCCAGGACTTCCACTTAGCCCCAATGCGCTTCTTGGATGAGCCGCTGCACCAATTCTTCTTGTGTGTGTTGCTGCTTTAGCTCGTTTTGCAGTAGCTTCTCGGCAATCTGTACAGACAGTGTAGCTACCATGTTTTGCACCGCTCCCAGGGCAGCTTCTTGCTCTCTTGCTAACAGTTCCCTGGTCTGCTCGACCACTTTTTTACTCTCTTTCTCGGCTTCTACTTTTGCTTCTTCTATGATGGCTTTTTTGGCTACTATGGCTTCTGAGATGATTCTTGTTCGCTCTGTATGGGCAGTTTTGAGCAGGGCTTCTTGATCAGCTTGCACTCGTGCGACCATCTCTTGAGCTACTTCTGCGGCTCTCAATGCTGCTTGAATATGTTCTTCGCGTTCCTCAATGGCATGAAGAATCGGCTTCCAGGCAAACTTGCCTAGGAGGAGCAACACGACGAGTAGCGTCACTGTCTGCCAAAAAAAGAGTCCAAAGTCAGGCGTGATTAAATCCATAAAAAATCATACTGGAGGCAAACGTGCTGCATATACCGGCAACCACGTGCGGTGAAAAGACTACTTAGTAGCAATCAACAGACAGATCAAAACGCCAAACAAGGCGACACCTTCGATCAGGGCAGCGGCAATGATCATGGCTGTTTGTACTTTGTTACTGGCTTCTGGCTGTCTGGCAATGGCTTCCATAGCAGCAGCTCCTATTTTTCCAATGCCAAAGGCAGCACCTAGGGTAACCACCCCGGCACCCATTCCTGCACCTAAAAGTGCTAGACTTGCATCCAGAAATAACATCATCGTCAACATAAGCGGTTTATTTAGGGATTATACAAATACAAAAAAAGTTCTTAACTGCTTACCTCCCCTTGTTCATGGCTTCCTACAGCCGCACCCAAATAGATGGCCGAAAGCAGTGTGAATATATAGGCTTGGAGGAAAGCGACAAGCAGCTTGAGAAAAAACATAAAGGCACCAAAAGGAACGCTGATGACTCCTACCCATGTGCTCTTCAAAGTAAATATGAGGCCAATGATACTGAGCAAAATGATGTGGCCTGCAGTGATGTTGGCAAATAGCCGGACCATGAGCGCGAAAGGCTTCGTGAAAAGGCCAAGTAGCTCTACAGGCACCATGAGAGGAGTGAGCCATCGAGGCACACCAGGTGTGTTGAATACATGGCTCCAATAATTTTTGCTACCATTGAGGTTAGTAATTGCAAAAGTGAATAAGGCAAGTACCAAAGCAATAGAGATATTGCCTGTGACATTAGCAGCACCGGGCAGCAGCCCGAGCAGGTTGTTGAGCCAGATAAAAAAGAACATGCTGAGCAGATAAGGCATGAACCGCTTATACTTTTTCTTGCCCATGTTGGGAATGGCTATTTCATCTTTTACCAAGCAAATTAGAAGTTCTAGCAATGCCCAGAAGCCATGAGGCGCGGCTTGCGGTTTGCGTTTGTAGTGTCGGGCAGCCATGAGAAAAGTAGCCAGTAGGATCAATACACTGATCAACATGGCAGCTATGGTCTTGGTAAGGGATAGGTCATACAACACACGGCCTTGGTCTAGCGCAACAATTTTTTCGCTATCATCGAGTAGATAGCCTTGATAGGGTACACGTTGGTGATGTGCATTTGTAAAACGGCTAGAGGAGAAGATCTCTAACCCGTTTTCTGAAGAATAAATGATCACAGGTAGAGGGAGCGTGATATGGGTATGGCCGATGGTAACAAAATGCCACTCGTGTGCATCCTTGACGTGGTGCATAATAAAATCCTTGTTCTTGGAAACGTCCTCTGCCCATGCTTGAGGAGCAGCAAGCAACGCTATCAAGAGGAAAAAGCTGTGGATAGCACTGCTCACCGCGGTATAAAAATCCTTGTGGAGAACCATCTAAAATATGATTGAATTTTGTTGCCGATATACGGCTGTAGGCTTCAATAGCGACTCATTGGCCTGCTCAGACGGAGGGCAAATTACCCAATGCATGCGGCATTTCAAATCCTGGTTCGGAATTCTGTGCCAAGGTCCCAGGAGGAATGAACAGTGAGCTAAAAAAACCGCCACTGTAGGCCTGTAATAGCGTTGACTGCATTTAACAGGAGGGTGTATGCAGCACCTCAAAGCTTCTGTGTTTAAGCTCCTCGGCAGCCCTCATGAGGCCCAGCTGTCTAGCCAAAGGCACGAAGAAGAGCAGCGTCTCCTCGGCAGTTCTGCGTTGGCTCTCGTAAGACTTGGCCCCGATCGTCCGCATGTTGTGCATCCTATCGGCTAGCTTGACGCAGGCTCAGTGTTTGCTTGCGCTTCCATCTCAGCAGGCGGGATCACTAACACAAACTCC
>JANPMB010000035.1:0-7177 GCA_031422615.1 Amoebophilaceae bacterium
TGCAGACGAGCTGCTTGTACTTATCAATCATGTGGATCCTGCTACACGCATGTGGTTTTACCTATATAGAGCAGTCTGGCTACAGCGTACACATACCTCTCCCCTCCGAATATGATGGGCATTGATCTCTAGGCCCAAGCAGTAATGCTTTTTTTGATCTACATATAGATTCGCAGCCATGATACCTACTTTTTCTGCAAGTACCACGGAATCACCACCACTCAGTAACTCTTGAGGTTGGCGGGTTTTAGAGGCTACTGGAATTTTGGCTTTCAAGTAGTCAGGGACTATATGCGTATACTCAATGCCTAGAAAGCTTGCTATATTCCCCTGGCTGGCAGCATGCTGTATAACAAGCGTTATATTAGATGAAAAAGGTATGGTGAGTATTCTAAAATGGTTTTTTGCAGAGTAATACCTAAGCCAGTAGTTTGCAGCCAACACACCATGAAAAAAGAACATTGGCGCAACAAATTCTTAGGCCGACGCCAGGTCATGGATGAGTTTGTGTACCACCAACAAAGCCAGAAGGTGTATGCACGTTTTTTTAAGGAGTTTAATATGACTCACTATCCATGCCTACATACCTACCTATCCTGCCCTACACGCAAAGAGGTGGACACCTGGAGTCTTGTACACAACATACTGGTCAACCAACCAGAAATAGTCCTAGCAGCCCCCAAGTTGTTGAATAGGTCTGGGCAAATGGAAAGCCGCCAAATAGACCAAACAACGATCTTTCAGCAACATGCCTGGGGCATGCAAGAACCCATGGGCGGGGTACAAATTCCTGCCGCTGCTTTCCTATTGGTAGTCTTCCCAGTCATTGCGTTTGACGAGCAAGGGCACAGGGTGGGCTATGGCCAGGGATATTATGATTTATTTTTGAAGCAATGTAGGCCAGACGTTATCAAAGTTGGACTGTGTTTTGAAGTCCCCGTACCAGCCATCGAAGACCTCCATGCCTATGACGTACCCATGGATTATTGCATAACGCCTGGAAAAGTATTCAGGTGGGAGCATAAAGACCGGAATCTGTAAACAGGGGCAAACTAATGTAAATTTTCATTGTAGCTTCGTGCTATTATTCCAGCTAAGTATGTTGAATGTCACCCACCTAAAAGTAGCCGTAGAAGGTAAAGAGCTTCTCAAAGGCATCAATTTGACTGTACAGCCCGGCGAAGTACATGCCATAATGGGCCCCAATGGATCAGGAAAAAGCACTTTGGCAGCCGTGCTTGCGGGTAAAGACGGCTATACAGTAACAGCAGGTAGTGCGACTTTCTTGGGCAGTAATCTACTGGATTTGGCCCCGGAAGAACGGGCAGTAGCTGGCCTTTTTTTGGCTTTTCAATATCCTGTAGAGATTCCAGGGGTGAGCATAACCAACTTTCTAAAAACAGCTATCAACCAGATTCGAAAGCAGAAAAGCCAGCCACCTTTGGATGCAGTGACTTTTTTAGCATTAATGAAAGAAAAGATGCAGTTGATCAATATAGACCCAGCGCTCTTGCGCAGATCGCTGAATGAAGGTTTTTCAGGTGGTGAAAAAAAGCGCAACGAGATGCTTCAGATGGCCATGTTATCCCCTACACTAGCGATCCTAGATGAGACTGATTCTGGACTAGACATTGATGCGCTAAAGATCGTAGCCCATGGCGTGAATCAACTCCGGAGCAAGGAGAATGCTACGATCATTATCACACACTACCAGCGGATACTAGATTACATTGTCCCTGACTTCGTACATGTCCTCTATAATGGCCTGATCGTTAAATCAGGGACCAAGGAGTTGGCTAAGGAGTTAGAAGCCAAGGGGTATGACTGGATTATTAAAGAAGCAGCCCTGGCTTCGTGAAAAAGATAACGCACCAAGCATTCAACCTTTGTGAAACATGCCTTCTTCCCTTCAGCAAGCTTTGACCCAACGCTTCGAAATATTCAACAGTACCCAGCCTTTCTATGCAACGAGAAAGCAAGCTTTGGGAGATTTTAAGGCGCAAGGTTTACCTACCGTCAAAGATGAGGCCTACAAGTACACACCTATTACCAACCTACTTACAACATATTTTGACGCTAATCTTCCTACCACACCTGGACAGACATCACCAGAAGAATTTTCTGCAGTATGCTATCATGACATCGATGCCTACCAGATTGTACTGCTCAACGGTCAGGTCAGTAACAAGTACACACAGCTAGAAGGCCATGAGCGGTTCATGCAAGTACTTACTTTTCAAGACGCTTACCAGCAGCAACAGCCTGCATTTTTGGAACACTTTGCCCAGTATGCCCCAAGCAAGACGGATGCTTTTGCAGCCTTGAACACTGCATTGTTTGAGGAAGGGCTTTTTATTCATATTACTGACCATTCGATCGTAGACAAGCCTTTGTTGCTCTACCACTACACCACTTCTGGCACATGTAAGCCCGTGACCTATCCGCGTCTGCTAGTAGTTGCAGGCAAGCACAGCCAGGCCAGTATTATTACCTCTTGGCAAACCATGGGCTTTACAAATGCTGTGGCTGAGGTAGTTGTACAAGAACATGCTCGGCTAGATTACTACACCTTGCAGACAAAACTGGGGCAACAAAGTCATCAAGTAAACACTACACAATGCCAGCAGGCACAGAAGAGCACCCTCAATACCTATACTTTTACGTGGTCTGGTGCACTGGTCAGAAATAATCTAAATAGTGCGATCAATGCCTCCTACAGCGAGACCAATATGTATGGACTGTATTGCTTGCGTAGACAGCAGCATGTTGACAACTCTACCATGGTAGATCATCGCAAGCCATGTACCTACAGCAATGAGCTTTACAAGGGCATCATGATGGATGAGTCTACAGGCGTATTTAATGGGAGAATCTATGTGAGACCCGAAGCACAAAAAACCAATGCATTTCAAACGAATAACAACTTGGTACTTTCTAACCATGCTACACTCCATACGAAACCACAGCTTGAAATTTGGGCCGATGATGTAAAGTGCTCACATGGTGCTACAACAGGCCAGTTCGATGAGGAGCAGCTCTTTTACTTACGAACAAGAGGACTACACGAAGATGCAGCGCGCTACTTATTGCGGCAGGCCTTTGCCGATGAAGTAATTAACAAAATCCCTTTAGCAACCTTACAAACACTGCTGCATAACAGCTTGGCTACCCAAGAAAACTAAGAAATAGTACGATCATGCTTAATAAATCCCTGATGTCAGCAGCACCTCTGCACAACGTACTAGATCTTCAAAAGATCAGGGCACAGTTTCCTATACTACATCAAACGGTTCACGGGAAGCCGCTGATTTACCTAGATAACGCTGCCACCACACAAAAGCCGCAGGTAGTACTAGATGCACTTGCTCGGTATTATCGGCATGACAACGCTAATGTTCATCGAGGCATTCATACACTAGCAGTAAGAGCAACTGCTGCTTTAGAGACTACTAGACAGAGTGTGCAGCAGTTCGTTGGTGCTGCCGATGCAGCAGAGATTATTTTTACGCCAGGCACCACAGCAAGCATCAATCTTGTAGCTGCTACTTATGGCCAAGCACAAGTGCAGGCAAACGACGAGGTCATCATCTCGCACATGGAGCACCATGCCAACATTGTCCCTTGGCAAATGCTGTGCCAGGCTAAGGGGGCTACCCTAAAAGTCATTCCCATTAACGAAACCGGAGAGCTGCTGCTGCCAGCCTTGGAGAAGCTCCTAACTCCCAAGACCAAAATTGTTGCCATTAGCTACGTCTCCAATACGCTAGGCACTGTCAATCCGCTCAAAGAGATCATCCAGCAAGCCCATGCACATGGGGCCATTGTGGTGGTAGATGGGGCACAGGCAGCTCCGCACCTGCCCATCGATGTGCAAGACTTAGATTGTGACTTCTTGGCCTTTTCTGCACATAAGGCGTATGGCCCCACAGGCATCGGTGTTTTGTATGGGAAAAGGGCGTTGCTGGAAGATATGCCCCCTTACCAGGGTGGTGGTGAGATGGTACAAGAGGTTACTTTAGCACATACTACTTACAATGACCTGCCCTACAAATTCGAGGCAGGTACCCCCAATATAGCCGGCATTATCGCCTGGCAAGAGGCATTGAATTTTATCAGGCAGATAGGGTACAAAACTCTTAGGGCACATGAAGATGAATTACTAACTTACGCGCTCGACTTGCTGCGTGGTCTTAATAAAATTCGAATCATTGGCACAGCACCCAGTAAGATCAGCGTGCTTTCATTTGTTATAGAAGGTGTACACCACTTAGATGCAGGCATGTTGTTAGATGCAAATGGCATTGCTGTTAGAACAGGGCATGGCTGCACACAGCCTTTAATGGATTTCTTCGGTATTGAGGGAGTAATACGCGCCTCTTTTGCCATTTACAATACAAAAGAAGAAGTAGAGCAGCTTGCAGCAGGAATAGCGAGGATAGTACATCAAAAGAATTAATACCAATCTGTCTATGCAAAACATTGTTTTACCAACCATCAGCGCAATACAAGAAAAAATAATTGGAGAATTTCAAACTCTAGAAGAAGATAGGGAACGCATGCTTACCTACATCATGGACCTAGGCGAGCAGCTAGCCCCTATGGATGCCCTTTACAAGAATGAGCACAATAAAATCAAAGGTTGTATGTCTCAAGTCTGGCTTACCTATACAAGACAAAATGATCGATTATTCTTTGCGGGCGATAGTAATACGGCCATTACCAAAGGACTGATTAGCTTGCTCTTTCGGGTGCTCTCTGGGCAAACGGCAGAGGACATCATCCACGCAAATCTTTACTTTGTTGGAAAAATCGGCATGACCCAACTGATCGGCTCTCAAAGATCTAGCGGATTTGCCAACATGGTGAAAGAGATGAAGCTCATTGCCATCGCAAAAAAAGCTGAGGAAAAGACATAGGCACAGCATCGCCTAAACCTTTTACAAGTATGGCTAAAAACATAGAAAGTATTGATATAAGTCAAGAGCAGGTCATCGAAGCCCTGAAGCAGGTGTATGATCCAGAGATTCCGGTAGACATCTATGCGCTAGGCTTAATTTATGAGATTACTATCTACCCTGTCAACAACGTCCAGGTGCTAATGACCCTCACCTCACCCAGCTGTCCGGCTGCTGAACTCATACCAGGCCAGGTAGAAACGAGCATCAGGGGCATCAGAGGTGTTAATGAAGTCCAAGTAGAACTTACCTTTGAACCTCCCTACAGCCAAGAAATGATGTCGGAAGAAGCCAAACTGGCCCTAGGTTTTTTGTAGATGCGAGTATTGGGAGACAGGGATAAAGCTTTTACTTTTGTCGTATCACTCATCACTTATAATTTCTAGCAACATGTACCCAGAAGAGTTAGTAGCCTCTATGGAGCAAGAACTTACAGCGGTAGGCTTTTCTCCGATCAATACCTCAAAAGCAATGGCAGACCATATGACCAATCACCAAGGCACGACCTTGCTATTCGTCAACTCTATCTGTGGTTGCGCAGGAACAGGTGCACGACTAGGTGTTAAGATGGCGCTGGCAGCAAGTAGCCACCAACCCGACCACTTGGTTACAGTGTTTGCAGGGGTAGATGATCAAGCAACAGCACAAGTGTTTGAATACACCCAACCCTACCCTATCTCCTCTCCTGCCATTGCTTTGTTCAAGGAAGGGGAGTTGGTGCACTTTATAGAGAGACATCAAATTAAAGGGACACCACCAGAGATGATTGCAACAGCTCTTCAGGATGCACTAGAGGCACATTGCTAGTTGACTGCAGTAGCGTAAAATACATCGGGTTCACTGTTATTGAATTGAAAAACTATGCCACTACAAATCAACGACCCAGCGCCTTCCTTCACAGGCAAAGACCAGGACAACACAACGATCAAGCTAGAAGACTTTGTCGGTAGGAAGCTGGTGCTTTACTTCTATCCTAAAGACGATACGCCAGGCTGTACAGCACAAGCTTGTAACCTGAGAGACAATTATGAAGCACTGCTGCAAGCGGGCTATGAAGTGGTAGGCGTAAGTACAGATGGTGCAGCGTCTCACAAGCGTTTTATTGAGAAAAAGCAGCTCCCCTTCCGCCTCATTGCTGATGAAGACCATACTATCCATGAGCAATATGGCACCTGGGTACAGAAATCTATGTTCGGCAAGCAGTATTGGGGCACAGCTCGACTTACTTTTGTCATTGACGAAACAGGCAAGGTTATCAAAGTCATCGATCGGGTAACAACTACCAATCACACAGCACAGATACTAAACACGCCAGACACAAAATAACCTGGTTCCGTAGCTCAATTGGATAGAGCAACTGCCTTCTAAGCAGTAGGTTTCAGGTTCGAGTCCTGACGGAATCACTTCAGCTTATGACCTAATCATTAGATGCCTTCCCTACTAAATTTATTGATCATGAGTTGGCCTATACAACACCGTTGCTTTACATAAGCAGCTATATTGACCTATGGATATTTGGCAAACTACTGATTGGCCCACGACTCACTCTCCTGCTACTGTTTACTTGATCCCTGCTATCATTCGTAGCGCTACTGATTACCCAGCGTGCTATCAAATTTCATAATGAGCACGAATTCCAAACTACCCTAAGCGGAGAAGGTTAACCAAGAGAGAAGTGGTATTTAGTTACCCCTTAAGCAAGGGATCATTCGGCCAATTTATATACGCACGGGCAGATTTCAATCCCAAAAAGGGTGGCAAAAAATGCAAGGAACCGTTAAATTTAACTGAAATCCTTGCAAAAATCAGTCCATGATGTTAGGTCAGTCACCTCATCCAGCACAGGCTGATCTGTTTAAAAACCCGCTGTCCCATCAGCTCAATCCGCCACACCCGCTCTACCTATTAGGCCATGCTATTCCCTAGAAAAAGCTAGAAGAAGTCTTCGCTCCACTTGATGGGCGTGTGGGCTACCGAGTCACCCCATGAGAAAGATGGCTGCCCTTTTGATGCTCAAACACCTCTACAACCTCAGTGGTGAGCGTGTAGTAGCTCATTGGGAAACGCTCCCCCTACTTCCAGTACATGGCCGGAGAGGCTACCTTACAGTGGGGCCAACCTGTGCTGCTAGTGATCTAGTCCGCTTTAGGAACTGTCTGGGAGACAAAGACATAGCAAAGCTATTGGACCTCTCTATGGCCCTGCATGCAGACAAAGTCAAG
>JANPMB010000036.1:0-12413 GCA_031422615.1 Amoebophilaceae bacterium
ACTGTGTGTACCTAGCCAGTGATGATGACCGCGAAGGAGAATCCATTGCTTGGCACCTCAAAGAAGCCTTGGAGCTCAATGATGCCAAGACCCAAAGAATTGTTTTTAGAGAAATTACTAAAAATGCTATTCTTAATGCCCCAACTGAATGCAGAAATAGGCCATTAAACAACCTGTGCAGCTCCTTTTTTCGCACAATTGGTGCCACTGGCTATTGCCCACAATATGATAAATGCATTAAGTTTGCGCCCGTATGAAATTGGCACTGAAATACTGCATGATTATTAATCATCAATTATAAATACAATAAATGCCCATGTATTGGACTCTTGAATTGGCGTCTTGGCTAGACGATGCTCCATGGCCAGCCACAAAAGAAGAACTCCTTGATTATGCAAAACGTTCAGGAGCCCCATTGGAAGTAGAAGAAAACCTGCAAGAACTTGAAGATGATACGCAGCCTTATAATAACATTGAAGAGATCTGGCCTGACTATCCAACCAAGGAAGATTTTTTCTTCCCTGAAGATGAATACTAAGGCTGTACGTTTCGAATAGGCTTATAGCATACCGCCGGTTCTTTGGTATACCCTTTCTTCATGCTGGAATACTACTTGGTAAATCCCCTCTCTTTGCTGAGCTAACAAGATAGTTTTTTGTTGGAGCAATGGCTGCGGCGGGTTTTGCTCCTGGTGTATGACTGTCAGCAGGCTTACACGTGCCTGATAGCGTACTTTGAATTTTTGATTCAGTGCTGTCAACAAGGTTCTCATCCTGCAGGTGTCAGCATTCAGGCAGATGGACAATGTGTATGCACTTTTTGCCAGCATGTTTGCGTGTGTATTATGCTGCGTTAATTGGTAAAAAGCCTCTGTCAAGTATTCCTCATCAAAGAATATTGGTTGCTTTCTACTGAGATGAACCAGCCCCTGATTTTTTTGTAGGATGTAGACAGGATGTTCAGGCCGAGCAAATCCATGGCCTATTTCTGTGCCCGCTTCATGAGGACTATGAAACGGCTTGACGTAAAGTGGAATATTGTGCGCAGCTAGGGGTTGTATGGTTTGGGGGTGCAGGACTTTGGCGCCGTAAAAAGCCATCTCAGCCATTGCTTCGTAAGAAATATGATCAAATTTAGTGGCCTGTTTGAACAACTTGGGATCCGCACTCATAATGCCTGGCACATCCTTCCAGATAGTTAAAGATTGCGCCCCTAAAACAGCAGCCAGAATAGCACCGGTGAAATCAGACCCCTCTTTTCCTAACGTGGTCGTCTCTCCCGCCTCATTACTCCCAATGAACCCTTGTGTAAGCACAACCTGATTTTGCTCCAAAAAAGGGTTAACATTTTTTTTGACCCAGTGTTGTGTTGCTACCCAATCAACCTGTGCACTGCAGAACCTACTGTTGGTCTTAATACATTTTCTAGCGTCTAACCATGCACACGCCACGTTCTGTTCTTTCAGATAGAAGTAAATGAGCTTAGAAGCGAGCAATTCCCCTCCAGCCACTATCCTGCTGTAAAGTTCGTCTAGTGATGCATCGGTGGCAGGAACGGAAAGTGTTGTCACGAGTTTTTCTTTCCACAGCGCTAGTGCTCGATGCGCTTCTTGTCGTAGTTTGCGCAAGAGATGATCAATCATCTCTTGGTGAAAAAGATAGATACGTTGTATGGTTGCGTCATAGGGCTGGGCATCTAGTCTTTGTTGGAAGACCATTTCCAAATCTTTGGTTGTTTTACCCATGGCTGAGACAACGATGACCAAAGGGTGGGGTTGTTCTAATTTGATCAACTGCTTGAGCTTCCTTACTGCTTCGGGGTGCTGAATACAAGCACCACCAAACTTAAATACTTTCATGTGCTGTTTCTAACAACTATTATCGTCAAGCAAAGTTAATGGTAGCCTGTAGAATATGATCAACTGTGGTGCCGTTGTTGAGTAACCATGCCTATGAAAAAAGAGACCAGTAGCATCCTACCTGACTTAGGGCCGTCTTTGGGACAGTTCCTGAAAGAGGAGCAACAGCAATTTCCAGACTCCCCCAAAGCCTTGCCCCGTATACTTCATGCCATGGCTGCAGCTGGAAAAGTAGTCAACGAAGTAGTCAGGAGACTAGACCTAGCAGGCATGATAGGTAGTCAAGGGGCTTATAATTTTTCTGGAGAAGAACAACAAAACCTCGATATCATGGCGCATGATTGTTTTGTGCGGACACTAGCAGCAACAGAGGAAGTATGCGCTGTAATATCAGAAGAAGCAGCAGATACCTTAGCATTCACCAACAGTAGTGGAAACTATATCATAGCCCTAGATCCTTTAGATGGTTCTCCTAATATTGATGTCAATGCTGCTATTGGAACCATATTTTCTGTGTACCAACGCCGCTCCTCTCAGTCAATTCCTATCCAACGAGCAGACGTTTTGCAAGCAGGAGGCAAGCAACTTGCTGCTGGTTATCTCCTATACGGAACTTCTACGATGTTCGTGTACACAGCATGCCATGGCGTGCATGGATTTACCTACGAGCCTTCTATAGGAGAATTCTTTCTGGCCCACCAGGCTATGCAGATGCCCAAAGATGGATACACCTACGCTATCAACGATGGCCACTTCAACACTTTCCCTAACTATGTGCAGCATTATATTCAGCAGTGTAGGCATGATCACTATGCTGCTCGGTATATGGGGGCCCTAGTAGCTGATTTTCACCGGCACTTGATCAAAGGAGGCATCTACCTATATCCTCCCACTCGAAAAAATCCTGAAGGCAAGCTCAGGTTGGTGCTAGAGTGTAATGCTTTAGCTTTGATTGCTGAGCAAGCTGGTGGTGCAGCCAGCAATGGACAACAAGCCATACTGGCTATCCAACCTGGAGCTATTCATCAGCGTGTACCTCTATACATTGGCTCTACAAACATGGTGCAACGTCTTTTGGCAGAGTGAGTAGGCCCAGTGTCTTCGAAAATGAGTGGAGATTTGTTTCGGATGGTTTGCGGTTGCCGATCAAAGTCGGCCACTTAACAACCAGAGGGTACGCCAGGGCATGTAAGTATGTTAGTGAATGACAAGACTAGCGCACCAATACCTCTGGGCGATGTATTTTCGTTGCATACGTATTTGCAAATTATAGCATGCGTGCTTTATACACGCCTTGATCGTGTGCATTTTGTCCGTTCGCAGTATCGTCATCGCTCCCCAGACCAAGGTTTTCCAATCTCTTGGTTAAATGAGGATGTGTTGAGCACATCTCAGCAAGCCAACTCGCAAACCCACTTACGTTATTAGCATTGCGTACATATGCTCCTAAGTTTACTTTTTTATACAAACTTTTACCAGATGCCAGGATCAGTAAGCCCTTTCTAGCGCCTTCTGGTGATAAGGAGAATGCAATATTATCACAAGTGTATTCACAAGCCCTTGCATATGCAGAACGTAAAAATGGGACAAGTAGGGACGGAAGCAGCAACATTTTTTTAAAAAAACTCATATGATTTCTCTGAATGTGTCCAAGCTCATGCGCAATAATAAACTCTGCAGCTTCAACTCCTTCAGTCCATGCGATTTCTAACACATCAGAATAAATAATCACATAATTAGTCCCCAAAAATTTTGTAGCAAAGGCATTCAAAACCCCATCTCCTTGTAGGAGAACATGGTAGGTGTATCGCTCAACTTGAGAATCTGTGATTGATTTTCAAGTATCTTGTAGATCTCAGGGAGTTGATCTTTGGTAATTTCTATGGCATTGCCCCGTAAATGTCCAATCAACACGACGTGTGTGAAAAGTAGGAAGATGCCTATACCAATTGCGTAAAAACAAAAGACCCCCATATACATATACATGGGGGTGAGTATCCTGGCGTGTGAGACGCACAAGAAATAATAAAAAACAACACTCACCACGAGCGAGAAGCAGAAATACACGTGCTCTCTCTTATTAACCTGAAACGGCATATCGTTTATAGAATAGACTCTTGAATGAAACAACTGACTAGTCGCAATACTTGAACACTTGTTATATCCAATGCAACACTACTGACACCCATCTTCATCGGTGATCAACAAGGACAACAGATATACATTTTAGTTACATGATGCACAATAGTAGATCGATTCGCTACAAACCATCAAATCAGGCCCTTCATTTTTCACGTCATCATTGACAATTAGGTCATTGGTGATCATCGTTCCAGTTCCTCTCCTATTTGTAGTTGCCTACCATGTGCGATATCACTGACATTTTTTGCTTGCATATGCTACCGGCTCCACTTGCAAGGCCCTTCTCACTTGATTTAATGCCTCTAGCTACT
Organism: Amoebophilaceae bacterium; assembly: GCA_031422615.1. GTDB lineage: Bacteria > Bacteroidota > Bacteroidia > Cytophagales > Amoebophilaceae > UBA8403. The sequence continues at coordinate 4,312 of JANPMB010000036.1, forward strand.
CCAACAAAGCCCTGAGTCTTTCCAGAGACTGTTGATTACTTTCTGTATGCATTGCTTGCACAATATGTGACTTTTCTTCGGCAGTCAAGTGCCAGCTTAGTGAAGCCTTTTTAAACTGAGAATATCTAGGCCGCTCTTGCTGCGCTGGTGCATATTGGAATTCGATTGCTGCTATGTCATGTTCAAGGCACATATTAGCAAGCTCAATAAGATGATCATTTCTAATGTCTTGCATATTGATCCAAGCAGCTTGGAGATTGCCAATCGGGTTAGTGAGTTTCTGGAACAAAGATTTTGGGGCGCCTTGCTCTACTTCTTGTTCTTCCTCTTTGATAGATCCTCTTATGGTGACTAGGACTACTCCTGAGGTGTATTTTGAGATCCAATCTCGAAATACATATAAAAACCGTATCGCGTCAGTAATGCCAAAATTATCAAACAAGGCCGCATCCATGACTTCCATTGCAGGCGTACTAGGCAGCGTTACGCTAGGCAATACGTATGGATACGTAGCAGTCATTCTTAAAGCGCTTAGAAAGCGTAGGTTCTCAGCCCCCTGGTCCTGAAAAAAACGCATGAAATCAATGCCTTTTACCTTACTAGTTTCCTCAGAAAACTCTCCTTCTGTAAAATCTGTTCCCATGTAAGAAACATTGTGGGGAGAGATAAAAAGCTTGCGCCCATCGTTGATGATGGTAGGCGTCAAGAACAACATAGGGATGGTACTTGTAAACTCTGGTTCTTGGTAAGCTTTGAGAGGTTTTTCTAGGACGCGATCTGTCTGCTTATTGACTTGGTCCTCAAGGGCGTGCCCCCGATCTCTTCGGTAAGTGATGCCCTGGTATTGAAACTTATTGACATCAAGCAATATGTCATTGGTTACCAGATTGAAAACAATAGGATTGAGCGCGTTGTACGCGATTTTATCCAAGTGTTTCTGATCATAAGGATCAATGGCTTCTCCCAGCTTTCTTCTTAAACACAACTCTCTAAAATAACTAGCTCCCAAGGCTCCTCCAGAAACACAACTCATCAGCATCGTGTGCTCCATCAGCTTGCCCTTGGTGATGCTGTCAGCTGTTTGCAATACCTTCATTACCCACAAGGCTGCTTTTTGCCCGCCACCACTGGCGCAAACTATAACCAGCTTAGGGGCTTTTGTAGCGGGGAACTTCTTGCGCCAGTTATCTAAAATCTGCAGTGTGGTACGCTTGTCCTTCAGATAATTATCCCCGCTGTTGACCTGTCTGACCTTTGCAAGTGAGTAGTCGGCCTTGCTCGCTTCATAGCATAGTCCAAAAGCATGGCTTTCCTTAGCACCAAGGGTGAGTCCGCATTCAGTAAGCGCATTGAGAATCACTACAAAAATGATGATCGTCGTAGATGCCCAACCCCTAGTCCAAAATGCGAGAAAGCCAGTGAGCATCATGAGAATGGCCAAGAACAAAATGCCGCTGGCGGCAGCAGGTATCTGAGAGAATGCATGATGCCCAAAAAAACCTAAGGCAAACAAAAGGGCCACAGCCATGAGCTCAAAAAAGATCAGGTGAAGTCGGTTTTGCTTGAATATTTGCACGACAACACATGGGTCATAATACTTATCCAAGTTTTTGGTATAACCAATACGATAAGGAGTATCGAAGTAGCTGACTATTTTGCACCTATTTTTTTCGGCAGCCACGAGTTTTCGGATGGGATTTATTCTATCAAGCAAGGCCTGCTTAAGCCGCCTGGTCATACTCTGCGCTCGGTAACCAAAGATATCCTTGTTTGTGACGACCATGTAGGCAAACATCAAGAGCGCTATTAATGTGAAGCCTGTGAGCAGTCCTAGTACCTTGATCACAACAGCCATCGGTGTGCTCTGTTGGTCTACCCGTTGAAAGTGGACGATAGAGACAAGGTAAGTGACCAGACAAGCAAGCGGTATGATGCTATTGTTGAGACAAAATTTGGCAAAAGGTCGTGACAAAGCGCCTACAAAAGGAAACTTATGTATGTCAATGATACAAGTGGTGCTATGAAAGACCATCGTAAAACCGCCCATGGCAACGCCCATGATGCCAAAACTCCAAAACCCACTTTGGCCCAAATATTCGGGGGCTAGAAGGAGATGACGTAGCCCTAAGAAGCCGCCTAAATTGCCTGTAATGGCTCCAAATAGAATGAACCAAAAGAACAGTAGCGTTTTGTTCTTCTTAAGATGGTTCACAAGAAGTTGTACTGGAAAGGAGTATAAGATATTACGGAGCATAGCTATCTGTTTGCAGCGGTCAACTCAAATTGGCGGCACGACCACAATGTACCAAGCCTTGTGGAGGCGCTGCTGCTGTCAAAACATGCAACGCTTCGTTAAGCACCAGGGCAGAACCTCCAAAATAATAGGTACTATGCTCGATCTCTGTTTGCTACAAACTGCGCAATGAGAATACTACACTCATAAAGGGCCACCAACGGAACAGCAATGAGAAGCTGGCTCATCACGTCGGGTGGGGTGATGATAGCTGCTAAGATCAGGATAACCACAATCGCATGTTTGCGATAAGTACGCATGCTGCACGCCGTTACCATACCTACCCTGGCCAAGCCATATACAACTGCAGGAAGTTGAAACGTGAAGGCACAGGCCAGGGTTAGGGTAGCGACCGTGGATATGTAAGAAACAATGTCAAACCTATTGACAATGCTGGGGGCTAATTGATAATTAGCCAAGAAGTGGATGACCAAAGGGGTGATGATGTAGTAGCCAAAAAGAGTACCCAGCATGAATAATAAGGCCACAATAAAAACGCCGGCATGGATTATTCCACTTTTTTTCATCGGCATACCTGGTTTGACAAAGCACCCTAGTTCCCAAAGCACATAAGGAAAAGCACCGATGAGTCCTAGAACAAGCGCAGCATGCACGTGCATTGTAAACTGGCCCGCCAGTTGTCTGCTCTGTAGGGTAAAGGGGAGCTGGTGAATGCACAGGGCGGGTGTATCCAACAACTCCCCCAACCGGCAAAGCATCCGATAAGTCCAAAAATCAGGCCGAGATGGGCCCAGGACAAGGGTGTGAAATACGAACTCTTTAGACGAGAAAGCAATGCACGCCATGGTCAAGATGGCTGCTAGCGAACGAATGATATGCCACCGCAACACCTCTAGATGTTCCCAAAAGGGTAGGTACTTTTCATCGGAGTCAGACACAGTATGGTATATTCACTCAATTAGGTTTGTTTAAATGGGCAAAGAGAACCCTTGCATCCAAGCATTTACTTCGTGCTTCACAGTCCTATGCTGTGGTATATCCTCAAGATTTTTCAGTACTGTATCGATCAGGGTAACGATGCGTACTATGTCTGGTTCTTTCATGCCCCTGGTAGTAATCGCTGGTGTACCCAGGCGCATACCAGAAGTAACAAAAGATGATCTTGTATCAAAAGGAACCATATTCTTATTGATCGTAATATCAACCTGATCAAGTGCTTTCTCTGCTTGCTTGCCTGTAATTCCTTGATTGCTTAAGTCAACGAGTACCAGATGATTGTCAGTACCCCCTGATATTACCTCATAACCCCTGTCTACAAAAGACTGAGCCATCTGACGCGCATTTTTCTGCACTTGTAAGATGTATTCAAAGTACGCATCACTCATTGCCTCCTGGCAGGCAATGGCCTTGGCTGCGATCATGTGCACCAGTGGTCCTCCTTGTGTGCCAGGAAACACACCGCTATCCAAAACCGCAGACATCTTTTTTAACATCCCTTGAGCAGTCTTGGCTTCCAGCGTATTCTCAAAGTCCTGGCCCATCAGAATCATGCCACCCCTAGGGCCACGCAAGGTTTTGTGCGTGGTAGTAGTCACGAAATGGCAATGGGGCAAAGGATCATTCAGTAACCCCCGCGCAATGAGCCCCGCAGGATGTGCAATATCTGCCATCAAAAATGCACCCACCTGGTCCGCAATGCTGCGTAGCTTCGCATAATCCCAGTCACGGCCATAGGAAGAAGCTCCACAAATGAGGAGCTTCGGCTTTGTACGATCAGCAATAGTGGCTACCTCTTCCCAGTCAATAAGACCTGTTTCTCTACTGACGCCATAGAAGGAAGCTTGATACAGTTTTCCAGAGAAATTCACCGGCGATCCATGCGTTAGGTGACCTCCATGCGCCAAGTCAAAACCCAAGATCCTATCACCTGGGTTAAGAATGGCCATCATCACTGCTGCATTGGCCTGCGTTCCTGAATGGGGCTGCACATTGGCCCAAGCCGCATTGAACAACTGTTTAGCCCGCTCTATGGCCAGCGTCTCTATCTCATCGACTACCCTACAGCCTCCATAATACCTTTTGCCTGGCAAACCCTCCGCATACTTATTGGTAAGCACACTCCCTACTGCCTCCATCACCTGCTGAGAAACAAAATTTTCAGAGGCAATTAACTCTAGGCCTTGCTCTTGTCGCTGCCTTTCTTTCTTAATCAGATTTAATAGAACATGGTCTCGCAGCATCATGCATTGGGTTTAGCAGCTCAACAGCGAAGATACGCAGCGACCAATCACGAATCCATATAAATAACTCACCTCCATCATTACTCAGCCATCTTGCATCGGTGTTGGCGCATGGTTTTTCTTCACACTTTTTGCATCACTGCAGCAGCAAGTTCTTGTAACTCTTCCTTAATCTGCTTAAGACCGAGGTACCTAGCAATAGGTACAAATAGACCTAACGTTTCTTCAGCTATTTTTTTCTGCTTTTCGAGTGAAGGGTGGCCCTGGATGGTGCGCATGTTGTGCAGACGGTCCGCTAGTTTCACTTGTAGCACACGCACATCTGTTTCTTCAAGAAGTTGCCGAACGTTTTCGTGGGCATCCATGCTAATGCGCCGGAACTGGCCATCTAGATGTGTGACTTTATTGACGATAGCTGCCACCTCGGGACCAAATACTACCCCAATTTCTGATAGGGTCAGTGGTGTGTCTTCTACGATATCATGGAGCAGGGCAGCCAAGATCGCTGCCTGATCTTCGGTGTAGCTGAGTATAATATCTGCAGCTGCAATAGGATGCAAATAAAAAGGTTCTCCCGACTTCCTTTTCATGTAGCCATGATACTTCTTGATGTAGATGATGGCTTTTTGTGCTAAACTCATGTCAATGGGCGTTTCGTCTTGCAGTCTCTTCAATAGTGCAGTCTCTTCTGGCAATACTTCGTGAGACACCCTTTCTTCTACACTACCCACCTCCATTTGTGGCAGATCCATCATACTAGGTCTCACTTCACGCAAGTATACAGGAAGCACATACGCCTGAGTGATTATATTTTCGCTCTCCTGTATCCATTCTACGGTGCCATAATGGGCGTCTACAATGCGTTGATTATCTAGTATGGGCAACTCTTCCATAGACCGCGGCACTTGGAAAGAAGTATTGCCCATGGCGCCCATATACAACTTTTTAGGCACTGGCAATACAGCCTGGTTGCTGATCGTGATGTAGAGGGCAGGCACCTCTTTGATATAGTCTTTTATAGAGGCGATTGGATAACCTAAGGCGGTTGTTTGAATACCTAAAAAGATGGGCTTCTGTGGATCATTGTGTTTCTTGGCATAAAGCCAAGCATTGACGAGCAGTTGTTGTACTTTGGGAGGATCACACTCCAGTGCTTTCAACGTAGTAGTATTAGTGATGCGCGGCCGGGGCTGTTGCTGTGTGTACTGTGCCTGAAAAACGGCTAGCGCTCCAGCCAGTAGCTTGTCTATCATGATGTAGCTTACTTCAAGTTTAAGGTAGCCTTGTACACGATAGATCACATTTTGAAAGTATGCTATCGCATCTTTCAGCACTTGGTAGGCACCCTCTAGTGAATGCTGTGTGGTAGTAAGCTGTTGTGTCTTTTTCAACGCTTGGGCCTGTTGTACAAAATCATCTACTTGCTTTTTGACTGCCTCTAAGACATTGCTCCCTGCTGTTGTGATCTCAGAGAAGAAACGGGCTTCATGCCCCAATGTTTTGACCAACTCCTGCTGTGTTACTTTACGATCTTTAGAAAGTATTCTGTTGCGTTGTGCTAGCAAATCATAGGCTTGCTTATGTTTAAAGAGTGCAATGAGAAAACTACTGAATAGTAGTAACCCGTAAGAAAGCCGAAACTGTAACGTATCTAAGTTGCGCAGTGTGCTCGACAGATCAGTATGCTGGCTAAATCCTACGATCACCAGCACTATACCACTCACCGCCATGACTATGGCTATGGGCCAGTGCAGCAGCAATACGGCCATAACAAAGTTGAGCATGAAGATCAGTATCTGCGATTTAGCAAAACCACTGAGGACCACAAGCGTACCCCCTACTAAAAAAAGTGCATAGAAAGCACACAAGGGCCATAGCCATGTGAGCAAGCGTTTTGCTTGCATCATACTGGGCCAGATTGGAAAAGCTAGAAAAGTGGTAAACATCAACATCACAGAGTACTGCATCGCCCTGTAAAGGGTTCCAAACTGGGGTATAATTTCATGAGGAATCAGATAGAACGAAGCGTAAGTAGCTGTGAAGACATAAAATCCAAATAAACTATAGAAATAGTCTTCGGTGGGTAAGGTACGCTCAAGGTAATCGCGGAGTTTAAATTTTGGATTGGGCGTAATTTGATCTTGCCAAGGGGGCTGGAGTAAGCGAAACAGTCTCTCCTCTTCTTTGTTTCGTAGCTCATTATGTCCCCAGCCGCCTTTTTCTTGCAGCAGATGATGCGCACCGAGCATAACGATGAGGTTGGCGAGTAGACTGGGAGGCATACATATAACTTCGTCCCAATGCAGTACAAATAGAAAGAAGGACACGGCAGCAGCCCCCGCGCCCATGCCTAGGAGCACCACTCTTCTGCTGGTCTGGAACCCAAAGATGGCAAGGAGCATGGGTACGACGACAATGGGCGCGTAGAAGCAAGCAGAGAATAAGATAAGGTCCAACAACCCTGGTATGCGCAGGGCTAAGAGTACGGCAAATATTCCCAGGAACAGGGTAGCGTTTTTAGCAGCCTTCAAAGAGCCTTCTTTCTGCAGCTTAAGCGGCGGCAAGACGTCGTTGGCAATGATGACAGCGGTAGAGTTGATGGTAGAGTCGGCCGTAGACATGGCTAGGGCAATGACGCCGATACCTAATAGCCCCTTAAGACCTGTGTACAGGTGTGTATTGACCATGTAGGGAACGACCTCGTTGGATGCGAGTCCTGCCTGGTCGGCCAGGAGCAAGATGGCAATCCATATGATGCATAACTCCAGTCCCAAGCATATAACAGCAGCCCAGGTCATGGAGTGTTTTACTTGGGTCGTGTCCTTAGCCATAGCGATGCGCTGGAAAAGCTCTGGAGCAAGCTCTGGAATGGCAAAATAGGCCATCAAGGCAAGTGTTTCTAGAAACTCAGGCGTCCACCCGATCACCTCTTTGAGGCTGAACAGGGGGTTGGTTTTGAGCATGTGTACAACTTGGCCGTGGTCTTGTAGGTTATTCCAAATGGTTAGGGCGAGGATGGGTAGTAGTGTGCCAAAGGTGAAAAACTGAAGGACATCTGTGAAGGTAACTGCTTTGACACCTCCTGAGAGCGAGTAGAGTGTCACGATTGCCGCAGCGATGATGACGATGATCGGACTCTCATAGTTAAACACGATTGCCAATATCTTGGCTATGATCTTGAACTGGACAGCGATGTAGCCCACAGAAAGGACCACACAACTGATCCCCGCGATGAGCTGAACATACTTACCATACAACTTTCCTAAGGCATCGGGCAGCGAAACATTGTCCCTCAACTTGCCCATGCGTGGCCCTACGATGCGACCCGTAATGAGCATGCGTGCTGTAGCACCGATCATGGTTGCCAACGCATAATAGAGCCCTTTTTGGTAGGTATTCTCAAGACCGACAAAGAACGCACTGCCAGACATGACTGTAGCCACAAGCGTAGCGGTGAGCGTAGCGGTAGAGAATTTTTTATCGCCGATAGCGTATTCTCGAAAAGATTGGCGCTTGCCTCTGTACCGAAACCCTACGATGATATTAAGAGCAAAGAAGACGACAAAGATGAGAATGTCTATGATGCTGATGGAGGGTAGAGACATAGA